>NZ_JBNYXT010000061.1:0-16170 GCF_051380795.1 Janthinobacterium leeuwenhoeki
GTTTCGCTGCTGGACACCCAGCAGCGCTTCCAGCTTGTGAAATGAACCGCCGTATGCGGAACCGCACGTACGGTGGTGTGAGAGGGCGGCTGAGGTAACTCAGCCCCCTACTCGATCGTGCTTGATTTGGGGCCATCAAGTCCAGCTTGTCGGTAGGCTACAATTTGCGTTTGCCCAAATACTTTACGCGCCATGACTGCAACAATCGTTCCTGCCAGCATCATCGATGCCCTGTCTCTGGCGCATGCTTCCTGGCGTCCCATCCTGCTGCGCGGCTTGCAGGCCGTGATGGCGGCCGATCCCGCCTACCTGCCGGTGCTGGCCATCGACGATTATCTGCCCACGCAGGGCCGGCTGTTCGCCGCCTTTGCCTTGCCGCTGGCGCAGGTGCGCTACGTGCTGGTGGGCGAGGGTCCGTATCCGCGCGCCGACAGCGCCACGGGCGTGTGCTTCATGGATGGCGCCGTCGGCAGTTTATGGTCGGCCACGGGCCTGTCGAAGCCCGTCAACCGCGCCACCTCCCTGCGCAACTTCATGAAGATGCTGCTGGTGGCCGATGGCCAGTTGCAGGGCGACGACACGTCCGGCGTGGCCATGGCGCCCGTGGCGGCCGCCGCGCAGCTGGCGGGCAGCGGCGTGATCCAGACCCTGCCCGACTTGCAGCGCAAGATGACGGAGCAGGGCTTCTTGCTGCTCAATGCAGCGCTGGTGTTCCGTTCCCATGTGCCGCCCGTGCAGGATGCGCGCGGCTGGCTGCCCTTCCTGCAAGTGGTGCTGGAAGCGCTGGCGCAGCAGGGCGGGGCGGCCGTGCCGCAATTGGTGTTGTGGGGCAAGATTGCCGAGCTCATCAAGCGCCTGCCGGTGGCGGCATCCTTGCCGCAGGTGACGGCGGAACATCCGTATAATCTGTCCTTTATCGGCAATCGTGACATGCAGGCCTTGTTTGGCCCGATGCAACTATTGCGTGCTTTAGCTTGAATCATCGCCTGTCTGGCGGAAGTGCGGGGAATATGCAAATCAGTAACGTGGAAGAATTGAAGGCGTGGATCGCGGCGGGCGGCGTGCCCGACTATCTGTATTTCTGGGGTCACACGCCGGCGCAGCCGCAGGTGCCCGACAAAAGCTGCTTCAGCCAGTGGTTCCCGTCACCGTTCAGCCTCGCTGGCGTGACGTATGCGACGGCCGAACACTACATGATGGCGCAAAAGGCGGCCCTGTTTGGCGACACGGCCGTGCAAGCGCGCATCGTGGCGGCCGGGCGGCCGTCGGAAGTGAAGAAGCTGGGCCGCGAAGTGGCGAACTTTGACGCCAGGGTGTGGGAAGCGGCGCGCGCCGGCATCGTCTTCGATGGCAATTTTGCCAAGTTCTCGCAAAAGGCCGCACTGCGCAAGTTTTTGCTGGGCACGGGCGAGCGCGTCATCGTCGAAGCCAGTCCCGTCGATCGCATCTGGGGCGTGGGCCTGGCGTCGGACAATCCGCGCATCGGCGATCCATCGCGCTGGGACGGCTTGAACCTGCTGGGTTTTGAACTGATGAAAGTACGCAGCGCTTTACGTGCCTGAGCCGTACTGTTGTTTTCCTGACGCCGCCGCGCCTGGCGCGGCCGGCCATGCCCCTGCCAGCCCTGTGGTCATCGAGGGGCGCTCTGACAAACCCCGCCGAATTTGTTATACTTGACTAAATCATTCAACTACTCAGGGTTTGAGGAGTTGAAAAACCGCAATATTTTAAACCAGTTGACCAGAGGATGTATGCGTCTGACTACAAAAGGCCGTTTTGCCGTGACTGCGATGATCGATCTTGCCCTGCGCCAGGGCAAGGGGCCGGTCACCTTGTCCGGCATCAGCCAGCGCCAGTCGATTTCCCTGTCTTACCTGGAACAGCTGTTCGGCAAGCTGCGCCGCCATGAGATCGTCGAATCGATCCGCGGTCCGGGCGGCGGTTACAGCCTGGCGCGTCGCGCCGACAAGGTGACGGTGGCCGACATCATCATCGCCGTCGACGAACCGCTCGATGCCACGCAGTGCGGCGGCAAGGAGCATTGCCACGGCGCTGATGCGGCCACGGGTGCGCGCTGCATGACGCATGAATTGTGGTCCACACTCAACGAAAAAATGGTCGATTATCTGGATTCTGTGTCCTTGCAGGACCTGGTCGACCAGCAGAGACAAAAGATTGCCGAGCAAAGCGTGATGGTGATGCACCGTAACCACGCCGCCCTCGGTTGATAATGACAAAAATACCAGTTGCTGATTGCAGGAGTTATTGATGAACGCCCCAGAAAAAAACGTAGGCCAAGTGCACTTTGAAACCGCACCGCATTTCCCGATCTACATGGATTACTCGGCCACCACGCCGATCGATCCCCGCGTCGCCGACAAGATGATTCCCTACCTGCGCGAGCAGTTCGGCAATCCGGCATCGCGCAGCCACATGTATGGCTGGACGGCGGAAAAAGCCGTGGAGGAGGCACGTGGCTACGTGGCGGCCCTGGTGAACGCCGATCCGCGCGAAATCATCTGGACGTCCGGCGCGACGGAAAGCAACAACCTGGCCATCAAGGGCGCGGCGCAGTTCTACAAGACCAAGGGCAAGCACATCATCACCGTCAAGACCGAGCACAAATCGGTGCTGGACACGGTGCGCGAACTGGAACGCATCGGCTTTGAAGCGACCTACCTGGAACCGCAAGACAACGGCCTGATCACCGTCGAGCAGCTGGCTGCGGCCGTGCGCCCGGACACCATCCTCGTGTCGGTGATGCTGGTGAACAACGAAATCGGCGTGATCCAGCCGATCGACGAGATCGGCGTGTTCTGCCGCTCGAAAGGCATCATCTTCCATTGCGACGCCGCACAAGCGACGGGCAAGCTCGTCATCGACCTGCAAAAGACGAAGGTCGACCTGATGACCTTCACGGCGCACAAAACCTACGGCCCGAAAGGCGTGGGCGCCCTGTACGTCTGCCGCAAGCCGCGCGTGCGCCTGGAAGCGCAGATGCACGGTGGCGGCCATGAGCGCGGCCTGCGCTCGGGCACCCTGCCGACGCACCAGATCGTCGGCATGGGCGAAAGCTTCCGCATCGCCAAGGAAGAGATGGACAGCGAAATCGGCCGCATCAAGGCCTTGCGCGACCGCCTGGCCAAGGGCTTGCAAGAGATCGAAGAAGTCTACATCAACGGCGACATGGAGCACCGCGTGCCGCACAACCTGAACGTCAGCTTCAACTACGTCGAAGGCGAGTCGCTGATCATGGCCATCAAGGATATCGCCGTGTCGTCCGGTTCGGCCTGCACCTCGGCCAGCCTGGAACCATCGTACGTGCTGCGCGCCCTGGGCCGCAGCGACGAACTGGCGCACAGCTCGATCCGCTTCACCATCGGCCGCTTCTCGACCGAGGAAGACATCGACTTCGCCGTGAACCTGCTGAAATCGAAAGTACACAAATTGCGTGAGCTGTCGCCCCTGTGGGACATGTTCAAGGAAGGGATCGACATCAATTCGATCCAATGGGCGGCACACTAACCATCACGCAGGTCCCGCTCACGGGGCCGGCAAGAATATTAAAGGAGCATCAAAATGGCTTACTCGGACAAAGTACTCGATCACTACGAAAACCCGCGCAACGTGGGCGCTTTCGACAAGGGTGATGACACCATCGGCACCGGCATGGTGGGCGCGCCTGCCTGCGGCGACGTGATGAAACTGCAGATCAAGGTCGGCGCCGATGGCTTGATCGAAGACGCGAAATTCAAGACCTACGGCTGCGGTTCGGCCATCGCGTCGAGCTCGCTGGTGACCGAATGGGTCAAGGGCAAGACCCTGGATCAGGCGCTGGCCATCAAGAACACGCAGATCGCCGAAGAACTGGCCCTGCCGCCAGTGAAGATCCACTGCTCCATCCTGGCGGAAGACGCCATCAAGGCGGCAGTGCTGGATTACCAGACCCGCCATCCAGTAGCAGCTTAAACGTTGGCAGCCCGCCCCAGCCGCAAGGCCGGGGCAGTTGCGGAGAAATACATGATCACACTGACCGAAAAAGCGGCGAAACACATCAACCGTTATATCGAACGGCGCGGCAAGGGCATGGGCCTGCGCTTTGGCGTGCGCACCACGGGCTGCTCGGGCCTGGCCTACAAGCTCGAATATGTCGATGAAGTGGCGGCCGAAGACAGCGTCTTCGAATCGCACGGCGTGAAAGTCTTCGTCGACCCGAAAAGCCTGCCTTACATCGACGGCACGGAACTCGATTTCGCGCGCGAAGGCTTGAACGAAGGCTTCAAGTTCCACAATCCGAACGAAAAAGACGCCTGCGGCTGCGGCGAGTCCTTCAGGATTTAAACAGCTGGCAAGACCCCGGTCGGTGCGCTGTACCCATCGATTGCGGTACAGCGACCACTGACCATTATGCAAAACCACTTCGAATTATTCCAGTTGCCAGCGCAGTTCTCGCTCGACATGAGCGCGCTCGACGCGGCCTACCGCGACGTGCAGGGCAAGGTCCATCCGGACCGTTTCATCAACGCCAGCAGTGCTGAAAAGCGCGTGGCGATGCAATGGGCCACGCGCGCCAATGAAGCCTACCAAACCCTGAAAAGCCCGCAAAAGCGCGCGCAATACCTGTGCGAGCTCCATGGTGTCGACCTGCAGACGGAATCGAACACGGCCATGCCGGTCAGCTTCCTGATGCAGCAAATGGAATGGCGCGAAGAACTGGGCGATGCGCGTGCCGGCAAGGATGCCGACGCGCTCGACGCCCTGGACCGCCAGCTGCGCGGCGAACGCAAGGCCTTGCTGGCCCAGGTGGCGGCCCAGCTGGACGCCGCCGACTACGTGAATGCCGCGCAAAGCGTGCGCGCCCTGATGTTTCTCGACAAATTCGGCGAAGAAGTGCGTTTTGCCTACGAGGCCATGGAAGCCTGACTGGCCAAGCGCCAGTCCGGCGCGCGTCTTATAATGCTCGACAGGCATCAGCTGCATCACGCAAAAAATTAATCGAGGCACGAATACAATGGCACTTCTGCAAATTTCCGAACCAGGCATGTCGACCGCGCCGCACCAGCACCGCCTGGCCGTCGGCATTGATCTGGGCACCACCAATTCCCTGGTCGCCACCGTCCGCAACAGCATTCCCGAGGTGCTCAACGACGAAGACGGGCGCTCCTTGCTGCCGTCCGTCGTGCGCTACCTGCCGAACGGCCATGCGAACATCGGCTACAAGGCCCTGTCCGCGCAAACCACCGACCCGAAGAACACCATCGTGTCGGTCAAGCGCTTCATGGGTCGCGGCCTGGCCGACATCGCCTACGCGGAAAACCTGCCCTACGACTTCCAGGACACGCCTGGCATGGTGCAGCTGAAAACCGTGGCCGGCGTGAAAAGCCCGGTCGAAGTGTCGGCGCAAATCCTCGCCACCCTGCGCCAGCGCGCGGAAGACTCGCTGGGCGACGACCTGGTGGGCGCCGTCATTACGGTACCAGCGTATTTCGACGATGCCCAGCGCCAGGCCACGAAAGATGCGGCACAGTTGGCCGGCATCAATGTCTTGCGCCTGCTGAGCGAGCCGACGGCCGCCGCCATCGCGTATGGCCTCGACAATGCCTCCGAAGGCGTGTACGCCGTGTATGACCTCGGTGGCGGCACCTTCGATATCTCGATCCTGAAGCTGAGCAAGGGTGTCTTTGAAGTGCTGTCCACGGGCGGCGATTCGGCCCTCGGTGGCGACGATTTCGACCGCCGCCTGTTCTGCTGGATCAGCGAACACGCCAAGCTGGCGCCCCTGTCCGACGAAGACACGGCCATCCTGATGGTGAAAGCACGCGAGATCAAGGAAACACTGTCGACCAAGTCGGAAACGATGATCGACGCGGCCTTGAACTCGGGCGAAGAAATCCACCTGCGCATCACGGCAACGGAATTTGCCGCCATGACGCAGCACCTGGTGGGCAAGACCATGAACGCCATCAAGAAGGCCCTGCGCGACGCGAACGTGGATGCGGACGACGTCGACGGCGTGGTGATGGTGGGCGGCGCCACGCGCATGCCGCACGTGCAGCGCGCCGTGAGCGAATTCTTCCACACGACGCCGCACGCGAATATCGACCCCGACAAGGTGGTGGCGCTGGGCGCGGCCATCCAGGCGAATTTGCTGGCAGGCAACCGCGCCGCCGGCGACGACTGGCTGCTGCTGGACGTGATCCCGCTGTCCCTGGGCATCGAGACCATGGGCGGCCTGGTGGAAAAGATCATCCCGCGCAATTCGACCATTCCCTGCGCCCGTGCGCAGGAATTCACGACCTTCAAGGATGGCCAGACGGCGCTGGCCGTGCACGTGCTGCAGGGCGAGCGCGAACTGGTGAGCGATTGCCGTTCGCTGGCGCGCTTCGAGCTGCGCGGCATTCCGCCGATGGTGGCGGGCGCCGCGCGCATCCGCATCACCTACCAGGTCGATGCGGATGGCTTGCTGTCGGTCTCGGCGCGCGAACTGCGCTCGGGTGTGGAAGCGTCGATCAGCGTCAAGCCGGCCTACGGCCTGGGCGACGACGACATCTCCCGCATGCTGCAGGATTCCTACACGTCGGCCGACGTCGACATGGTGGCGCGCGCATTGCGCGAAGAACAGGTGGAAGCGGAACGCATCTTGCTGGCCACGCAGTCGGCGCTGGACGAAGACGGCGGCTTGCTCGACCAGGCGGAACGCGTAGCGCTCGATGGTTTGATGAGCAAGGTGCGCGACGCCATTGCGCAATCGCAAAGCGGCGCCATCGACCACCAGGCCTTGAAGCTGGCGATCGAGCTGCTCGCCGACGGCACCGAGGATTTCGCCTCACGCCGCATGGACCGCAGCGTGCGCACTGCCTTGAAGGGCAAGTCGCTGGATCAAGTCGTGTGAGGACACCTGACCAAACCTACTGCGCGTCGCGCTTTGCGGCCGGCGATGCTCACCGTACTAGAGTACGGTTGCGCTTCTCGGCCACAAATCACTGCCGCTCGCTACGGTTTTGCCAGGTGTTGTAATAGTGTTGAAATGCGCGCCGTGTGCCATTGCTGCGGCAGCGCCCCAAATCATTGAAATTGTAGAGGTAATATGCCCCAAATCGTCATTCTGCCGCACGCCAAGCTTTGCCCGGACGGCGCCGTCATCGAAGCCCCGGCCGGCAAGTCCATCTGCGACATCCTGCTGGAAAACGACATCGACATCGAGCACGCCTGCGAAAAATCGTGCGCCTGCACCACTTGCCACGTGCTGGTGCGCGAAGGCATCGAATCCCTGAACGAGGCGACGGAACTGGAAGAAGACATGCTGGACAAGGCCTGGGGCCTGGAAGCCGTGTCGCGCCTGTCGTGCCAATCCATCGTGGCCGAGGCCGACCTCGTCGTCGAAATCCCGAAATACACGATCAACCAGGTCAGCGAAGGCAGCCACTAACATGAAATGGTCCGACATCAACGCGATCGCCGAGGCGCTGTATGACGCGCATCCGGACATCGATCCCCTGACCGTGCGTTTCACCGACCTGCATAACTGGGTGGTGGAACTGGACGGCTTCGACGATGACCACACGCGCGGCGGCGAAAAGGTGCTCGAAGCGATACAGATGGCGTGGATCGATGAAGCGCGCTAAGGGTGCGGCAGCCGCCGCCACCGCAGTCGCTGCGCCGAAAGACATCATCACGGCCGCCAGCAATATGCCAGAAATCAAGGATGGCCAGTCGGTCGCCTTGCTGCAGGAATTGCACATCCTGACGCGCGACGGCAAGATGAACCAGGACAGCCGCCGCAAGCTCAAGCAGGTGTACCACCTGACGCAGTTCATCGAGCCGTTGCTGCGCGAAGTGCAGCTCGACCATCCCGGCGTGTCCTTGGTCGACCACGGCGCCGGCAAGTCCTACCTGGGTTTCATCCTGTATGACCTGTTCTTCAAGAACGGCAACGACGGTTCGCACATCTACGGCATCGAGACGCGCGAAGAGCTGGTGCAGCGCTCGCAAGAGCTGGCCAAGAAATTCAAGTTCCCCGGCATGTCGTTCTTGCCTCTGTCCGTGGCCGAATCGACGGAGTCACGCTTGCTGCCGCAGCAGATCGACATCGTCACGGCCTTGCATGCGTGCAACACGGCCACCGATGACGCGATCCACTTTGCCTTGAAGAAGAAGGCGAAATTCATGGTGCTGGTGCCGTGCTGCCAGGCGGAAGTGGCTTCCATCTTGAAGAAGAACAAGGGCAAGAGCCTGGGCAAGAGTGTCTTGACGGAATTGTGGCGCCACCCGCTGCACACGCGCGAGTTCGGCAGCCAGATCACCAACGTGCTGCGCTGTCTGCAGCTGGAAGCGCATGGCTACCAGGTCAGTGTGACGGAACTGGTGGGCTGGGAGCATTCGATGAAGAATGAACTGATCATCGCCAGTTACAAGAACTTGCCGCGCCAGCGCCCGACGGAGCGGCTGCAGGAAGTGCTGCAGACCTTGGGTCTGGAAGAGATGGGTCATCGCTTCTTTGCCGAGGAATTGGCAAAAGCGACGGCCTGATTGTTGGCTTACGCGGCAAGCCGCTAAGCCAAGCTACAAAATCTGTCACGGCCGCGTAGGTCGGATTAGCGCGCAAGCGCGTAATCCGACAACCACTAGCGCAATCAACAAGAGGGGAGGAGCGGGTCGGTTACAATACCGGCTTTCTCCTCCCTTGCTTTTTGCGCCTCCCCATGACCACACCACACGAAATGCCCACCGTCCGCCTAGCCAAGCGCCTGTCTGAAGACGTACCTTGTTCGCGCCGCGAGGCCGAACTGTATATCGAGGGCGGCTGGGTCACGGTCGATGGCGTGCTGGTGGAAGAGTCGGGCGCGCGCGTGGCCGACAATCAAGCGGTGGTGCTGCTGCCGAACGCGACCCTGGAAGAAATGCCGCCCGTGACGATTCTGCTGCACAAGCCGGCCGGCATCAATGGCGGCGTGGGCGCGGAAGGCAAGCCAGCCTTGAGTTGCCTGCGTCCCGAAGAAATTTTCACGCCGGAAAATGTGGCGCCCAGTTCCGTCACGCGCTTCCTCAAGCGTCATTTGATCGGCTTGACCATCACCAATCCGCTCGAGACCATGGCGTCCGGCTTGCTGGTGTTTACGCAGGATTTCCGCGTGGCCCGCAAGCTGGTCGACGAAGCGAAAACGGTGGAGCAGGAATTCATCGTGGAAGTGTCGGGCGCCATCGCCGAGAATGGCCTGGCGCTGCTGAATCACGGCTTGCCCTTCAATGGCAAGCCTTTGCCGCCGATCAAGGTCAGCTGGCAGAACGAGACGCGTTTGCGCTTCGCCCTGAAAAATGTGCAGCCGGGCCAGATCGCCCATATGTGCAAGATGGTGGGACTGGACGTCGTCGCCATGAAGCGCCTGCGCATCGGCCGCATTTCGATGGGCGCCATGCCGTCAGGTCAGTGGCGCTATCTGCAGGGTTACGAACGCTTCTAACGCTGCGGCGCCACGATGGCGTGGCTTTCCGCAAAGCTTTTCCATAGCCGTTCGGCAATATTCAAGGCGATGGTATCGGCCTTCTCCTGCAAGGCCGCATTGCCCATGCTCTCGGTGGTGGCGAAGAACAGGGTCAGCCAGCGGCGGAACATGCAGGGCGTCAGGTGTTCCATTTGCGCGTGCTGGGCCAGCGGCTTGCCGTGATAGCGCATGGTGCCGCGCAGCAAGCCTGACCAGAAATCGATCAATGTTGCCAGGTGGGCATCCCAATCCTTGACCTCGGCGGCAAAGATGGGCCCCAGCATGGCGTCGTCGCGGGCGGCCGCATAAAAGGTGTGGACGAGATGCTTGACGTCGTCTTCGCTGCAGACTTCCTCGCGGTAGGGCGCAAAGCGTGTGTGGGGGAGGGGGGCGGTATTATTCATGGCATGCCATGATCGCAGAGCCCCCGTGGCGCTTCAATGACCCAGGTCAAGCCGTGCAAAAACTCAGACAGCCACTTGCTTCGACTTCTTCGCGGGCGCAGGCAATTGCACGATCTGCGTGCCGACCAGCTTGTCGTGCAGGAATTGTCCATTGCCCGTGAACAAGGCCGTGGCCGACCAGGCCAGGATGCCCACGCCGATGGCGCCCAATGCCGCCCAGTGCTGCAAATCGAATACATACGACACCAGCAGGGCTGGCAGCAGCCACATCCATGACAGGACGTAGCGGTACGCGGCCACCCGCAGCGGCACGTGGGCGTGGCCCGCCAGCACCAGTTGCAAGCGCCAGGTTTTCATGGCCAGGGTCTGGCCTTCGCGGCTCCACTGGTGGATGAAATACGCCCCCATGACGAGGAAGGCCAGGCATTGGCGCATGTGTTCCGTCAACGGCGTATGCGCGCCTTGCACGGCCAGTTCAAACAGCAGGAATGGCAAGAACAGCACAGCCAGGGCCAGCAGCGACTCGTACACCATGGAAATCAGGCGGCGCTTGATCGTGGGATGGGAAGTGATGCTGGCGGCAGGCGTGCTATTTGACATTGTTTGGCAGTGGGGCAGGCGTGGTGGGTGGCGTGACAGGCACGGTGGCGGGGGCCGCGGCAGGATCGCTTGCCGGCACGGTCGTCGCTGCGGGAGCGGGCGGCAGGGCAGGCGCGGCGGCGGCAGGCGCTGCCGGCGTGGCGGGCGCCATGAGCACGGGTGGCTTGCTCGTGTTGGAATTGATCGCGGGCACCTTGCCCAGCGGTTTTTTCGGCACGAGTTCCGTCGCCAGCTTTTTCTTTTGCTCTTCTGGCAATTGCTGGTACTGCTCCCATTGCGCGGTTTTTTGACCCGGATCAATCTTCTGCGTGCGCGCATAGTTTTCGCGCACCAGGCTGCGCTGTGCCGGCGTCAGCTTGACCCATACACGCATGCGTTCATGCACGCGGGTTTGCTCGTTGGGCGACATGGAGGCAAAGCGGCTGGCGATATCGAGCCATTTCTGCTTGCGCAGCGGTTCCAGCTTGTTCCACTCGCCCGCCAGCGGCTGCAGGGCTTCCTGCTGCGCGCGCGACAGCTTGTTCCACGCTGGATTCTCGCCGGTCTTCGGCGTGCCGCCTTTGCCTGCCGTGCGGGGCGAGCCGGGCTTGGCGGCCGGCGCCGGCGCCACCACGGGCGCGGCTGCCACGGGAGGCGCGGCGGGCGCGGCATGTTGCTGCGCGCCTACCCAGGCGGCGCCAGCCAGGGCGCAGGCACCCAGGCCGATGCCGCCAGCCAGCCAGCCTTTGCGTACGCTTGAGCCTGTCATGCTTATTGCTCGCGTTTCGTCAGGTAGGCGTTGAAGCCATGGTCCATGTAGGCGGAGAGCGGCAATTCGTCCGACAGCACGGCGGCGTCTATTTCTGCCAGTTCGGCAATATGTTGTTCTTGCTCAAACTGATAGATGCCCACCAGGCCGCCGACCAGCAGCAGCAGGGGGATGATGACGCTCATGCGGCCCAGCCACGACAGCGGCTCGACCAGCAAATGGCTGGCGACGCCGGCGAAGACGTCCTTGCGCACGGCAACGGCGGCGGGCGCGTCCGCCTTCTTGCGCGACAGGGCCAGCTTGCGTGCCGCTGCCAGGCGGTCGGTGGCCGATGCGGGCAGGTCGTCGAGTTTTTCGTTCAGTGCATGGCGCACTTTGTAAGCGAAATTGAGATCGTCGGTGTTCATAATTTAATTCCCTTGGCTTTCAGCGATTCGGCGAGCGTGTGGGTAGCTCTAGAGCAATGTGTTTTCACGCTACCTTCGGAGCAACCCATCGCTTCCGCTGTTTCAGCCACATCCATGTCCTGCCAGTAACGCATGAGGAAGGCTTCGCGTTGACGTGAGGGCAGTTTTTGTACCTCTGCATCAATCAAATCAAGGATTTGCGCGCGTTCGACCTGGTCGGCCGAGGATTCGGCGGCGCTGGTGCCCTGTTCCGATTCATACGTGTCAAGTAGTTCAAAATCCTCATGCTCGTCGCCCGAGGGCTTCATGCCGGAAAACAGGCTGACCCAGGTGTTGCGCACTTTTTCGCGGCGAAAATAGTCGAGTATGGTGTTTTGCAAGATGCGCTGGAACAACATCGGCAGCTCGGCGGCCGGCTTGTCGCCGTATTTCTCGGCCAGCTTGATCATCGCATCCTGCACGATGTCGAGTGCCGATTCCTCCTTGCGGACCGCGTAGGCGGCCTGCTTGAAAGCGCGCCGCTCGACATTTTCTAGAAAGTCGGATAATTCTTTGTCTGTTGCCATGCGGTATGGGGCGAGCTAACGGCTGCGTGTGCTGTGGGCGGAAGGGAGACGGGACTGCTTTTCGTAAACTGAGCGCATGCTAGCAAAAAATGTGCGTTTCCGCAGGGTTTTTGCATATCGGGTGAGTAAAAAGGCAGCAGGGCTGACATTTTCCTTGACCATAATGGTGCAACGCGATAACGTATGGGACGCTTTGAACACCCCAAAGCCCTATGGTCAGGTCGCGACCGGCACACAAGGCCATCCGCGGCAAGACGCGCTTTCATTTGTAGGCAGTTTGTTCTAACCCGCGCCACAAGCGCGAGCGGTTCGTACAGGCGCCACAGAAACTCCGGCCAAACGAGTTGCGTTAAGCGTTGTTTTGTAAGGTATCTATGGGTGCCCAAAGAAATGTCGTGACCGCATGAAAAGGGAAGCAGGAGCACTGTCGCGCACGGCGAACTTCGTCAGGAAAGAACATCCGATCAATCTCCAATGGACCTTGAAAGGAATGTTTCATGAATACCGAAGCAGCAGCAGGACCCATTACCGGCGCAGAAATTGTCGTGCGCTGTCTGGCTGAAGAGGGCGTCGAGCACGTCTTTGGATACCCGGGCGGAGCCGTACTCTACATCTACGACGCCATCTTCCAGCAAAATAAATTCCAGCATATCCTGGTACGCCACGAGCAGGCCGCGATCCACGCCGCCGATGCCTATTCGCGCAGCTCGAACAAAGTCGGTGTCGCCATCGTCACGTCCGGTCCGGGCGTCACGAATGCCGTCACGGGCTTGTCGACCGCGTACATGGACTCGATTCCCATGGTGGTGATCTCCGGCCAGGTGCCGAGCCACGCCATCGGGCAAGATGCGTTCCAGGAATGCGACACGGTCGGCATCACGCGTCCCGTGGTCAAGCACAACTTCCTCGTCAAGGACGTCAAGGACCTGGCAGCGACGATCAAGAAAGCTTTCTTCATCGCCCGTACCGGCCGTCCGGGACCCGTGCTGGTCGATATCCCCAAGGATATCAGCATGCACAAATGCCATTTCGACTATCCGAAGGAAGTCGAGATGCGTTCCTACCGTCCCGTCGACAAGGGCCATTCGGGCCAGATCCGCAAGGCCGTGCAGCTGCTGCTGCAAGCCGAACGTCCGATGATCTACACGGGCGGCGGCGTGATCCTGGCGAATGCGTCGGCCGAGCTGAACAAGCTGGTCGACCGCCTGGGTTTCCCTTGCACCAACACTTTGATGGGCCTGGGCGGCTACCGCGCCTCGAGCGAGCAGTATGTCGGCATGCCTGGCATGCACGGCACCTATGAAGCGAACATGGCGATGCAGAACTGCGACGTCCTGATCGCCATCGGCGCCCGTTTCGACGACCGCGTGATCGGCAACCCGAAACATTTCGCCTCGCATCCGCGCAAGATCATCCACGTGGACATCGATCCATCGTCGATTTCCAAGCGCGTGAAGGTCGACATTCCCATCGTTGGCAACGTCAAGGATGTGCTGATCGAATTCCTGGCGCAGCTGGACGCGGCCGAAGCCAAGCCGAACGTCAATGCCTTGAGCAATTGGTGGAAGCAGATCGCCGAATGGCGTGGCCGCGAATGCCTGAAATATCCGACCTCCGACCTGGTCATCAAGCCGCAATCGGTGGTGGAAAAGGTGTTCCAGATCACCAAGGGCGATGCCTTCATCACCTCCGACGTGGGCCAGCACCAGATGTGGGCCGCACAATATTATGGCTTCGACAAGCCGCGTCGCTGGATCAATTCCGGCGGCCTGGGCACCATGGGTGTCGGCTTGCCGTACGCCATGGGCGTGCAGATGGCCAATCCGGATGCCACCGTTGCTTGTATTACCGGCGAAGGTTCGATCCAGATGTGCATCCAGGAACTCGCCACGTGCAAGCAGTATCACCTGACGCCGAAGATCATCATGCTCAACAACCGTTTCCTCGGCATGGTGCGCCAGTGGCAGGAAATCGATTACGGTTCGCGCTATTCCGAGTCGTACATGGATTCGCTGCCCGACTTCGAAAGGCTGGCTGAAGCGTATGGCCACGTGGGCATGAAAATTGAAAAACCGGGCGACGTTGACGGCGCCCTGAAAGAGGCGTTTGGCATGAAAGACAGGCTGGTATTCATGAACTTCATTACCGACCAGTCCGAAAACGTGTGGCCAATGGTGAAAGCCGGCAAGGGCCTGTCCGAAATGATGCTCGGTTCGGAGGATCTCTAATCATGCGCCATATTATTTCTGTCTTGCTGGAAAACGAAGCGGGCGCCCTGTCGCGCGTGGTGGGCCTGTTCTCGGCACGCGGCTACAACATCGAAACCTTGACGGTGGCGCCGACGGAAGACTCGACCCTGTCGCGCATGACCATCGTCACCAGCGGCTCGGACGACATCATCGAGCAGATCACCAAGCACTTGAACCGCCTCATTGAGGTAGTCAAGGTGGTCGACCTGACCGAAGGCCAGCATATCGAACGCGAGTTGATGCTGATCAAGGTCCGTGCCGTGGGCAAGGAACGCGAGGAAATGAAGCGCACCGCCGATATCTTCCGTGGCCGCATCATCGATGTCACCGAAAAGACGTACACGATCGAACTGACCGGCAACAAGGTCAAGCTGGACGCGTTCATCGATTCGATCGACCGCGCCGCCATCCTGGAAACCGTCCGCACGGGTGGTTCCGGCATCGGCCGCGGCGAACGCATCCTCAAAGTATAAAAGCACATAGCAGCACTACGCGGCCCTGGCGCCGCATTTAAAACAACAACGCATCATCAAATTATAGGAAATACCATGAAAGTTTTTTACGACAAAGACGCTGACCTCTCCTTGATCAAAGGTAAAAACGTTGCCATCATCGGCTACGGTTCGCAAGGCCACGCGCACGCACAAAACCTGAACGATTCGGGCGTCAACGTCACCGTCGGCCTGCGCAAGGGCGGCGCTTCGTGGACCAAGGTCGAGCAAGCGGGCCTGAAAGTAGCGGAAGTGAACGACGCCGTGAAAGCGGCCGACGTCATCATGATCTTGTTGCCAGATGAAAACATCGCCCAGGTCTACAACGAAAACATCGCCCCGTTCGCCAAGCAGGGCGCCGTGCTGGCCTTCGCTCACGGCTTCAATGTGCATTACGGCCAAGTCGTGCCACGCGCCGACCTGGACGTGATCATGGTTGCGCCGAAAGCCCCGGGCCACACCGTGCGCGCCACCTACACCCAGGGTGGCGGCGTGCCCCACCTGATCGCCGTGTACCAGGATAAATCGGGCATCGCCCGCGATATCGCCCTGTCGTACGCGTCGGCCAACGGCGGTGGCCGTGCCGGCATCATCGAAACGAACTTCCGTGAAGAAACCGAAACGGACTTGTTCGGCGAACAGGCCGTGCTGTGCGGCGGCGCCGTGGAACTGATCAAGGCCGGCTTCGAAACCCTGACGGAAGCGGGCTACGCGCCTGAAATGGCTTACTTCGAGTGCTTGCACGAACTGAAACTGATCGTCGACCTGATCTATGAAGGCGGTATCGCCAACATGAACTACTCGATCTCGAACAACGCCGAATACGGCGAATACGTGACCGGTCCTAAAGTCGTGACGTCGGCCACCAAGGATGCGATGCGTCAATGCCTGAAAGACATCCAAACGGGCGAATACGCGAAGAGCTTCATCCTGGAAAACAAGGCAGGCGCACCGACCCTGATCTCGCGCCGCCGTTTGACGTCCGAGCACCAGATCGAAGAAGTGGGCGCGAAACTGCGCGCCATGATGCCT
This sequence comes from Janthinobacterium leeuwenhoeki, assembly GCF_051380795.1. Taxonomy (NCBI): domain Bacteria; kingdom Pseudomonadati; phylum Pseudomonadota; class Betaproteobacteria; order Burkholderiales; family Oxalobacteraceae; genus Janthinobacterium; species Janthinobacterium leeuwenhoeki. Next base: position 15,980 of record NZ_JBNYXT010000061.1, read on the forward strand.
TGGATCGCCAAGAACAAGATGGTTGACCAGTCGAAAAACTAAGCAGTTTCTTGCACAGCAAAGCCGGCGCAAGCCGTAATGCCGTTCAGTTAAGCAGGTTTTCGTAGAACGCGCATGGCATAGCGCTTTGGTTTTGCCTTGACGGCCCGGTCGAATTTTCGATCGGGCCGTTCGTCATTGAGAAGACTAAC
>NZ_JBNYXT010000062.1:0-12787 GCF_051380795.1 Janthinobacterium leeuwenhoeki
GCTTCCTTCAGATTCGCAGTCACCCGCGACACCCTTGCCGTTCAGCTAACTCTTCCCCTTGTCGGGCGAGTAGAGGACTTTCACCTCCAAGTGAGTGCGCCCTGCCGGGCGCACCACAAAAAAAGGCCGCCGATGCGGATGCACGGGCGGCCTTGTCATAGGCGGCAACTGCTTGCCGGCAAACTGACTATTCGCCCAGGTAGATAAACTTGAACAGGAAAATGGCGGCGATGATGTAAGCCACCACGGACACTTGCTTGCCCTTGCCCGTCAACAGTTTCAAGACGGCATAGGTGATGAAGCCGAAGGCGACGCCGCTGGCTACCGAATAGGTAAACGGCATCATCAGCGCCGTGATGGCCGCAGGAATGCTTTCCGTGCTGTCATCCCAGTCGATGAAGGTCAGTTCGCGCAGCATCAGACAAGCCACGTACAGCAGCGCGGGCGCTGTCGCGTACGGCGGCACCGTGTGCGCCAGCGGGGCAAAGAACAGGCTGCCCAGGAACAGCAGCGCGACGGCCACGGCAGTCAAGCCCGTGCGGCCGCCCGCTTGCACGCCGGCCGCGCTTTCCACGAAGGCCGTGGTGCTCGACGTGCCCAGGCAGGCGCCGGCGGCGATCGCCGTACTGTCGGCCAGCAAGGCTTTGTTCATGCGCTCCATCTTGCCGTCTTTCAACAAGCCGGCACGGTTGGCCACGCCCATCAGGGTGCCCGTCGCATCGAACAATTCGACCAGGAAAAATACCAGCACCACGTTGATGATGCCGATCGACAGCGCGCCCATGATGTCGAGCTTGAACAGGGTCGGCTCGATGGCGGGTGGCAGCGAGACGATGCCGTTGAACTGGTTGCCGCCAAAGAAGAAGCTGGCAATGGTGATGGCGAGAATGCCGATCAGGATAGCGCCCTGCACCTTCAGACGGTCCAGCGCGACGATGATGAAAAAGCCGAGGATGGCCAGGATGGGCGCCGGCTTATGCAAGTCGCCCAGGGCGATGATGGTGGCCGGGTTCGACACCACCACGCCGGCGCTTTTCAGGGAAATGATTGCCAGGAACAAGCCGATACCCACCGTGATGGCCGTGCGCAGCGCGGGCGGGATGCTGTTGATGATCATCTCGCGCACCTTGAACAGGCTGACCAGGATGAACAGGCAGCCGGAAATGAAGACGGCGCCCAGCGCCACTTCCCAGCTCATGCCCATACCCTTGACCACCGTGTATGAGAAGTACGCATTCAAGCCCATGCCCGGCGCCAGCGCAATCGGATAGTTCGCGTACAGGCCCATGATCAGGGTGCCGATGGCGGCCGCCAGGCAGGTAGCGACAAAAACGGCGTCTTTCGGCATGCCCGCGTCGCCGAGGATGGACGGGTTGACGAAGATGATGTAGGCCATCGTCAGGAACGTGGTCAGGCCGGCCAGCAGCTCCGTGCGCACATTGGTTCCGTTGTCCTTCAGTTTGAAATAGCGTTCCAGGAACTGCATGATTAACCCCTTGTTTTGGTAAAACCGCGCGCCTGGTCTTGGACTATGCGCATCTTTTTTTCTTGCAACAACACTTGTTTACTTGCCTGGCGCGCTAGCCGGCTTGAAGGCCCACCAGCGGCTGCCCGCAAAATTCCAGGCCAGCCCGATACCCGTCGCCAGCACCTGCGCCAGCCAGTAATACCAGCCCAGCTGGTGTACCAGCAGCCACATCAGGCCCGTATTGATGCACCAACCTATGCCCAGCAAGGTGAAATACTTGGAAGCCGCCTCGCCGTGTCCCTTGTCGCTTTTAAACGTGAAAAAGTAATTGAGGAGGTAGTTGACGACGGAACCGAGGATGTAGCCGATACCGGACGCGGCGGCGGCGCTGATGCCTGCCCACTCCACGCCGCCCCACAGTACGCTGTATTGCACGGCCGTGCCGGAAGCGCCGACGGCGGCGAAACGTAGAAATTGCTGATGCAGGGAATGAGACATTGTCAATTTTCAAATGAAGCGAAAGCCAGGAACGAGCCAGAATAAAAAATGGCTACGATTGCTCGTAACCATTTTTCAGCCTGCATTTTACTGCAAGTTGCGCCCAACGTTCATATTCGCCGCCGTTTCGACTCTTAATCGTTGCGCTGACGGCGCCGGCGCCGCCACACCAACAGCGCGATCAGCAGCAAGATACCCACGATGCCGCCCGGCAGCATGAACGGCTGTACCCGCGCCAGCACGGGTTTCTCGCCGCCGCTGCGCGCCTGCGCCACATACGCGGGGGTGACGGACACGTCCGGGTTGCCATACTGTTTCAGCACGTAATTGGCGATAGCGGCGATCTGCTCGTCCGTCAAGGGCTGCACATAGGAACGCTGGTCGAAACGGGGCATGAAGGCTTCATGCTCCTCCCCTTCGATCTTGCGCTCGACGCCAAACAACATGGCCGAGACGAGGTTGGCCGGCGTGTTGCCGCCCGTCGCCGTATTGTGAAACAGGGCAGGATACGCCTGGCCCGTGCTGCCGGCGCCACTGGCCGAATGGCAACTGGCGCAATAGCCGGAAAACAGCACCGCCCCGCTGTTGAGCGAATGATGCTCGGTGGAACCGGCCATGCCGCGCAGCAGCGGCTCTTCGCTGGCGGCGCTACCGTGGCTGAACGCGGCCTTGGTCTGTCCCGGCGCGCGCACGGGCGGCACGGTGCGCAGCCACGCGACGATGGCGGCCACGTCGTCATCGCGCAAAAATTGCAGGCTGTTCTGGATGGCTTCGGCCATGCCGCCCGCCGCCTGTCCTTTTCCTTCCACGTGGCCCGTCTTCAGGTAGGCCGTGAGTTCCGCATCCGTCCACGCGCCGATGCCGCTGACCTTGTCAGACGTGATGTTCGGCGCATGCCAGGAACCGAGCGACGCGCCCGCCAGGGTCTGGCTGCCGATTTCCGCCATCAGCGCGTTGCGCGGCGTGTGGCAAGCGCTGCAATGCGCCAGGCCTTCGGCCAGATAGGCGCCCCGATTGATCTGCGCGCTCTTCGTTGGATCTGGCACAAAGCGTTTATTGTCGAGGAACAAAGTGTTCCAGCCCAGCATGGACAGGCGCACATTGAACGGGAATGGCAGGGCCGTCTGGCGCGCCGGTTCATCGACGGGCTTGACGGCCTGCATGAAGTAGTCATACAGGTCGCCCACGTCCGTATCCGTCAGCTGCGCATAGCTGGTGTAGGGCATGGCGGGATACAGATGGCTGCCATCGGCGCGCACGCCTTCGCGCAGCGCGCGCGCAAAGTCGGCTTCCGTGTAGTGGCCGATGCCGCCTTTTTTCGATGGCGTGATATTCGTCGCGTAAATCGTGCCCAGCGGCGAGTCGATGGCATAGCCGCCCGCATACGGCTTGCCGCCCGCTGCCGTATGGCACGCCATGCAGTCGGCGGCGATGGCCAGGTAACGGCCCCGCTCCAGGCGCGCATCGGGGCCAGCCGCAGCGACTGCAGCGGGCGCGGCCGGGCGGTCCGGCGTCAGCGTGACGGGCGGAACAGGTGGCGCAGCGTGCGCGGCCAGCGGCAAACCGGCCGCCAACGCCAGGCCGAGCAAGAAACGGCGCATCATGCTGCCTCCCTTGCCAGGGTGCGGGCGATGTCGTCGGCCGCGCGCAAGCCGAGCGCGGCCATGCTGAGGGTGGTGTTCACCACGCTGGCCGACGGCATGGCGCCGCCACCCGGCAGCCACAAATTGGCATGGTCGTGGGCGCGGCAATTGCCGTCGACCACGGAGTCAAGACGGTTCGAACCCATGATGACGCCGCCCATGATGTGGTTGTTCGCGTTCAGGCTGTCGGTGATATGGAATTCCACGGCGCCGAACAGTTTGCCGATGTGCTCGAGCTGCGCATGCGCGGCCTTCGCGCCATCGCGCACGTAATCGCCCACGTCGTAATAAATATCGGGACAGGCCAGGCCCAGCGGGTCCTTGCGCGTCTTGCTCAGGGTCAATCGGTTATGCGCCTCTGGCAAGGGCTCCAGGCTGATCGACAAGTCCACGCCAAAGGCGGCGCGGCGGCGGATTTCATCGTCGAGATCCTTGCCCACCAGGCCCAGTTTCAACGACTGCTGGGTAGCGGGGCCCACCCTGGTGATATTGTTCAGGATCATCTTGTTGGCCGAATACTGCGCGCGGAAGGCGCCATCGCGCGGTCCCACCAGGCAGCTGCTCTGCGCAGGACCACGCCCCGTCCAGATCGGTTCATTGGCGAGGAAAGTACAGTGGAAACCCGAATGGTCCATCATGTTGCGGCCCACCTGGTCGGAACTGTTGGCGATGCCGTTCGGATTGTTCCGGTTCGCCGCCAGCAACAGCAAACGGGGCGTTTCGATGCCATTGCAGGCAATCACGAAAGCCTTGCCCGTCGCCATGTGCGACTGTTTTTTCGCGTCATACCAGTGCACGGCTGTCACGCGGTTGTTGTGGTCCGTGTCGATGCGGTAGACGACGGCCTCGGCCAGCACGCCAGCACCCTTCATCTCGGCCCGTTCCACATGGTGGATGCCGTTGTACATGGCGCCGATGGGGCAGATCGGCTGGCAGTTATTGTTGCCGCAGCACGTGGGACGGCCCTGCCATGGGCGCGTCGAGCGGCCTTGCGGGATCGGCACGGAACGGTAGCCGTGCGGGTTGACCACTTCGGCGAAGCGCTTGTCGCCATAGCCCCAGGGCACCATGTCCATCGGGTACGGCGCGCTGCGCTCGCTGGGCGATTGCAGGGCCGGATCGTTGGGGCCGGCCACGCCCATTTCCTGCTCGGCGCGGCAATAGTACGGTTCCAGCTCATCATAGGAAATGGCCCAGTCGCGCCCTACCCCGTAATCGCTCTTCATGCGCATGTCGGACGGCAAATGGCGCCAGCACGACGCGGCCCAGTGCCAGGTCGTGCCACCCACCGTGCGCAGATAGCCCTGCTGGAAACTGCTGCCGCTGGGACCGGACAATTCCACGTAGTTATTCTTCGGGAAATACAAGGGCGCGGGCGCGTTCTCCGCCTGCGGATACAGGCCCTGAAAGTCGGAACCGACGCGGTTTTCGAACGGCATGTTGCGCCAGTTTTCCACGGCTTGACCCCGCTCGATGCGCAAGCCCGCTTCCAGCATGATCACGGAATGGCCTTGGGCGGCCAGCTGGTCGGCCATCATGGCGCCGACGACACCAGACCCGACGATGACGACATCGGCGACGACGTCGCCATTACTCTTGAATTGTGGTGATTTCATTTTGCTTGCTTGCCTTTCGGTTCGGGAGTGCCGGTAGTAGCCGGGGCCGGTACGGGTTTTGGCGCCACAGGCGCAGAAACGCGCACGGCCGGCGGCGCCTTCAGCCACCACAGGGGGCCATAATTGCAATACGTGGGCACGACCTGGCCATCGGCCACCGTGCGGTACATCAACGCTTCCGCATACGCGACGACGATGGATTTGGTGCCCTGCGCCGCGTTGCCGGCGACCGTGCCCGTGTACCAGGCGGCAACGATGGCCAGCGCCAGCTCGCGCAGACTCGCATTCGCGGCACTGGCGGCCGCCAGCAGGGCCTTGGCTTCCTGGCCCGTGACGAGCAGCGCGCCCAGTTGCGGCAAGCGGTCGGCAAAGCCGGGCACGTTCGTGCGCATGGCTTGCTCGATGCGCGCCGCCGTCGCGGCGGACAAATCGCGGTGGCCCGTGATCGTTTGCGACAAGGTGTAGAACAGCATGCTGGCCGGTGCCAGGCCGGTCGCCGGAGCGCTGGCCGGCGCCTGCATGGCGGCGGACAGGGGATTGCTCCAGAAACCGGCCTGCGCCAGCAAGGCGGCCAGGCCGATCAGGGCGTGGCGGCGGCTGATGCGGGGAAGGGATGAAACGGATGTTGCAGATGCTTCGCTGCCTGGATGGTTCATGAGACTCCCGCAAGACTTGTTGTTTTATTGATTTCGATGATTGCGCCAGATTACATTTGCGCATAAATGGAACCGGTTCCATATTATCCTACAGAAGTAAATAGTCTGCCAATGAAGTACTACTACCGAGTAACTGCCTGGTGCGATGCCTGCATGGATTCAGGCGTTTCGCGCAGGCAAAACGCCAGTCGCGGCTGGCTACCCAGGCGATCATGGAAGTCGAGCACGCTGCCGCCAGCCAGGGCCGGCTTGCCCGGCAAGGTCAAGGGCAGATTCACGCGCGTCTCCACGGGCCAGGCGGGATAGAGACAGAAGGCATGCGGCATCTTTGAAATGATTGCAAGTACGCGGAAAAATTGGCAACATGGCAAATAAAGGCACGTTTGCTTCATTGCGACCATTCGCCGCCATCCGCAACAACCTAAGGGAGCACCGATGCACGCCTTGCCGCTTTCCGACCTCGCCCACGTCCTCACCAGCTTGCCCGCCCCCTGCCAGTTGCGCCTCCAGCGTGACGACGACGATGACTTTGCCGCCGCTCTGTATCGCTCCACACGCGACGACCTGCGCCAGATGCCGGCCGAGCCCGCCGTCATCGAACAGTTGATCGCCATGCAGCAGCGCATGCAAAGCCACGGTTATCGCCAGGCATATCCGCACGCCGCGTACCTGGTGCTGCAGCATGGCGACACCCCCATCGGCCGCCTGATCCTGGACCGTCAGGGCGAAGTGCTGCACCTGGTCGACATCGCCATCCTGCCCGCCGCGCAAGGCCAGGGCGCCGGCAGCGCCGTGCTGCGCGGCCTGCAGGCGCAAGCGGGCGCGCAGCAATGCCGGATCCACCTTGCCGTCAACAAAAGCAACACTGCCGCGCGCGCCCTGTACCAGCGGCTGGGCTTTCGCCTGCGCGGGGAAAACGAGGTGCAAGAGCAACTGGAATGGAAGGCGCCATAGTGACGGCGCCGAAGCCGCCCAGCACCTGGCTGCAACTGCCGCTGCGCTTCGACGTGGCGCGCATGCAGCGCGACAGCGACCAGTTCGCCGCCGGCGAGTGGATCAGCCATTTCAATACGGGCGCCTACGACACGGGCTGGAGCTGCGTACCGCTGCGCTCGCCCAGCGGTGCAGCCGGCCACATCATGCCCGTCGACGGCGCCACCTACGCCGCCACGCCGCAACTGGCGCGCTGCCCCTGCCTGCGCGAGGTGCTCGCCAGTTTCGAATGCGACATCCGCGCCGCGCGCCTGATGGCGCTGGCGCCGGGCGTCATGATCCGCGCGCACCGCGACGCCGGCGCGTCGCTGGCCGATGGCTTGATCCGCATCCACATCCCCATCCACACTTCGCCACAAGTGCTGTTTACCATCGATGGCGAGAACGTGCACTTTGCGGCCGGCAACGCCTGGTATATGGACGCCAGTTGCCTGCACGCGGTGCATAACCGGGGCACGCTGCCGCGCATCCACCTCGTGCTCGACTGCGTCACCAATGCCTGGCTCGAAGCGCTGTTCGCCTCGGCCGGCTTCGTGCCGAAAGCAGCCCACAAGTATGGCGACCCCGGCATCCACGATGGCAATGTTTGGGCAGTCATCGCCCAACTGCGGCTATCGCCCTCGCCTGCCAGCCTGGCGCTGGCCAGGGAATTGGCCGCCTTGGCCGACGGGGGCGCGCCGTGAGCGCCGCGCCGGGCCTGGCCCAGCAAGAACGTTTGCTGGCCAGGGGCGAGGCGGTGGCATGGCACGAGGGCATGGATCTGCGCGGCTGGTATCCGCTGCACGTGCAAAGCGACGAGGCACTGGCGGACGCCAGCATGTGCTGGCGCGAACTGGGGCAAGCAGCTTTCAGCGACGCCTTCTTTGTCAATACGCTGGCGCGCCAGCCGCATGAGCTGCGCCGCGTCTGCCGCACGCCGCTGGCGGCACTGGCGACGCTCGGCGATTGCCTGGCGCCCGACGCTTTCATCTTCCACGTCTCGCGCTGCGGCTCAACCCTGCTGAGCCAGCTGTTGGCTTCCTTGCCGCAGTGCATAGTCATGTCCGAACCGCCCGTCGTCGACTCGCTGCTGCGCCTGCATCACGACAGCGGCGAGCGGGCCGCCAGCAGCATCCTGCTGCGCCAGGCCATCCTGGCCCTGGGCCAACGCCGCTCGGGCGACGAGACGCACTTCTTCATCAAGTTCGACTGCTGGCACATCCACAGCCTGGACTTGCTGCGGCAAGCATTTCCCGGCACGCCCTGCCTGTTCGTCTACCGCGAACCGCTGGCCGTGCTCGCCTCGCACCAGCGCCAGCGCGGCCCGCAAATGGTGCCCGGCATGCTGCACCCGGCACTGTTGCCGCTGCCCGCGCACCAGCTGGCGCCGGGCGATATCGATGGCTATACGGGCCTGGTGCTGGCCAGCCTGTTCAACGCCGCCTTGCCCCATGCGGCCGCCGGCCAGCTGCAGTTAATCGACTATAAACAATTGCCAGATATCCTCTTCAGCGATTTATTGGCCCGCTTCGGCATCACCCCCACAACGACGCAGTTGCAAGCGATGCAGGCGCGCGGCGGCGTGCACGCGAAATACGGCACGGTCTATCGCGGCGATCCGCCAGTACCTGCGGCAAGCGGCCTTGCTGCCATCGCCGCGCAATTGCAGCCCGGCTATCTGGCGCTGGAAGCGTTGCGGCTGCATGCCGGGCAAGGCCAATGATTGACGAATATCCTGAAAAGCAGATACACGCTGGTGCAATGGGACCAGCGCGATGCCGGCAAAACCTTGAAGCTGAATCCTTCCCCCACACAGCCATCCGTCGGGCAGATGGAGCAGGAGACGTATCAAGTCATACAATTTCTGCGCAATGAGTTAAAGCAGGAAAAAATATACTTGCCGGGCAGTTCCAGGGGCAACGTCCTGGGCTTTGATATCGTCAAACTTCACCCGGAACTGCTGCATGCCTACTTCACTTCCAATCCTGTCGCGAGCCAGCTGGAAAGCGAGAAAGAATTGCTGAAAACCTTGAAAACCCATTTCAAGGACGATGCCGTCGCCAGCCGGGAACTGGACAGCATCAGCTTCCCGTTTTCTGGTGACGAAAGCATGTTCTATTTAAGGAAATGGCTTTTTTACAAGGATGGCAAGGAATTGCCCCTGAAACGCAAAAAGCCCAACCGGTGAAGGCTGGGCTTTTTGCTACTACGTGTTCTGGCTCCCCGACCTGGACTCGAACCAGGGACCTGCGGATTAACAGAACGGGGCTCCGGCAAGCCTATGGGCACCGAGTCAAAGAAACGTAACGGCTTTCTGCCCCCTTGGTGCTGCCACCCACCAAGACCGACCCATAACTGAGACAGCATGGCCCTATCGAAGTCACTGCTGCAAAAAAATTAAATCAGATCAATGACTTACCGCTTCCGAACACCGAACAGATACCGACTGCAGGAGCCGAGCCAATTCACAATATATGCGCAGACTCACAGTTCCAAGTTTATATAGCAAGAAACGCTAGCTCTACAATGCTGAGGGGGTAGCGATGACTCATTTTTTCTCGCGCCAATCCTTTTTATAAAGTAACTCAGTATGGCTCAATTTTAAGACTTTGTATTTTGTTAAAATATTTTCTGTTGATGTGCCAAATTTATGTGCCTCATCAAACGATAAAAATATCTGCTTCCCCTTAATGGCGGACAAAATTCTTATAATTCGTCTTGTTGCTGCAACCTCAATGTTTTTATAGATTACAGAATCATGAATAACAAATGGCAATCTAGTAAGCGAAAGAATTGACATATCAAATCCAATTAATCCAGCGTACGATTTCCCTGTTCCGGTATCATCTGGACACGTGAAGCTGTAGGAGTTGGCATTTTTTATTCTCAATTCCGAACTATTTCTTTTTGCCCCATAGACAACTTTATTAAAAGCCTTCAGCTTCGAATTTATCTTTGATTCAATATCTAAAAATATTCTCGTATAGATCATATCCAATCGCTTAGATGAAATCTTGATCGCTTCATCTAGCTGAATTTTTTTCTCAAAGTATCTATTCTCATCTAATGCCTTGTCAGTATTTTCTTTCAACTCAAAGGCACGATTAAACAAATCATCCGGCATGCCCTTTGATTCCAACGCGGTACGAATGCCGGAATCTAGCGCAAGAATTTCATTACTTAGAAGGTTATCTTGATCCAAAGAAACAGCCAATTCATCCTTTAATTCTTTTTTAACAATGCTTCCTATTTTTTGATGAAATGCCTCAACTTGCTCAATTTTATCAACATTAACTGAAGGAAAAAATTCAGCGACAAGAGCAATATTTGCTGATAATCGTGAAGTGATACCGGAAATCTCACGCTGCAATCGTCTAACTTTGCTTTGAAGCTCATTTCTAGCATCAGTAAGATCATTCTTCCGCTGCTTCATTTGACGCAAACTTGCATCAAACAAAGCTTCATAGGCGTTAATTGCTCCACCAAGCCCTTGCTTTAGTTCCTCAATTTTTTCGGAGTTATCACGAATGGAATTTTTATTCGCCTGATATTGGCTCTTGTCAATATTCGGTATAATCTGCGCATTCATAGAACTAGAGATCAGTTTTTTTCTCTCCTTTTGCTCATCCATCCCCTTTTTTTCTGACGCGATGTCACTACTACGTCCAAAAAGATCGATCAGTCGGCCTATAGCAGGCCCGTTGGGTTCCTTTAGAAAGCCTATAAAAGGTTGATCTGGCTCCAGTCCACCTTTTTTCCAGATACGACTAAATGGACTTACGATTCCACGATAAGAGTTTTCTTGGTTCTCAAGGCCATAAAGAATCTTGAGTTTCCCACGAAATACGTCTATAGATATCTCCTCTAATCGCGAATAATCCTCATCACAAACATGAACAATTTCGGAACGATCCGTTGATCGGGAAAAATAATAGTTAACACCAGAAAATGCAAACATAAAATCATAATAATGATGACCGAGAGCTTTGATTGCACCAGCATCATCCGCCAGGAAGCTGTCACCACCTTGCACAAAGTCTACAACCATCAGTGCGGTTGATTTTCCAATAGAATTCTTTGCCTCATCATCACCCAATACAACATTTAATCCGTTGTGAAAATAAATTTTTGCATGATTGAAATATAAACAAGCAATCTCTTTAAGCATATTCAACCACTCCAGAGTTCTGTTGCACATCTAAAATATCTAAAACAAATAAGATATCCATCGCATGTAAAAATTCACTGGCATCATAAAACTGGTCATTAGTTCTAGAAAAAACTTCCAAAACCGTTTCACCCGATCTCTTTTCAGCAAGAATACATTTCATTTTAAATATTGTAGATTCCTCAAGCCGCGTGAATTTAGTTGGAACTAGCATCAAAAACCTCACAATTCTGCACGAAGAAGGAAGTAAGAACTTTGGATGCCAAAATTGGCTTATTGGTTTTTGCACTTATCCACTGAGCAACATAATTAAAAACCAAATCCTTGTTTTCCGGATTTTGCCTATTAATAGCAAGATAATATGAATTAATTTGATTTTGCATAATCCGAACTGCGGCCTGATCCTGTTGCTCCAACATTTTTATATGATCACGTATTCGCACGTAAAAACTAATAGCATTTAACTTGATTTCACGCTTTTGAAGCGGGCTCATACCTTTTTTCAGTTTATTATCTACAGTGGAAACATCAAAACCTATTGGAATAGGCTCAGCTCCGTCAAAATCGAATGTTGAAATTATATCTAAAATTTCACACACCTCTTCTTGAAGAGTATGCTGTGAGACAGTCAATCTTGCTTTAGCTGCACTCAAGAAGCTATCTTTATCCGATCGAAGCTTCACAAACTCTTCAATTTTAAAATCCTTGTCATATTTTGAATGACAAGTTGGGCAAAGAGCAATTACATTCTCTAGTGCATTGATAGCCCCCGGTAAGGAATAGCCCTTTAGAGCCGAAATTTGTACTGACGTCGGATTTAAAGGATAGATATGGGCCACCTCATAGCCTTTAGATGGTTTCTTAGAACCCTTCTTTTGAAACAAAATAGGTAGCGTGCATAGAGGACAGATGCCACCAGTCTCCGCATATAGGATGCTGTGTTCATTTTCATTGTAACTATCCCTCTTTGCCGCCATTTTATATTCCTTTTAGCGTTGCTTGTATGTGAACTTCTGGTCAATTCGAAATTCAGCAATAGTCGGTCTATCACACGGCGGAAATTTGGGCTCGAAGAGGCATTTCCGACCTGAATTCTGCCGTATATAGACAGGATAACATCTTGCCCGATGGAAAAACACAAATCATCACATACATACAACGACAAATATTCACAAGGCGCAAAAGAACTACGAGCGGCCATATTTGGACCGCCCCCCCCCTCCACACCTACGCAGCCATCAACTCCTCCTGAACTACAACACTTCCCCTCCCCGCGCCCATCAACGCTTTCGATGCGCTATTAGATGCCTTCTCCAAAGTCTTCAACGACAAGTGCGCGTACCGTTCAGTTACCTTTGTGTCCGAATGCCCAAGGATCTTCTGGACCTCGTAGATAGTGTGGCCGGCATTCACCAAGAACGAAGCGAACTGATGCCGAAGATCATGTAAGCGCAGATGCGGTAGATTAGCCTTCACCCGCAACCGCCCCCAGACCTTATTCACAGCAGTCAGCCGCTCCTTGGTCTGCAAGTTGATGAACAGATGGTCCGACTTACCCTCAGTGCCTAATTGGTCGAGAACCTCCATAGCACTGTTGTTCAACGGGATCGAACGTACACGCTTAGACTTGGAATTCGTCGCCGGAATACTGCTGTGGTCTAATTTGCCCGGACACCTCAATAGGTGGAAAATCCACCATCTGAGGAAAAAGCATGACAACAAGAAAACGTAGAACCTTCGAGCCGAGCCTGAAACTGGAAGTGGTC
>NZ_JBNYXT010000063.1:0-7210 GCF_051380795.1 Janthinobacterium leeuwenhoeki
GTGGTTGGCAAGAAAGTGGAGAGTATCGTCGAGCATAGCCAGGCAGGTTAACAGCAGACACTGACGTTTACAAGCCCCAAATAAAAATGCCGTTCAGTCTTAACTGAACGGCATTACGGCGCAAGCCGGCTTTTTTTGTGCGCAGCCGCTTGGCAGGCAACATCCGTTACAATCAGGCCCGTTCAACAATAGCGTCAGCACCATGCTTGTTTTTTCTAAAGTTTTTGTCGGCAATCTTCATGTGCTCAAGCGCCCCGTCTCGCTTGCCATCAGTTGCTGGTTTCTGGTCATCGGTTCGCTGTCGTCGCTAGTGTCGGCTTACCTCGGCCGCAACGATCCCGCCATGCTGGCCGGAATGGCGCACAGCGTGATTCCCGCCGAGGCGCAATACGCGCTGTTGCTCTTCAGCCTGGGTATTTCCCTGGTGACAGCGCTGGCCATGCTGCAAAGGCAGCGTGGTGCGCGCACTGTGTATCTGGTGTGGGGCGTGATCGACATTGCGCTCAGCCTGGCAACCGTGCCGCTGAAGATGAACGTCGTGCCTGGCGCGCTCACGTTCGCCGTCATCTGCGCCTTCCTGTTCAGTCCGAAATCGAATGCCTGGTTTGCGCCACGCAAGGCGGCCAATGATGCCTGCATGACGCCAGCTTGAGCACGGCTGTTTTTGCGCGCACGTTTTTCGCCCGTCTCCTATATAATTCCGCCCTTCCTTTGCAGTTCCTCATGGACTGCATCTGTTTCGGTATCTGCCGACCGCAACGCGCATCACCGCTTTTGTAGCACGCCAGGCGCTAATTGATCAGCCGCTTGGCAACCTGAAGGACCTCTATGACCGACCGCATTACCGCCACAGTACCCATGCCGGGCACTGCCGAATCTTCCGTTTCCGAACGGCTTCCCGTCCTGGCCTTGCTGGCACTGGCCATGACGGCGTTTCTCGCCCTCCTGTCCGAAACCTTGCCGGCCGGCTTGCTGCCGCAGATTGCCCGTGACCTGAATATCTCCGAAGTCATGACGGGCCAGCTGGTGACGGTCTACGCCATCGGTTCCATCCTGACGGCGATTCCCCTGACGGCCCTGACGAGCGGCTGGCGCCGGCGCAATGTCTTGCTGCTGGCCATCATCGGTTTTTTGATCTTCAATACGGCGACGGCCCTGTCGCCCAATTATATGGTCGCCCTGGCCTCGCGTTTCGTCACTGGCATGGCCGCCGGGCTGGCCTGGGGCTTGATGGCCGGCTACGCGCGCCGCATGGTCAGCGTCGAACAGCAGGGCAGGGCGATGGCCATTGCCATGATCGGCACGCCGCTGGCGCTGTCGCTGGGCGTGCCGCTGGGCACCCTGATGGGTGGCGTGCTGGGTTGGCGCAGCATCTTCGGCATCATGTCCGGCCTGGCCGTGGTGCTGGTCGCGTGGGTGTTGCTGGTCGTGCCCGATTATCCGGGGCAAAAGAATGGCGAACGCCTGTCGATCCGCCAGGTATTCATGACGCCGGGCGTGCGGCCGATTCTGTTTGTGATCGTCGCCTGGATGCTGGCGCATAACATTTTATATACCTACATCGCACCGTTCCTGGCGCCGTCCGGCTTGCGCCCCCGCATCGACCTGGTGCTGCTCGTGTATGGCGTGGGGTCACTGGCTGGCATCTGGCTGGTCAGCCAGCTGATCGACCGCTGGCTGCGTCCGCTCGTGCTGGGCTGCATCGCCACCCTTGCCCTCGTGATGATCGCGCTGGGGCTGGCGATGGACTCGCCGGCAGTCATTTATGTCAGCATGGCTATCTGGGGCATCACCTTTGGCGGCGCCGGCACCTTGCTGCAGACGGCGTCGGCGGACGCCGCCGGCGATGGCATGGACGTGGCGCAGGCGATGGTGGCGACCATCTGGAACGTGGCAATCGCGGGCGGCGGCCTGGCGGGCGGCATGCTGCTGGACGGCTATGGCGCGGCGTCGTTCCCGTGGGCCATGCTGGCCTTGCTGCTGGTGGCCCTGGCCATCGCCTGGCGCGCCCACCGTTACAGTTTCAAGCCGGGCCGACGCAGCGGTGGCGCGGTAGTGGGGCATTGATTGATGTTATTTTAAATAACAGTGTGTTGAAATGTGAGCAGATGTGACTGGCAAGCGCATTTTGTGACGATTTGTTAATTTGCGCCACGGGAATGAATGAGGCGTTAGAATCTACACAGTTTGACAAGTTTCTCAGGCGAAAGGGGTGGCAAAAGCCTCCCTTTCGCGGGCTGTCAGCCACATTAACTAGCTAGGAGTACCCCATGACCGTGATGAAATCCGTCCTTGTTGCCGCCGCCGCCACCGTTGCCCTGAGCGCACAAGCGCAATCCCTGCCAACCAACGGCACCCTGGTGGTCGTCCCCGCGTTTGGCGAAGTCAAGCATGTCAATGACCAGGTGGTCGCTACCCTGGCCGTCGAAGAACAGGACAAGGACAAGGCTGCCGCCGCGTCGCGCGTCAACCAGAAGATGAACAAGGGCATCGCCATCGTCAAGCAGGCCGACCCGTCGGCGGCATTGAAGTCGTACGGCTACTACACCTATCCCGTGTATCCGGAAGAGCGCCCATTGCCGGCTGGCGCCGTTGCCAAGCCGCGTTTGCCAACGGCCTGGAGAGTCGGCCAGTACCTGGAAGTGACGACGGCCAATCTGGCGTCCTTGCCAAAAACCATGTCGGCGGCGCAAGGCGTGTTGACCTTGAATGGCTTGAATTTCGGCCTGAAGCCGGAAACCATCCGCCTGCTGGACGACCAGCGCATCGCCGCCACGTATAAAAACCTGAACGAGCGCGTGGCCGCCATCGCCAAAGCCATGGGCCGCAACGTCTCCGACGCCGTGCTCGATACGGTGGACTTCGAAGGTTCGGGCAACTACGCCACGGAAAGCCATCCTGCCGCCGCGCCGATGATGATGCGCAGCGCCAAGATGGCCGAAGACAGCACCGTCGCCGAACCGAGCTTCGAGCCGGGCGAGACCACCCTCGACATGCGTGTCGTCGGCAAGGTCAAGTTCAAGTAAGCGCAAGTCAGCGCGCTAGCGTGGAAACATTTCCGCGTTAGCATGTGTTAAAAAATCATGGGGCTGTTGGCCCCATGCTTGTTTTTGCCCCATTATTTTCCAGGAGAACACCATGACCGTCATGAAAGCTATGCTGGCCGCCGCTGTCGTTACCGCCGCCGCTACTGTTGCCCTGGGCGCACAAGCCCAGAACTTGCCCACCTCCGGCACCCTCGTGGTGGTGCCCGCCAACGGCGAAGTGGTGCATGCGAACGACCAGGTGACCGTCACCCTGGCCATCGAAGAGCAGGACAAGGACAAGGCCGCTGCCGCCTCGCGCGTGAACCAGAAGATGAACCAGGGCGCGGCCATCGTCAAGAAAGCCGATCCGCAAGCCGTGCTGAAGACCCAGGGCTACTACACCTATGCCGTGTACCCGGAAACGGCGCCCCTGCCGCCGGGCAGCGTTGCCAAGACCCGTGTGCCGACCGGCTGGAGAGTGGGTCAATACTTGCAGGTGACGACGACGAATCTGGCCGCCTTGCCGAAAACCGTTTCCGCAGCGCAAGGCGTGCTGACCCTGAACCGTTTGAACTTCGGCCTGGCGCCCGCCACCATCCGCAAGCTCGATGATCAGCGCATCGCCGCCGCCTACAAGAACCTGAACGAGCGCGTGGCCGCCATCGCCGGCGCCATGGGCCGCAATGTCAGTGACGCCGTGATCGACACCATCGATTTCGAAGGTTCGGGTAACTACGCGCAGCGCGTCAGCGTGGCTGGCGCGCGCAACATGAGTGCCGACGCCATGGGCTATGGCGGCAACCAAGTGGCCGAACCGAGCTTCGAAGCGGGCGAAACGACTCTGAACATGGGGCTGGTGGCGAAGATCAAGTTCAAATAGGATAGTATCGGCGTCAATATTGCCAGCTTGACGCCGCCGCGCTTTTCTTTGGCGGTGGCTCCTCTATAATGGCAACATCGGCAGGCGCATGCCGCGAGACGAATGCGCCTGCCACCTGGCACCGAATCCCCCGCAGTACACAAGATATGGAACAACATGGCAAACTTCCCCCGTCGTAGAGGCAAGAACGGCACCCCCGCAGTCTCCAAAGCGTCCCGCTTCAGCAAATTCGTGCGCCAGCCGGTGAGCGATGGCACTGGCAAGAAAACCTTGCGCCGCCGCGGCATCTATCTGTTGCCGAATGCCTTCACGACGGCAGCCCTGTTTTGCGGCTTCTACGCCATCGTCATGGCCATGAACCAGAAATTCGAACATGCAGCCTGGGCCATCTTCATCGCCATGATCCTCGACGGTCTCGACGGCCGCATCGCCCGCCTGACGAATACGCAGAGCGAATTCGGCGCCCAGTACGACAGCCTGTCCGACATGGTGTCGTTTGGCGCCGCGCCGGCGCTGGTGATCTATGAATGGTCGCTGCGCGGCATGGGCAAGCTGGGCTGGCTGGCAGCCTTCGTGTATTGCGCCGGCGCCGCCTTGCGCCTGGCCCGTTTCAACACGAATATCCAGGTCGTCGACAAGCGCTTCTTCCAGGGCTTGCCCAGCCCGGCGGCGGCGGCCATGGTGGCCGGCTTCATCCTGCTGATGAATGACCTGGAGTTTGCCGGCAACCAGCTGGCCTGGGTGTCGTGGACGATCGCCCTGTTCGCCGGCCTGACCATGGTCACCAACGTGCCGTTCTACAGTTTCAAGGATGTGAATTTCCGCAAGTCCGTGCCTTTCATCGTGGTATTCCTGCTGGCATTGTTCTTTGCGCTCATTTCCATCGACCCGCCGAAAGTGCTGTTCCCGATTTTCGTCGCCTATGGCCTGTCCGGCTACGCCGTGTTTTTCTGGCGCATGGCGAAGGGCAAGCCCGTCAGCATCATCCAGACCGACCCCGAGCATTGATGCGCTGAGTCGGTCGCATCGCCAGTCTTCAGCCAGCCAGGAGCAGCCATGAACACCAGCAACCGACTCATCATTTTTGACACCACCTTGCGCGACGGCGAGCAATCGCCGGGCGCTTCCATGACGCGCGAGGAAAAGCTGCGCATCGCCAAGCAGCTCGAGCGCATGAAAGTCGACGTGATCGAAGCGGGCTTCGCCGCCGCCTCGCAGGGCGATTTCGAGTCGATACGGGCGATTGCCGGCGCCGTGCGCGAGTCCACCATCTGCTCGCTGTCGCGCGCGAATGACCGCGACATCGCCCGCGCGGCCGAAGCCCTGGCGCCGGCCGAGCGCAAGCGCATCCACACGTTTATCGCCACCTCGCCCCTGCACATGCAGATGAAGCTGCGCATGACGCCCGAGCAAGTGCTGACGCAGGCGCAAAACGCCGTGCGCTACGCGCGCCAGTTCACGGACGACATCGAGTTCAGCCCCGAAGACGGCAGTCGCTCGGACGAGGATTTTTTGTGCCGCGTGCTGGAAGCGGTGATCGCCGAGGGCGCCACCACCATCAATTTCCCCGATACGGTGGGGTACGCCGTGCCGGAAATCTTCGGCGCGACCATCAAGCGCTTGCGCGAACGCATCCCGAACGCCGATAAAGCCATCTGGTCTGTCCATTGTCATAACGACCTGGGCCTGGCTGTGGCCAATTCGCTGGCTGGCGTCATGATCGGCGGCGCGCGGCAGATCGAATGCACGGTCAATGGCCTGGGCGAGCGGGCCGGCAACACGGCGCTGGAAGAAGTGGTAATGGCGCTGCGCACGCGCGCCGCCTATTACAACTTGACGGTGGGCATCGATACGACGCAAATCGTGGCAGCGTCAAAGATGGTGTCGCAGATCACGGGCTTTGCCGTGCAGCCGAACAAGGCCGTCGTCGGCGCGAACGCCTTTGCGCACGCCTCCGGCATCCACCAGGATGGCATCTTGAAGGCGCGCGAGACGTATGAAATCATGCGCGCCGAAGACGTGGGCTGGACGGCCAACAAGATCGTCCTGGGCAAGCTGTCGGGCCGCAACGCCTTCAAGCAGCGGCTGCACGAGCTGGGCATTGCGCTGGAATCGGAAGCGGAAGTCAATGCCGCTTTCCTGCGTTTCAAGGAGCTGGCGGACCGGAAATCCGAGATTTTCGACGAAGACATCATGGCCCTCGTCAGCGAGGAACAGCAGGCGCAGGAGAGTGAGCACTACCGTTTCATTTCCCTGGCGCAGCAATCGACGACGGGTGCCGTGCCCCATGCGCGCGTGGAATTCCTTGTCGGCGGCGTGCAGCGCAGCTGCGAAGGGCAGGGCGACGGCCCCGTCGACGCCACCGTCAACGCCATCGAAAGCGCGGCCGCCAGCGGCGCGGAGCTGGTTTTGTTCTCTGTCAATGCCATCAGCACGGGCACGCAGTCGCAGGGCGAAGTGACCATGCGCCTGTCGCGCGACGGGCGCATCGTCAATGGCGTGGGCGCCGATCCCGACATCATCGTCGCCTCGGCCAAGGCGTACTTGTCGGCGCTCAACAAGTTGCATGCCAAGGATGAGCGCATCGACCCGCAGCCGTAGCAAAGGACGTCGTTACGCTAGCAATCTGTCACCAGAAAAACCGCCGCTCCTCCTTGGCGGGATCGGGGCCGTTCATCTTCATGCGCACGATGCCGTCGTGGTCGAAGTGCACGTGCATCATGGAATCCCACACGCCCGATTCCTTGTAGCGGTAAGACCAGACGTGTAGTTTCGGCAGCGACAGATACGAGGTTTCCGTCGGGCGGCCCAGCAGGTGCAGCACGTCCTGCTGGGTCGACACGCCCACCTTGATGCGGGCAAAGCCCGGCGTGTCGAGCACTTGCTCATAGGAAATCAACTTGTCGTCACGGTCGAAGCGGGCCATATAGGTGTACTGGCCATACGGCCCGGTCGCGTATTCGAGCTCGGGACCAGTGGGTAGCTGATAGATATTCGTCGGCCGGCCCAGGCGCGCTTCCACGGCGGCGCGCGGCTCGCCCGGCTGGGGCGGCGGGACGTTCCAGCTGGCGCAGCCGGCCAGCGCGGCAAACAGCAGCGGCGTTGCCAATTTGAGCAGTTTTTTCATGTTTGACCTCCTGAAATGCAGGAAAACCCTATCATGCACCGAGAAAAGCGCGCACGGCAGTGTCAACGCTAAATAGAAATGTCCCCTTTTGTCCCAAGTAGAAATGTCCCCCGGGTTCAGCGAAACGGAGGGATTTTTTCGCATTCAGAACCTTGCCTGAGGTGGCTTCCCCGTGGC
>NZ_JBNYXT010000064.1:0-6990 GCF_051380795.1 Janthinobacterium leeuwenhoeki
GCTTTCGCGCTATTGACAAAGCGTTGTGTTTGTCAGCTGCGAAGAAGGAAGAGTATGAAGCGTTTGCAGCATTTCGTCAACCTTCTTTTTTACCCACTTCACTCAGCATTTGCATGCATCGTTCAGCGAGGGGGCGAATTATAGCCAAGCGCTCCGATAGTAGCAAGGCTTTCAGGCAATATTTTAAATCGCCGACCTGACCCAGTGAAAACCCAGCCTTTCCTGCTCCATGCGGATACACTCACCCAACGTATTGTCACGTAGCATGTGAAACAAGACTCGCTCCTCATCGATCAAGCGAGTCAGATTGCCAACATGACGTTTATGCTGTTCTTCACGGCCCCATAACAAGCGATGCGCTTGCAGGGTTGCGATATCCATCAACATGGAACGTGCCTGGGGCAAGTATTCGCGCAAGCGGTCAAGAATGGCAAAACCATGGGTATCGATATCGCCCCAGTAAATCACTTCCTTATCCGCTAACCAAGGCACATCACCCAAGCGGTCGACGCCATAACCGCCACCGAAGATCACCATGCTGTCCGCCACCTCCGGAAATGCCAGCCCATTGATTTCATTCTCGGTGATGAAGACGCGTTTTACCGTGGTCTGCAAGGCAGCAAACTGCGCGACTGGTACGCTCAAGTCAGACAGCCCACCGATATGGTGGCGCGCATCGAGCAGGCGAAAGCGTATCAATACCGGCTTGCTCAGCAATCCATAACGCGCTTCAAATTGACGGGCACCGATCGCCTGCACATAAATCGCCTCCGGCGGCATTAGCTGATCCAGCAATTCCGCCAACAAAGCCTTGCGCGTTTCGATGAATTTACTGTCCACCCCAGGAATGTCGAGCTCGCGCAAATAGCGCTGCGGGCAGGGGTGGGCGACAAACCACTGCAAGATCAAGACGATGCGCTCCCATGCGGGCGCATGTTCCAGCAACAGCATCGGCCGGCGTGCGATCCAAGCGGCCAGAACCGGGAAAGCCTGCAGCGTCAGGGCTGAGAGTTGCTCGAAGCGCCGCTTTTCAGCCCCTTTTCCGATCAGCCGCAATGCATCGGCTTCATCAGCGACGACAATGCTGGCCGGCATACGGTTACGCCCAAGCTGACGATGATTGATGTCACGCCATTCGATGACATAGCCGTATCCCTTATGGCTCTTGCTGCCCTCGTCAAGCTGCCGTATCCAGCGCCGTACTTCATCGAATTGCTCGCCCAGGCTGGCCGTCCCCGGCTGGCGTAAATTAAGTGTCCATGGAAATATCGAGTTGCCATTCACATGCGCCGCCAACAGACGGCCACTGTCCCACAGGCGCAGTAGCTGGGCTCGAATGGCCGATGGCGAGGTCCAGTTGCTGCTCATGTCGCTCATGCGGGGTGCGCCTTGCGTTCGGCTTGATATTGCTCAATGCTCAGATAACGCAACATCGATTGTCGCCCTTCTTCGCTGTGCACAAAACCCAGCCCGGCAACATAGGGTTCGATGATATGAATTTTTTGTAACGGCGTGACGATGAGCAATTGCAAATTCATGCGTTTGAACAGTTCCAGTCCATATCGTGCGGATTCGTCCGAACCGCGGCCGAACGCTTCATCGATCACGACAAAACGGAAGGAACGGGAGCGCACCACTCCCCACTCCAAGCCGAACTGGTATGCCAGGCTGGCGGCCAGCACGGTATAGGCCAGCTTTTCCTTCTGTCCGCCAGACTTTCCGCCGGCATCGGTGTAATGTTCATGCTCGCGGTCGTCTTCGCGCCAGCGCTCGGAAGCCGAAAAGACAAACCAGTTGCGCACATCGGTCACCTTGCGCGTCCAGCGCTTGTCCATCTCGGCGCTGCCGCTGCGGCCCCGGAAACGCTCGATGATGGTTTTAACTTGTAAAAATTTGGCTTCCGAATATTCTTCGTCGCTCGACCCGGTCAGCGCGCCTTCGGTGCAGGCACGCAAGTCGGCCTGGAAGTCGCGCAGATCGGCGTCCAGGTTGGGCTCGGCTTCCAGCGCGATGTAGCGGTTGGGGTTGTAATCGATATCGTGCAGCGAGCGGTTGATGAAATCGATACGTTCGCGGATGGTTTCCCGCTCACGCTTGAGCTGCGACTGGAAGCCGGCAATTTCGCGGATCGTGTTTTCATTGAGCAGCTCTTTGAAGCGCTGTGCAAAGCGCGGCAAGTCATCGGCCTGCAGTGCCGCCAGCATCTTGCCGAATTCGCCAGTGGCATTGATGCTCACATCGACCTCACGCGTATCGAGCGGCCAGGCCGTGACGTAGTCGCTCATGGTATTGATGATACGGTCGCGCAAACTGGCGATTTTCTTGCTGTCGGCATCAATACGCGCTTGCAAGAAACCGCGCATGTCTTTTTCACGGTTATCGCACGACTCCACCGTCAGCTTGTGTTCGCCCAGGGCTTCCGCCTGCAACTGCAGCAGCAGAGGAAAATACAGCTCACGCGCGGGCTCTGGCGTGGCGCCCAGCAACTGTGCGCAGTCGGCCAACTGGCGCCGCGCCTGATCCTGACGTTCGCTGAGCCTGGCATGCTCAGTAGTGTGACGGCTGATGTCCTCGTCCGTGCCGGCTTGCGCTTGCGTCAGTGCTTCAAGCTGACTCTGTAGTTCACGCAACAAATCCGACGCCGCTTCCAGTGCCTCTTTTTCACGCAGTAATTGTTCGATCGCCAGCAACAGCGGCTTCCAGTCCAGATCGCCGAAATGCTGGAACAGCGCCAGTTGCTGCCATTGGCCCAGACGCTCCTGATGTGATTGACGTTCAAGCTTCAGTGCCCTGATGCGTGCGCCATGGGCAGTGATGCGCAACGCGAGGTCACGCGCCTGCTTTTCCAGCGCCGCGATCTTGGAGTGGTTGGTCCAGCCCAGCACATAGCGCGCACGGTCATCGAGACGATGGCGGTCATCCTTTTCGTGACGCTCGCCACCGGCCTTGATCTGGCCATTGCGCGTGATGGCCAGTTTTTCGCGTTGAAATTGTTGCAGCGAATCACAACAGGCATAGTCGAAGCGCCGTGCCAGTTCATTGGTGATCCAAGGATAAAAGGCCGAATCGGGCTTGATGGACAGCTTGCGCACCAGCGAATCCGGATGCAGCGGCCGCGCTTCCGGCACGCTGAGTACACGTACCCGAAAATAGACCAGGCGGGCGCCCAGATGGCTACGGTCCACCCATGCCGCCACCGCCGCATAATGGACTTCCGGCACCAGCAACGCCAGACCGAAATTGTGCAGCAGGCGTTCGGCCGCGCCCTCCCACTCGCCGGCATCGTCGCGTACCTGGATCAGCTCGCCAACAAAGGGCAGCTCGTCACCATCGAGATTCAGCGCGCCACACAGCAAGTCGCGCAGTTTCAGCATCTGGCCTGGAATATTCGAGCGGCGCTGGCGTAACGATTCAAGTTCTGCCGTCAGCTCGCCATGGCTGGCACCGAGTTCATGTACTTTCACACCCGCCTCGGTCAGGCTGTTCTGGCACTCATCATGCTGCACCATGCATTGCGCCTGGCCACTGTCGATGGCGCGCAAATTGGCACGAAAGCCTTCGTCATCAGCCGCGCCCGGCAACCCAAGCGCTTGCGCCAATTCATCATATTGCGCACCACGCCGCGCGCGTTCATCCTGCAACGCTTGTTGACGCGCGATCTCGGCGTCGATCTGCGCCAGACGGTTGCCGCCATTGGCAGAAATGGCTTCCCGGATTTCATCGCGGCGCACGCCTTGCTCAACGCGCACCTGCTGCAGCCGCTGCAGGCGTACAGCCGTTTTTTCCAGCTCCAGCGCCAATTGTTCCAGACGGCTTTCCAGCAAGTCACTTTTCAAGGAGGCAAACCACGGCCGCAGCGCTTCGCGGCAGCCGCGCAATTGCTCATCCTGCAGCTGCAAGCTGGCATGACGTGCGCAGTCTACAGTCAGCGGCAACAATTGCTCGATCTGCTGTTTCGCCTTCAGTACCGCTTCGTGCGCGCGATGCAGATCATCGAAATGGGCGATCAGGGCGGCGATGCGCTCTTCGACGGGAAACGCTTCGAGCATGTGCTCACGCACGAAGTCGGTCAGGTTGCCGACCGATTTCATCGACACCGTCTGGTGAAACAATTCCATCGCCTGCTCATTGCCGATACCGAAGCGGCGACGGAAATCGGCGCCGTAGGGCGGAAAGGTATCGTGCAGAGCGACACCCTTGCTGGCGCGCAGGCGCTTGCGCAACTGGTTGATATCGGTGCCGAAGCCGGCAAACTGGTCTGCGATCGACAAGGCACTGTCCGCCACGACATAAAATCGCTCGGGCTGGCCGCGTGCATCCTTGAGCCAGAAGACCTGCGCCAGGGTCACTGTCTGATCGTAGCCCTCGTTGTAAAACACGCCGAGGATCACGGCATAGGTATTCTGGTCGCGCAAGGCGACCGCGCGCGCCGTGCTGCCAGTGTCGCCACGTTCCGATTTGTAGTGGCCAAGCACATACGTGCGCAGGCTGCGCTCATGCGCGTCGGCGCCAGCGGCCTTGTTATAGGAAATCTTTTGAGCGGGAACCAGCAAGGTGGTGATGGCGTCGACCAGCGTCGACTTGCCCGAACCGATGTCGCCGGTCAGCAGCAGATTGTCGCCGCCCGGATGCAGTTTCCACACGCGCGCATGGAAGGTGCCCCAATTCAAGACTTCGAAGTGATGCAGGCGAAAGCCGGCGCGCTCCATGGCCGCCGGGTCGGCGAAATCAAGCTGGGGCATTACACCGTCCTCATGGTCACGCGCCGTCATCCCGCATCCTCCGACAGTCCCACGCCATGACCGGCGTAATCGTTCAGGCGCTGCTCGAAATCGCTGAGCCATTGCGCATCGACAAAGGCCTTCAAAATGCGCCGCACTTCAAATTGATGGTCCTGTCCACGCAAACGATACAGGAAGCCCAGTTCGACCACTTTGTTCAGATGCGTCTCCATGCGATCGAGCAAACGTGCTTCATTCGCGGTATCGGGCAGGAAAAGGCGCAATTGTTCGGTGATCTGCTCACGGCTGACGATCAATCGCGTGTCACCAGCGTTGCTGTCGAACTCCGCCAGCTTTTTACGCAACAGCACCAGGATCAAACTGACCGGATAACTGAGCTGGCGGCGCGGCACCAGGCGCGGCAGCGCAACTTCCCCTTCCGGCGTGGCGCGCTGGCGCAGATAGGCATAGCCCTCGGCTTCATCGAGGATCAGTTCCAGACCGATTTGCTGGCAATAATCGCGCACGCGCGCTTGCAACAGCAGCAGGGGCTGCCACAAGGCGACATCGTTTTCTTGGTACAACACGCCTTGCATCAAGGCGATCAGGATCTGGCTGTAATGCGTTTCGCTGGAAAAATTCATCATGTGCTGAAAATAAGGAGAGGCACCGTGGCAATGCGCGCACGACCTTGAGCATCGGTCCAGTGTATCGTTTCTTCTTGCGTATCGTCGATCACGCTGGGCAATTCCTGCGTCGCCAGGCTCAGATAAGTGGTCAGTTCCGCCAAGCCCTGCTCGAGCGGATACTCGGCGATCAGCGAGGCCAGTGAAATCTGCTTGCGCTCTTGCAACGCGCGGTGAACATTCGACGCCAGTTTCAGGCGATCAACGTAGACCTGGCCGAAGAGGGCTTCCGATGGTATGGGCTCAGCCATTTCATCGAGCACGGCATGCAAGATGCTTGGTTTGAATGGCGGTGTAAACAAGGTGCGATCCATGGGTACCATCACATCCGGTCCGGCGGCATCGATTTCGATAAAGGCGGCATGCTCGATAACTGCGCGCGCATCGAGCGCCTTTTTTTCTATATCGCGTATCAACTGCATGATACGGCGATTTTCCAGCCAGGCCTGGTCATCCAGATAGCGTCGCAGCTGTTCAGACAAACGGGCTACCGTGCGCTGCGTCACTTCGCCCGCCTCCAGCCAGTCATAATGAATCCGCAGCAAGCGGCCATCGGGCGCCAGTTCACGCACCGGATCGAGTGTCATCACCGCATTCAATAGCGCCGTCAATTCATCCTGGCGCGATGGCGACATCAACAGATCCCAGAACGCCCGAAAGCTTTTCCCTTCATCGGAATCGGCGATCACATCACGCTTGCCAAAAATCTCCTGTAGTAACTCGCCCTTATTACCATCCCAGGTGGCGATACGTTCCCGCACCGAGCGGTCCAGGCTGCGAAAATTGTGCTCGACGGCACGAAAATCGGACAACAGTTCGCGCGCCGTCGACGACATTTGCAGGAAGCGCTCGCGTATCTGGGTCGGTTCCATCATATCGAGCCTGCCCTGGGCGATTTGCGCGATTTCCGCATCGATAGCTGCCTTGCGTTTCTGCAGTTCGGCGATACGGGTACGGGGATTCAATTCCGTGCCATCGATAATCTGCCGCAGCAAATCGAATACCGTCATCAAGCGCGATTCGGTACCGATGAATTGCCGCTGGCCAAGGCCAAGCAGCCATGCGATCGCCTGTTCGGTGGGCGACGTCAGATCATAGTGCGGTTCGTCCTGCCCGCTTGGATAATATTTGCGTAGCCAGCCCCGTTCATCGGAAGCCCAGTCGTCCAGATACGCTGTCGCGCTTTTAGGAAACAATACCGCGCCAGCCAGTTCATGCAGATGATACAGATGATCATCCAGATGCGATGCCAGTTGCTGGCGTGCGACGGTACGGATATTGGGCGCAATAAAATGACGGTGCAGGAAACTGGCGATCATCGGTGCATGATCAGCGGCCAGCAAACGCCAGGCCGGATGGTTGCGGCGCTGGGCAGAAAGTTGTTGATAGTCCATCGGTATGCGTTTTTGGAGGCTATTGCGCACTGTAACACCGATCCATAGTGCAGCTCATGACAAATCTCTAAGCGTAAAAAAACCCCCACCGGATCACCGATGGGGGTTTTTTCGAATAACAAGCCTGACGATAACCTACTTTCACACTGGTTGCAGCACTATCATCGGCGCAAAGTTGTTTCACGGTCC
>NZ_JBNYXT010000065.1:0-4553 GCF_051380795.1 Janthinobacterium leeuwenhoeki
GTGCCCGCCTCAATTATGAATCGCCACTCGTCGTTTATACTCAGCACATCACGTTGCTACAAGCACCAACAACCACTGTTAATTAACCCAGTGTTGCGCTTGCTCTTTGAAACCGCCGAGCTTTAAGTCTGGTACCGCTGACCTGTGTCGCGGAGTAAAGCGCGACTGGATGAAACTCCTCGCTGTGGCCTTTGTTAGCTTTAGCGGCCTGTTCACGTTGGCGAGTGCGGTCGACTTCTTCTTGCCCTTGTTAGGAATCAAAAATCCAATCGTCCTCGGCCTCCTCAGCTTGGGCAGCCTCGTCTACGGCTTGAAGAGAGTCTGGAAGCCATCCAAGGTGGAAATCCCAGTTGCCAATTGCGCGACCTGCATTGAGATCGTGTTCGCGGATTTGTTCGCCCAAGACGGCATTAGAGCCATTGCTGTGAATGAGTACTTCGACAGCAAGATTGGAAAGCCCGTGTCGCCCAACAGCCTCCACGGCTTACTAATCACCAAGTGTTTCGGTGGATCTCCTCTGTCGTTTGACGACCAGCTTATTACCGAGTTAGCCGCTTATTCGCCCAGTCCTGAGCCGTCCAAGGTCGAAGGAAAAAATGTCAAGTACGAGATTGGCGCTACGGCCATGGTGAAGGCAAACAATGATCAATTCCTGCTCTATGCGCTAACCCACACCGACCCGGCGACGTGCAAGGCAAGCGCAGACGTAACTATGCTTTGGAACGCTGTCAATTCACTGTGGAAGCGTGCGCGTAACGAATGCAATGCGCTACCGCTGAACGTGCCGCTTGTTGGCAGCGGCCTGTCGGGCCTTGGACTACCTACTCGCGATCTCTTGAACTTGATCATACTGTCCGCAATAACGGAAACAAAAGCCCGTGAGATTACGAAACGAATTCGTATTGTGTTGCACCGAGATAGATTCGACGACCTTGATCTAAGGGATGTGAAAAGCTACTGGAAGGATAAATGATGGCATACCGTAACGGCACTTATGTAGCATTTCATGCGAATGGAACGAACATTCCTGGCAAGTCAGACATCACTTACTATCAGCTAATGCGAGCATGGTCAGCAAGACCAGATGATGATTTTACGCTGGTGAATAGCCACGAGAAGGCTTCGGCGGTGAGGGATACTAGCCAAGCCGCGACGTTACGCCGGTCACTTCACGCTCGATTGGGAAACTCAAAAAACATGGTGCTGATTATCGGTCAAACAACGAAGTATGACACTGACTGGGTGCCATTTGAAATTGAACAAGCTGTGGACAAGTATGAGATTCCTATCATTGCCGCATATGTGGACTACAGCGTCCCGATTCGCGCCCCTGCTGCCTTGCGAAGCTATTGGCCGGACGCACTGGCGAAACGTATTGATAACGGTAGCGCAAGCGTGATTCACATGCCATTCAAGAAGGCAGCAATTCTTGATGCAATGAGGCAATTTTCGCACAACAATTTACCGGCGAACGGTGGACTAGGCTTCTACACTAATGACGCATACCTCACATTTGGCATTGTTGGTTAAGTGCATTAGCTCGAACTTGATTTGACTATTTTCACGCCATAATCTATCTCAGCAGCTTTAAGAAAATTCAGATGATGAGCATTAGCAAAGACGTAGATCGCTTCCACCAAATTCGCCAGTCAGCGGGGGCGGAGTTTCTTAATCGTGCTCGCCAACGCAGTTTCTCCCTCAATATTTTTCAGATGAATGCCGTCGCGCTAGTCGACGCAGCTCAGCGGGTTAAGGACCCGGACCAAGGCATGGCATACATGGCGGAAGGGAACAGCGAGGCGGGACTCCAGGCCCATCGAGAACTCAACCGGCACATACACAATTTCGTTTCATCTGCGCTTGCGCTTGTTGAGCACACACGAGTTTTCATGCGTGAGCATTACGCTACTGAGGAGGTCTTGGAACGCTATGAAAAGCAAGTAGTGGCGACGTTTGCGCAGTCACCTGTGACCCAATTTATACAGGGCCTTCGTAACTACATGGTGCATAAAGGTCTACCCAACTCGACCATGTACATCAAGTTCACAAAGAGTCCGGAGACTTCCGGTGGAACTGGTGTTATGGAAACGGGCATTCAGTACGAGACGGCATCGCTATTGGATTGGGACCGCTGGAATACCGTGGCCAGAAAATACTTAGAGGGAGCCGAAGGGCAACTCGACATCCACGATTTTGCACACGAGTACATGATGTTGGTCAATCAATTCCACGGTTGGTTGGACGCTACGTTGGCGGAACACCATCGCGAAGACCTGAATGAGTTGGAACGGCTTCAAGTTGAAAGAGACGTTGCAAATGCTACCGATGAGCTCACGCTGCCGATCGTTCACGCCGAGCCAGTAAGCAGCGAGCCATTCCATTTCACACAGGCACAGGATGTACAACTAAATCAGATTTCGTTTGAGATATTCAAAACGATTCGAGAGCTTAAATTTAAAAAAGTGCTACAAGGCTTCCCTTCTGAAAAGCCAACAACTGTGATCGCAGACGGGGATGTGATTGGACCAATAATGCATTGGGGAGATGAAGAAAGCGGTGACTCAGGATTCTCGTTCTTCGATATTGAGGGGAAGCCGTATGGACTAGGGGAGGCCGACTATGAGCACTTGGATAGTTTGGCTGACGTTGTGTTTCAGGCCAATTGGGCTCGCAATAGCTTGAGTCGAAAGTTCGTTGAGACGACCTTCTTTGATTGGGCTCGAACGCAATTTCCAAGTGGACTGACGCCATTCTCAACAGCATTCAGCGAGGCGGCTCAGCGTAGTGTGACTAAAATCGAAGTCTGCGTACCGATTTCACATATGGAAGTCGAAAACGGATTTGACTTTGGCCCAGTACGAATCGAGGCAGTTACCTCGGAATTTATGGCGCGGCTAGAACGCAAAGCAGATAAAATTCCCCCAGAGTATCAAGCTAAAGTTGACCAATTCTTCGAGAGGCTGCGTAAGGAGATTCAAGGGAACGCCGCAGTGTTCGTGTCCATAAACGCGGAACGCGAGTTCGCAGTTGAACGGGCACTTAGGATTGCTCAGGACGCTGTGGGCTTGTTGAACTTTTTCGCTCCCGCAGCTCCTCAGTCAACCATGTTCAATCCAGTCGGGCTTGTAGGTGCCGGCTGCATTCCATCGATGAAATTGATCACGATATACGGTGATGGCGCAATGCTAAACGAAGGAATTTTGCCTAAACGTCTTGGTATGTGGCGCTTGTCTGCTCCCAAACTTTCCGAGCTACAGGCAGATCTACTGGGCGCGGTTGCATCTCTTGTAAGTACGGAAGGCTTGTGTGAATTCGACTTGGCAATTCGAGCCAGCATCCTGAACTACTCCAAAGGCACGACGTTAGTCTCCCCCCTAGATCGCTTGCGAAACTGCATTTCTTCTCTTGAAGGTGTCTTGCTCAAACATGACATGGAGCCTCGGTCTCACAGCGTCTCTAATCGGATGAGTTTCTTGATTAATGCCGGTGGTGACGACGGCCTATTTGTAAGGAAAACTGTTCAGCAGATATACTGGTTGCTCGAACAGCCAGCTCCTACAGAGTATGGGCGTCGAGAAAGTGAGCTGATCGTGACCTTTACACTTTTTGCGTATGATGTCCTGCGCACTGTGCTTGGCAATGCATCCAAATTCCGCTCGAAGTCTGATTTCGTAGATGGGGTGGACAGGTTGGGTAAGCCTCGGCAATAGTGATATCTTTTCAAGTGCTGTGCTGCACATGGCAGTTAAGGTGTTTGTGTTAGAGCGATTTACTACAAGCGGCCCGTTGCTGTATGCCGAAGATCATGGAACCGCAGATTGGCAATCCCCGCTCGCTTACATGCGTCCACGAAGCAGTTATGCATCGTCATGTGCGAGATCGGAAAAACGGCACAAGCACTGCTGCGGTTGGGCAACGCTTCAAGAATCGCTACAGCCTTTTTCGATAGGGGAACGATCTGCGCAGATCCATTCTTTGTAATGGGAAGTAGCGCTGTCTGCGCGGTGAGGTGGAGGTTTTCCCAGCGCATGGTAAGCAGTTCGCCCCGTCGCATCACGGTCTCCAGCGTCAGCTTCACCAAGGGAACCATCCATGGGCTTCGCCTGCGAATCGGTTGGAGTTCTTCAAGTAGCCGTATCTCTTCCGATGCGGCGAGGAGCCTACTCCGCCCTTGCGGTATTGGTGGCTTCCGCACGAAGGAGCAGGGATTTGACGTTGGCAGCCCCCACTCTTTCCGGACATGCGTGATGATGCTGGACAAGATGCTTAACTCGCGAATGATCGTCCCTGCTCCGATGGTTTTCATTCGTTCATCGCGATACTTTGCTACAACTTCCGGCATTAGGTTCGCCATGCTGTAATTGGCAATCTTCTGCCGCAGCATGAACTCGATGCCTTCGGCCTCGCGCTTTGCTCCACGCTTTGAAGGGGTAACTTGGCGGTTTCAAAGAGCAAGCGCAACACTGGGTTAATTAACAGTGGTTGTTGGTGCTTGTAGCAACGTGATGTGCTGAGTATAAACGACGAGTGGCGATTCATAATTGAGGCGGGCA
>NZ_JBNYXT010000066.1:0-4531 GCF_051380795.1 Janthinobacterium leeuwenhoeki
TCGCGCTATCGACAAAGCGTTGTGTTTGTCAGCTGCGAAGAAGGAAGAGTATGAAGCATTTCACTACATCCGTCAACTCCTTCTTTACTACTCATCGCCGTTTCCGGTGATCCTCAACTGCCGCAAACTAGTGCGTCTCATTGGGGAGGCGAACTATAGCAAAGCCGCCTTCGGGCAGCAAGCTTTATTTCAGCAATTCTGCAACCGCCATGTTCACATCGGTCGTACTGGCGTTGCAGCCCATGTCAGGCGTACGCGGCTCATGCTTGAGCAGCTGCTCAATGACGCGCAAAACCGCGTCATGACTTCATTGCCACTCCCGTCACCGGCGATGAGCGCGATTTTATGTATGCTCATGGGAAACCCTATTGGAAATAGGCGATGGACGCAGGCATTTACATCTGCTGCGCCACGTCCGGGTACAGACGCGCCAGTACATCGGCAGAGATCGCCGTGATGATGGGCTGCACACGCTCGGCCGCCAGTTCATTGGACTTCTCGCGGCGCACTTCTTTCCACAGCTCGGCCAATGCGCCCTCATGGCGCGCTACGGCTTGCTCGACCTCATCCTGCCAGAAGGCCGGCGCCTCGCTTTCGACAAAGTTACCGCGGCCACGGCCAAAGTGCGCCACGGCCAGATAACGCAGCACGCCCGCCACCACCAGGGTACGCAGGAAGGCATCCGTAAATTGCATGGTGGGCTCATTGCGGTCCGTGCCGGAATTAAAGCCCCAGGCGGCGCCCGCAAACGTCAGCGCACCGACCACGCCGCCAAGCAAGGCGCCCGTACCCAAAGTCAAGCCGCCGGAAATCAGGTCGGCCGACAGACCCGTCGCCGCACCGGAGATCATGGCGCCCAATAGCCCTGCTTGCGCCTTGTCGATCGGCGCGCGCACGGCGAAATTTTCCCGTATCCGGCTATTGATCTTATGCGCATCGGTAGGGTCGAGTTTGTGCAGGATCAAAAGTTCACGCGTGGTGATACCGCTGTGCGCATTGAGCCGCGCCACCAGGCTGGCCATGGCCTTTTCCTGGCGTTGCTGCTCTGCATTCTTGCCGATACCCACTACCTGCAAGGCCGATTTCAACAAGCCCTTGGAGGCGGGCTCGATGGCCTCGCGATCTTGCCCAGCCACCGCCAGCTGGGTGGCCAACAAGTGCATCGCCTGCCGGAAACGCGCCGTATTCTGCTCTTGCCAGGCAGCAAACAGACGCGTATAGCCGGCTTGCTGCGATTGCGGCAACAATTTACCCACGGCTTCGTAAAACACGCGCTCATGTACCCAGCAGCGGGCAAAGGCATCGAGTGCCAGAACATCACGCACAATCGGATACTGCTGCAAATGCTCGCGCCAGCGCGCCTGTTCGCCATGTTCCTCATTGGCCGGACGCGGCGCTCCCATCTGATTGAGCAAGACCACCACCGGCTTATCCAGCCAGGCGAGGATTTTCATTTCCGCCGGCAAGTAGCCCGCATCCCTGGGGTTTTCGGAGGAGTTGACCAGGTACAGCACCACGTCGGCAGAGTCCTTGGCCGTGCGCAGCGCTTGCTGACTGAGCCAGAACGGACGGTCGCGGTACCGGTCCAGCACTTCGCGCAAGAACCAGCCGATGGGGTTGCCCGACTGGCCCAGACGTTTGAGCAGACGCACGGAGTCGCCAAAGCCGGGCGTGTCCCACAATTGCAAGGCATCGCCCTGCGGCGTGGCCAGCAAGGTATGCGATTCCGCAAATACGGTCACGTGGGCGGCATCGCGCACTTCGCCAATGTCCACACCCACTAAAGTGCGCGCCAGGGTCGTCTTGCCATTATTCGTGTGCGAAATCAGCGCGAACTGAATCTGTACCGCCTCATCCTGCACATCTTTATTCACATTCACACTCATGCTGCTGCCGATACTTTCAGCCCGACACCGGCATCGAGCGGGTACAGGGCAGGATTGAGCAAATTGACCCGGGTGGCCGTGGTTTTGTGGAACTGGCAGAACTGTTGCCATAAGGCGACTCTTTCGGCCAAGCGGGCGGCATTATCCACCTGCTCGCCAGCGCGTTCCAGGTAGCTGGACTCGTCGATCAGGACAGCGATGCCGCGTGCCGATGATTGCGCCAGGTAATTGAGGAAGGCGCCATGATTTTCCTTTTCCGGCGTCGCCGTCAGATTGAACAGCACGGCTGTGATATTGACTTGCGGATCATTCAAGTCCGTGTCGCGCAAGACGTCCTGCGGCTCTTCGCCATACGACGTCGATGGGCGCAGCATCATGCGGCCCTGCTCGCCGAACAGCATGAGGGCGATTTGCCCCAGGCCCTTGTGGCGTGCCTCATCGACAGAAAAGCTGTACGGCAAGACGCGCAGCATGCCGCCCGTGGCCACGCCTATGCTTTCATTGAGCTTGCGGAAATACGGTTGATCGAGATCCAGCGGAAAGTGCTTGGCCAGACGCGCGGCGCGCCAGTTGTTGACCAGTGCCAGGATCAGGCGGGGGACGACCACCAGCAGGAAGATGGTTGCCGCATACAAATGCACCCAGCGCGCGCCGCCTTCGACGGTCGTTGTTTGCGGGAAGCGCAGCGCTTCGATTTCCGCCAGCGAAAAGCCTTGCAAATGAAACAGGGCAATGGCCGGCGCAAACAGGGTCGAAAGCAGGCTGTGCACTTGGCCGGCATTCAAAAAAGTGCTTTCCCATCCGGCCGCGTATTGCGAAAGAAAGCCGCGCGCATACAGCGAAGCGACGGCGCCGATGGCAAACATGGCGGCACTCAAGTGGATGGTACGGCTCAGGCGCGCGGCCGTCAGCTTGGCGCTCAAGTGCGCCCATTCCCCCATGAAACTGAGCAAGCCCGAAGACAAGGCGTGCGGCAGCTTGCGCGGCAACGCCAGACGGCCCACGCTCAGGTGGCGCACCAATCCCGCTTTCGGCCACCCGAGGGAGTGCGAGGGGATGCATAGCCAGATCAGCAAACCCAGGTAGACCAGCACATTCCAGGCGATGATCAGCAGCAAGGGTGCCGACAGCAGATCCACGCGATGGGGATCCGTGATGCGGTCCAGCCCGGCGCCCAGCAGCAAAGCCAGCAGGGGCAAGGTCAGCGCCAGAGTCTTCATGCCGTTACGGCGTTTCGCGAAAGCGGCGAAGGCGGGCGTGCGCTCGGTGATGCGCTTGAGGATCAGCTCGGAACGCTGCTGCAGGAAATCGTCACCTGTCACTTCGGTCTGCTTGCCCGAAGCTTGCCACTGCGCAAGCTCACGCGCGCTGCGACTGGCATACATGCGGTCATCCTCGCTGAGGACTTCTTTTTTTTGATCGGCCATCTCGATGGCACGGACCAATACCACCTCTCTCGCAATCTGCTCGTTCATGGTGCTCCTGTTTTTGTATGAAACGACAACTAGACAGGCAGATTGTGACGTACTTTTGTGTTTCAGGCCAACGCGTCCTCGGCCCGGAACAAATTATGCAGCAGATATATCAGGAAAGAAGCGATCCAGGCAGACCACAAGATATGCGTAAAGAATTGCGTACCTTGCAACTGCTGCTGCCAGCCTGCCGCCAAACCGCACAGCAACATGACACCGGCGAGCAAAAGCGCCGTGCGTGGCCGTCCGGGCAGGCAGAACAATGGCAAGGCCAGCATCCACCAGGCAGTGTTCGCATGTGTGGCGGGCAGGCAAACCATGGCAGATGCACTAGCCGGCAACGTTTCCAGCAGGCGCGTATACGGTTCCAGTCCGCCATAGCGCAGCAAATCCGTGGGGCAGGGCACATCGCTGAAGAAAAAGAGCAAATAGATGCTTAGTGGCACCAGAATGGCCGACAGGGCCACGACGCGCAAGGCGCTGCGGCGTGAGCCAGACCAGGCCAGCGGGCGTTGCGTGTCCCAGACCGCCAGGACTATCGCAGCCGCGGCCAGCAAGCTCATGCAGAACTGGAAACTGCCCGCCCACGCGCTGCCAGCGCCGGCAAATTGCCCACGTGCACCGTCGAACATGCTGTCGGCGATCATGAGGTCGAGATTGCTGTAATTGCCGATCCAGAGTATCAGCATGGCCGACAGCATCAAGGCGCTATCGATACCTTTGGGAGTTTTGACGAGTTTAAGCTTGGCCAACATGGATGCACACATTTACTTGATGAGATGAAAAGGACTGGCCGCTCAAGAGCAGCAGCCATGCAAGTCATCGTACAGTGTCAATATGAAGAGAACATGACGGTGCCGGCCGTGCACAACACGGAAGGGGCAAGAGAGTCAAGTGTCGACCTGAATGACGCATCAAAAGCGTTCTGGCATCCCCCGAAAAAGGCTTCACGGCCGATAACTTCGGCCAACTCCGCCGTACGGACAACAAAAAGCGCGCGCCAAGCAAAAGCTGCAGACGAAAAAAAACCCGACCATTTCTGGTCGGGTTTTTCTCTACTACGAATAACAAGCCTGACGATAACCTACTTTCACACTGGTTGCAGCACTATCATCGGCGCAAAGTTGTTTCACGGTCCTGTTCGGGATGGGAAGGGGTGGGACCAACTTGCTA
>NZ_JBNYXT010000067.1:0-3088 GCF_051380795.1 Janthinobacterium leeuwenhoeki
CAAGGTCGGAAAAGCTCTTTTGCATGATTGATGGCGAACAGTCAGGATACCGTTATTGTCTCAGGTAGGTCCGCCGCAGGGAACGGCGTTTGATGAATAAATCAGTGGTTCCCTAGAAGACATCCTGCTCGCTGGATATCGAAATTAGCTAGATTTCGTTCCCAACTGGACGAGGTTTGCGCTACATACAACACACAGGGGACACGATGGTCAGCATCAATGACGATAAATCATTCAAGTTAGCTTTGATCACTGAGGATTTGCAAGGCGACCAGTCCAAAGACGGTTTCGTTGCCGTGTGCGAGCAAGCGCGGGCGGCGATGAGCTCGCACGATATTGGCAGCGATTTCCGTCGTGCCTACCTCAGTTCCATGAGCGATCCTAAGATCCTTATGAGCCAAATCCAGGCCGACATGATGGACAACTACATGATCGCCGCCCTCGCATGCATTGAGCTGGGCGTCCCGAAGCATTTTCCATTGATCGCATGGGCCGCGCTGAATAAAATGGACTTCGAGGGCCTGCAAGGTGAGATTGCCTGCATGCGCACGCTGATGTGGGGTGGCTTCGACGTTAACAGCCAAACACCGGAAGGCGGCATTTCTGCGCTCCATGCAATGTGCAATTTGAAATGGGGCAGGGGAGCACATCCTAGGGCTGTCCATCACCTCATTGAAAACGGTGCAGACGTAAACATTCAATCTGCCACGGGCGACACGCCAATGATCACTCTATGCGGCCATGCGGCTTGGAACGAAGACATCGACAGAACGTTTTATTTACTGTTCGATGCTGGTGCGGACCTGGAGGTGGAGGCCGAGGATGGCGTTTCAGCATGGCTCTTGCTTCAAGGCCAGCAGAAGGAAAATCCACATCCACTGCGTGAGCAGCTTATTTCTGAATTGTCAGAATAGTTCCGAGCTCAGCCCGTTCGGAAAAACTCGACCTCTGACACGAGGTTGAGATTGCGTCGATCGACCGTGTGTTCGAACTCTTGGAGATAGATGCTGTGCGAGGATGGCCCCGCGATGATTGATGCGCGCGGGGCCGTCGTGCTGAGAACGACACCACCTTTTCCGACTTTGTTTAAACCCCCGGCAAACATTTGAGCCGTTTCAAGTTTTGGTGTCCAGCCACTCCCGACAGAGCCATCTTCCCAACGCTCGATGCTTTCGCCTCTATACAGGACTTGGTCCTGTCCAATGTAAGCTGGCAACCAAATTCTCAGCATATCCAGAAGCAAATGGTCATTGGCCACTAGCTCGCGTATTTTGTGAGCGCTCTCCGTCCACCTGACGTGAAAGGTCTTTGAGTCCTCCGGTTTCATAGGAGGCGTGTTTATCATCTGCCCCATGAGCTCTTGCCAGCGCTGCTTGGTCTTCGCCTTGTCCGGATTTTCAATGTGAGGGTTGTAATACATTCCTTCCAAGATGTTGGAAAGGAGAGGGGCGTATCCATTCTTGGGCATATTTTTTGATGTGTCTGGTGTGCGTGAGAGGTTGGTCTTGCCTGGCGATCTTAGGCGCCCAAGGTTTATTTAAGCCGCAACCAGTATCCATGGCGATAGCTCAAAAGGCAACCGAGGTCCAGATGCCTTCAGTGTTAGTCCTTGGCCACGTGGTATCAAGAAGTGTCACCCGGCTTTGCCGTTGAGGCAGGCCGGCGTCGCCTATGTAGGCAGGTGAGGAGGCGACGCGGCGTCGCCCTGCAGGCAGGTGAGGATGGGGCGCAAATTCAATTCGACAAACATTCCACCAAAATGATATTATTCGGCCGCGCTAAGCACATGTTTCCCCTATGAAGGCGACGAATTGGACCCCCTCATTCACACTGCAGGGGTCGCAAGTTCGAAACTTGCACTTCCCACCAAGAATTCGCAATAAAATCAAGTACTTACATAAAAGCCGCCTATCTCAGATACGCGGCTTTTTTTGTGGGTGTGATTTCTGGGTGTGATTTACTTTTTTTGAACCAGCGCCGACAGCTTATCAAGCGCCGCCCGTTGAGCATCTATCTGTAGGTGAGCGTAGCGTTGTGTGGTTTGAACGTTGCTGTGCCCGAGAATTTTACTGATTGTATAAAGGTCAACACCTAAGCCGAGCATGATGCTGGCACAAGAATGCCGTAGGTCGTGAAAGTTCACATGCTCCATACGCGCCTTCACGCGTGCTCGGCGCCAAGCGAATTTCAGCCCATCAACACTCACTTCAAGCGGAAAGTGGGCGAGCCAAGGTCGCAGCGCGGGGATGATTGGAATTACACGCGCCCTTAAGGTCTTTGTGTGGCTCGAAGGCAAGGTGATCGTGTCAATGCCAATATCCTCCTCACGAATTTGGAATAATTCCCCGCGGCGAGCACCCGTCAAAAGCGCAGCCCAGATGGCGGCCTGTACCTGGACCGTGCAATGCTGAGCAATCTGCTGGACTTCATCCACAGAAAGAAATACCACTCGTTTGTTGTTCACTTTCATATTTTCAATTCTTAATCCGAAGTTTTCGGAAATTAACCGTTGCCGCCATGCAATTGCAAGTCCCTTTTTTGCGCAGGCCAGCGAGCGATTGATAGTAGCGGGCGCATATGCATGCTTCATTTTTCCAGTTTTTTTATTGAGTATCTTCTGGCTCATATCTTTGATGACATGATCCGAAAATTCTTGCGCTTGGCTTGCTTTGTACTTACGCGCCCATGGCTCAAGACGCTTTGCGTGATGCTCAGACGTCTCGGCAGTGCGAAGGGTTTTTGAGTGCTCCACATAGATAGCCAAGATGGCAAGCATGGGCGGGTCCCGGCCGCCGCGTCGCCGGCGTGGCCAAGGCCGTACGTGAGGAAGTCGCTTTCTTTCAAACAGTCAAAGTGCTGCTCACTAAACGCGAAATTAGCGCCAAGAAGAAGACCGATGAAGAGCGCGAACTGGCAATCCGGCAGATCATCGGTTCTGCTGTTGTATCTGATCAGGTCGTAGATATTTTCGATACTGCTGTGGTCTAATTTGCCCGGACACCTCAATAGGTGGAAAATCCACCATCTGAGGAAAAAGCATGACAACAAGAAAACGTAGAACCTTCGAGCCGAGCCTGAAACTGGAAGT
>NZ_JBNYXT010000068.1:0-3043 GCF_051380795.1 Janthinobacterium leeuwenhoeki
TCCAGATCCGCAGTCGCCCGCGGCACCCTTGCCGTTCAGCTAACTCTTCCCCTTGTCGGGCGAGTAGAGGACTTGCACCTCCCAGTGAGTGCGCCCTGCCGGGCGCACCGTAAAAAACCGCCAGGGCTTGCGCGCTGGCGGTTGTTGAGCATGCGGCCGAAGCCGCACTCAGACTAACTTAAGCGGCTGGCGCTTCGTTGCCTTCAGCAGCTTTCATCGACAGCTTCAGACGGCCGCGGTCGTCCGTTTCCAGCACTTTGACACGCACCAGCTGGCCTTCTTTCAGGTAATCGGCCACGGCGTTGACGCGCTCGTTGGCGATCTGGCTGATGTGCAGCAAGCCGTCCTTGCCTGGCATGACTTGCACGATGGCGCCGAAGTCCAGCAGTTTCAGCACGGTGCCTTCGTAGGTCTTGCCCACTTCGACGGAGGCGGTCAGTTCTTCGATGCGGCGCTTGGCTTCCTGGCCGGCAGCAGCGTCGACGGAAGCGATGGTGACCACGCCTTCGTCGCTGATGTCGATCTGGGTGCCCGTCTCTTCGGTCAGCGCGCGAATCACGGCGCCGCCCTTGCCGATCACGTCACGGATTTTTTCCGGGTTGATCTTGATGGTGATCAGACGCGGTGCGAAATCGGACAGTTCGGTTTTGACGTGCGGCATGGCTTTTTGCATTTCGCCCAGGATGTGCTCGCGGCCTTCCTTGGCTTGCGCCAGTGCCACTTGCATGATTTCCTTGGTGATGCCCATGATCTTGATGTCCATCTGCAGCGCCGTGATACCGTTGCGGGTACCGGCTACCTTGAAGTCCATGTCGCCCAGGTGATCTTCGTCGCCCAGGATGTCGGACAGCACGGCAAACTTGCCGCCTTCCTTGATCAGGCCCATGGCGATACCGGCCACGTGTTCTTTCATTGGCACGCCGGCGTCCATCAGTGCCAGGCAGCCGCCGCAGACCGAAGCCATCGACGAAGAACCGTTCGATTCCGTGATTTCCGATACCAGGCGCACCGAGTAGCTGAACTCTTCAGCTGCTGGCAGGGCGGCGATCAGCGCGCGCTTGGCCAGGCGGCCGTGGCCGATTTCGCGGCGTTTCGGCGTACCGACACGGCCCGTTTCGCCGGTGGCGAACGGAGGCATGTTGTAATGCAGCATGAACGAATCGGTGAACTCGCCCATCAGCGCGTCGATCTTCTGGCTGTCGCGGGCGGTGCCCAAAGTTGCCACGACCAGCGCTTGCGTTTCGCCGCGCGTGAACAGGGCCGAACCGTGGGTGCGTGGCAGCACGCTGGTGCGGATCGAGATCGGACGCACGGTGCGCGTGTCGCGGCCGTCGATGCGTGGCTCGCCGTCCAGGATTTGCGTACGCACGATTTTCGCTTCGATGTCGAACAGGATGTTGTTCACTTCCGCGCTGTCGATGGACGCGCCGCCGGCGGCAGCCGCTTCGGCCGACAGATCGGCGATCACTTCCGACGTCGCTGCTTTCAGCTTGGCCGTACGCTCTTGCTTATCCTTGGTTTGATATGCGTCATTGATCTTGGCGTTGGCGAAATGCGCGACGCGGGCGATCAGTGCTTCGTTTTTCGGCGCAGGCGCCCATTCCACTTCCGGCTTGCCGCCGTCACGCACCAGGTCGTGAATCGCGTCGATGACGACTTTCATCTGGTCGTGGCCGAAGACCACGGCGCCCAGCATGATTTCTTCGGACAGCTGTTTCGCTTCCGATTCGACCATCAGCACGGCCGTTTCGGTACCGGCGACAACCAGGTCCATTTCCGACGTTTTCAGTTGCTGGACGGTCGGGTTCAGGATGTACTGGCCGTTGGCGTAACCGACGCGCGCAGCGCCGATCGGGCCGCTGAAAGGCACGCCCGAGACGCACAGGGCGGCCGATGCGCCGATCATGGCGGCGATGTCCGGATCGATTTCAGGGTTGACCGACAATACGTGAATGATGACTTGCACTTCATTCAGGTAGCCTTCCGGGAACAGCGGACGGATAGGACGGTCGATCAGACGCGATGTCAGTGTTTCTTTTTCGGAAGGACGGCCTTCGCGCTTGAAAAAACCGCCCGGGATTTTACCGGCAGCATAGGTTTTCTCGACATAATCAACCGTCAAAGGGAAGAAATCCTGGCCTGGCTTGGCATCTTTGCGTGCCACCACCGTTGCCAGAACGACGGTATCTTCGATCGACACCAGCACTGCGCCGGATGCCTGACGTGCGATTTCGCCCGTTTCCAGGGTCACCTGGTGTTGACCGTACTGGAAGGTTTTCGTAACTTTGTTAAACATGGGGTATCCCTTTTCTAATTGCCGACAGATTTTCAGGGGCTGTCGTTCACCTCACCACAGGCGGCGGAAAAATCGTTGCCACCTTTACCACTTTACTTTTAAAACATGATATCGGTAAGAGAATACTTTACTTACAGATATAAATCCGGAATTCAAATGACAAAATGCCCGCGTCAGCGAACTGGCGCAGGCATTTCTGTATAAACCTTGTACGGCAAAAATTACTTGCGCAGACCAAGTTTAGCGATCAGGTCGCGATAACGGGTAGCGTCTTTAGCCTTCAGGTAAGACAACAGGCTCTTACGACGGTTGACCATCATGATCAGGCCGCGGCGGGAGTGGTGATCTTTCGAGTGGGCTTTGAAGTGGCCGTTCAGTTCGTTGATGCGAGCTGTCAGCAGTGCAACTTGCACTTCAGGGGAGCCGGTGTCGTTTTGACCACGTGCGTTGTCCGCGATGATAGCGGCTTTGTTGATGTTTTCTACTGTCATGATAAACCTTTCACATGCGGTGCACAGAGTCTGAACCCTATCCACCGTGAACTACGATTATTAAAATACTGGCCTATGCTGCCAACCAGACGCGCAAGTATATCGGAAAAATGCCCGCCTGTATCCTGCCGTGCGCGCTTTTGTTAGCCCAAAGTAGTAATGTCCCCTTCGTGCAAAGTAGTAATGTCCCCTTTTGGGATAAACGGGCACGAAATCATGGTGACGCAGATGAGCGACAAGGAAGTGCTGAGATCCC
>NZ_JBNYXT010000069.1:0-2830 GCF_051380795.1 Janthinobacterium leeuwenhoeki
AGATCCGCAGTCGCCCGCGGCACCCTTGCCGTTCAGCTAACTCTTCCCCTTGTCGGGCGAGTAGAGGACTTGCACCTCCCAGTGAGTGCGCCCTGCCGGGCGCACCGTAAAAAAGGGCAGGCGCGGTGCTGCACCGCCCTGCCCTGTCTTGAAGTGAGCCAAGCCTGCTACGCTGCCAGCATGCTCCGCGTTTCCTGGTAGCGCGTATGCCATGACAGCGCCTGCTCCAGGAGGTGCGGCGTATGGCCGCCGCGCTGGCACGCCGCGTCGTAATACGCGCGCAATTGATCGCGGTAATCGGGATGCGTGCAGCGCTCGATGATCAGCGGCGCCCGTTCGCGCGGCGCCAGGCCACGCAAGTCCGCAAAACCCCATTCCGTTACCAGCACGTCGACGTCATGCTCCGTATGGTCCACATGCGAGACCATCGGCACGACGCTGGAAATGCGCCCGCCCTTGGCCGCCGATTTCGACACGAACATCGACACTTGCCCATTGCGCGCAAAATCGCCCGAGCCGCCGATGCCGTTCATCATGTGCGTGCCGCACACGTGCGTGGAATTGACGTTGCCGTAGATATCGAATTCCAGCGCCGTGTTCAGCGCGATGATGCCCAGGCGGCGCACGATTTCCGGGTGGTTGCTGATCTCTTGCGGGCGCAGCACGATCTTCGAGCGGTAATGGTCGATATTGTCCATCAGCTTTTGATGCACGGCAGCCGAGAGGGTGATCGACGAGGCCGAGGCAAACGCCAGCTGGCCAGAATCGAGCAGCTCGATGGCGCTGTCCTGCAGCACTTCCGAATACATGGTCATGTTCTGGAAAGGCGAACCGATCAGGCCATGCAGCACGGCATTGGCGATGGTGCCGATGCCCGCCTGCAGGGGCAGCAATTCCGGCCCCATGCGCCCGGCCGCCACTTCGCCTTGCAGGAAGGCGATCACGTGGCCGGCGATGGCCTGCGTTTCCGCGTCGGGCGGCAAGGCATTCGACGGGCTGTCGGGGCTGTCCGTGATGACGATGGCGGCGATGCGGGCCGGATCGATGGCAATGGCCGTGCTGCCCAGGCGCTGGTCGACGCGCGTGAGGGGTATCGGTTCGCGCCCCGGCAAGGTTTGCGGAATATAGATGTCATGCAAGCCTTCCAGCGCCAGCGGCGTGGACAGGTTGATTTCGATGATGACTTGCGTTGCCTGCTGGGCGAAAGCGGCGGAGTTGCCCACCGACATGGTCGGGATGAT
Organism: Janthinobacterium leeuwenhoeki; assembly: GCF_051380795.1. Lineage (NCBI taxonomy): Bacteria > Pseudomonadati > Pseudomonadota > Betaproteobacteria > Burkholderiales > Oxalobacteraceae > Janthinobacterium > Janthinobacterium leeuwenhoeki. The sequence continues at coordinate 1,242 of NZ_JBNYXT010000069.1, forward strand.
GGCGCCGGCGGCCGTGATGGCCGTCGCTTCGATGACGGCGATATCGACGGCGGCCAGGTTGCCCGAGCGCAGCTGCTCGGCCGTTTCCGACAGATGCTGGTCGATGAACATGACTTCACCGTTGTTGATCTTGCCGCGCAGCACAGGGTCGACCTGGAACGGCATGCGGCGCACCAGCACGCCTGCCTCGGCCATCAGGCCGTCGCTGCCATTGCCCAGCGAAGCGCCCGTGATCAACGTCAGGCTGAGTGGGTCTTGCAAGGCGCGCTCGGCCAGCGCGCGCGGCAGGGCCTTGGCGTCGCCGGCACGGGTAAAGCCGCTCATGCCGACACGCATGCCGTTGTGGAACAATTTGGCTGCCTCATCGGCGCTCATGATTTTGCTGAGCAAGCCCGGGTGGCGGATACGGTCCTCGTACATCGTGATGCTCCTGACATTCTTAATATTCTCAAACTGGATGGCTGTCATACACCAACCCCATAAGTGGATTCAGTATAAAATCGCGGCTACATGCATGGCATGAATTAATTTCGCCAAACCCAGTCGATATTTTCATGCTTCGCCGAGGCGAGCCCCATCTTGGATATCCGTTCCCTGCGCTATTTTGTCGAAACCGTGCGCCTGTCGAGCTTTACGCAGGCGGCAGAATCGCTGCACCTGACCCAATCGACCATCAGCAAGATGGTGCGCCAGCTGGAAGAGGAAGTGGGCGCCCAGCTGCTGGTGCGCGACGGGCGCAAGCTGACCCTGACGGACACGGGCCGCATCGTCTACCAGCACGGCCAGGAAATGCTGGCCAATATGCGCCAGCTGACCCTGGAAGTGCGCGACACCCAGGCCTTGCAGCGCGGTAGCCTGGCGGTCGGCATCCCGCCCATGATCAATGTGCTGTTCACGCCAGTATTGAAGGCCTTCCGCGCGCGCCACCCGCACATCAGCCTGACCCTGCAGGAAGACACGGGCCAGCAGATCGAGCGCAAGGTGGCGGGGGGCGAGCTGGAAATCGGCATGACGGTGCTGCCGGCCGACCCGGAACTGGACCTCGTGGCAGTGGCAGTGGCCAGCTACCCGATCTGGGCCCTGGCCGAGCCGGGCACGTTCCAGAAAAACCGCACGACACTGCCCTTCAAGGCGCTGGCCGACCTGCCACTGGTGCTGTTAAAGGATGATTTCGCCCTCACCCGCAGCCTGCGCCAGCATTTCGCGCAAGCGGGCTTCACGCCGACCATCGCCGCCCAGAGCGGCCAGTGGGACTGGCTGGTGGCGATGGCCTCGGCCGGCCTGGGCGTGGCCCTGCTGCCGGAACCATTCATCCACCGCCTGGCCGGCGAACCGTTGGAGGCGGTGCGCCTCGTCGAACCGGAAGTGGCGTGGCAGGTAGCGCACGTCTGGAGCGGGCGCTATCTGTCGCACGCGGCGCGCGCCTGGCTCGAGGTGTGCCAGGACGTGCTGGGCACGCAGTTCGCGCACTGAATCGAGTAGGGAGCTGAGTTACCTCAGCCGCCCTCTCACACCACCGTACGTGCGGTTCCGCATACGGCGGTTCATTTCACAAGCTGGAAGCGCTGCTGGGTGTCCAGCAGCGAAAC
>NZ_JBNYXT010000006.1:0-234533 GCF_051380795.1 Janthinobacterium leeuwenhoeki
TGGTCATCGCGCATGGTCATGACCACGGCCCTCTCTTGGGTAGTTAAATGTTTATAGCTGTTCGACATGCCGACACCTTACAGGACAAAGGTGTTGCACTTGGTTCTTGAGAACGCCCTCATATGCCCATCGCGTGAAATTAGTAACTGTAATTGTACAACGAATAACATATTGCAACCCTTCAATATCTATCGTTTATTACATGAACAGGGTCTAAAGCGTGATAGCCGGGGTTGCGCCAAAACCTATCAAATATCTTGCAAACTCTAGATCGATCCTAGTGATAATATCAATACCTTTAGATTCATTTGATAAGGCTCCGCCATGACACCTACGGCTACGCACGCACATCGACAGTTGAACAGGTAGCCGGGTTGGCCGATCAAGTAGCCAAGCTAAAGGCAGCTGGCTGCACCGATCAAACGATCTACCAAGAGAAAATCAGCAGCGTGAAAATGGCCGACCGCGTTGAGTTCGTCAAGGTGCTGGGCAAGCTGAAAGCAGGCGATGTCCTGGTCTTCACCAGTTTGTCCCGCGTGGCCCGTTCGATGATTCACATGATCGAGATTGAGGCAACCTTGGCTACTGCTGGTGCATCCATCCGAATTCTTGACATGGCAGTAGACACCCGCACCCCGCAAGGTCGCTTGACCTTCAACCTTTTCGGCTCTATCGCACAGTTTGAGCGTGAGAACATGCTAGAGCGTCAGAAGGTAGGCATCGCTGCTGCGAAGGTTGAGGGCAGGTACAAGGGCCGCGCCCCAACAACCCAAGCCCAGACAGCCAAGGTTCTATCCCTACATGCTAAGGGCGTGACCAAGCAGGACATCGCCGCCTGCTCTATCGGTATCGCTTCGGTCTACCGCATCCTCAAGGCCGCAGCCTAGACGAGCGCACACCTTCTGCACACGACTCGAAAGAAATCTATATTCCGATTGATTATTCGGTCCAGTCCATAATTGCGACTACTGCCGCGCAAGTCCAAGTTAGCGCGAACTTGTCAATAGCGGAACGATCCCGTAAACTGCTTGCAGGCAGGGCAAAAATCCTGTCCCAATTTTGTCCCACTGTGGGATAAGAGCGAAGTTTCTAAGGCTCAGCAACACTTGTCGAAACCCACTTCCAAGCCGCTGAAAAACCACATAGGTACAAAAAAAACCGGCGTGAAAATGGAAGCGCTCACTTCCGTGCAAATCGGCTTGCTGACAATTTATGATATGTGCAAGGCCGTCGACCGGGGTATGGTCATGACGAACGTGCGCGTGCTGGAAAAACATGGCGGCAAGTCGGGCGACTGGCACGCGCAGGTGTAACTATGCTGCCTTGCGCGCAAGATGGAGCTTGGCGCGGCGCAAGTCGCGCAGCAGCCACATGGCACACGCCAGGCATAGCCCGATGATGGCCATCGACAGGGGCAAGTGGAATTGTTCCCACCCAGCCAGCGCAAAGCCGGCGTGGATCAGACAAGTTCCCACGCCCAGCGCCGCGCAGACGCCCGCATACAGGGTCGCCTGCGGGCTTGCCAGCAGCACGTGCCGGTAACCGGCCAGCACCAGGGCAATGGCCGCCAGGTTAAACACCAGAAAACCCTGCACGCCGCCCGGCACATGAAACATTTCCCACTCTTTCCAGTAGGCAGCGTCGATTTGATGCAAGATCAGGAACAACATGGTCCAGAAGTAGCTGCGCGGCATAAGATTTACATTCATCAATATTGATGCAATTTTAAAGCCTGCACCGCGCACCGGCACGTGCGCCTGGCATTTTTCTGTGCCAATATGAATTTCATTGATATGAATGCTTTTTCATCAAGAAATCATGCATACTGCGAGTCGACCATATCCAGATGAGCATCGCATGACAAGCAACAAGGCCACCGCCGAAACCAAGCTCCAGGACTTCGAATTCGAGGCCATGAATCTGCAGGTGGGGGGACGCATCCAGTTCATCACGCACCGCACCATCAAGCCCATCCAGCATTTCTCGACCGTGATCGGCTATGTGAAGGATGAGTACCTGATCGTCAAGATTCCCATGGAAAACGGCGCGTCCATCGTGCTCAACGAGGGCGACAAGCTGACCATCCGCGTGTTTTCCGGCGTCACCGTGTGTTCGTTTTCCTGCAGCGTGCTGCGCATCTTCGGCCGCCCGCTCAATTATGTCCACCTGAGCTTTCCCGACGCCATCCAGGGCACCAGCCTGCGCACGGCCATGCGCGTAAAAGTGGACATTCCGGCGCAGCTGAGCTACCGCGACGTGGCGGCCGTACCCGTGTTCATCGTCAACCTCAGCGTCTCGGGGGCGCTGATCGAGGCGCCCGGCATGCTCACGCCGGATGACGAGGGCGTCGCGCTCAGCTTTACCCTGCTGGTGCAGCCGAACAAGCATCAGATGCGCGTCAATACGCGCGCGCGCATCCAGAACGTCAGCGTGGGCAAGCCGTCGAATGGCCATGCGGCCGAGGTGGCCGAAATCTATACGTATGGCGTGCAATTCATCGACCTGGAACCGACCCACTATACCCTGCTGCAAAACCTCACCTATGAAGCGCTGATCGCGGACCGGCAAAAAATCGTCTGACACTGGCGCCGCAGGCGCCGCTCACTGCGTCGCCACCACCTTCGGAATATTGTTCCGGGTAATGGCTTCCCTGGCTGCCGCATTCGTCACGCTGGTGCTGTAAAACCAGCTCAGGCTGCTGGAGCCAAGCTGCAGCTCCATGCCCACCGTCTGGCCGCCCATGCCGCTGCCCATGTCGCCCGCCAGGGTCAGTTCGATATTGCCCTTGTCGACCTTGGCGCTGGCCACCTCGCGCGTCGCGCTAAACACAGGGATGGCGCTGGGCACGGCCTGGGTGGGGCTGCTGCAGGCCGTAACTGCTCCGCCGTTTTCCTGCACGCACAGGGCCACGGCCGTTTTCAAGGGGGCAGCGGCCGCCAGCACATTGCTGACCTTGGCCCGCATCGTATAGTCGCCATACTGGGGAATGGCCACGGCCGCCAGGATGCCGGCGATGGCCACCACGATCATCAGTTCTATCAGGGTAAATCCGCTTTGCGTGCGCATCGTATCCTCCCATGGTGCATTGCTCACGCAGGGAACGGTGCAAACGCCATGCCAGCGGCGCGCCCGGGCAACGGCGGCACACGTGGAAAGAAAAGCGACACTTTTGGGCCATATCGGACCAGTAACGTCGCCCCGGGCCGGGAAGCGGCCTGTCTTGCGGACAAAAAAAAGGAGCCGAAGCTCCTTTTTTGTACTGCGGTGACCAGGCTGGAATTACAGCATGGCTTTCAGCAGACGCGCCATTTCCGACGGGTTTTTGGTCACGGTGATGCCGCAAGCTTCCATGATTTCCAGCTTGGCTTGTGCCGTATCGGCACCGCCCGAGATCAGCGCGCCGGCGTGGCCCATGCGCTTGCCTGGAGGAGCGGTCACGCCAGCGATGAAGCCAACGACCGGTTTTTTCATGTTATCTTTGATCCAATAAGCCGCGTTGGCTTCGTCCGGACCACCGATTTCGCCGATCATGATGACCGCGTCGGTATCTGGATCATCATTGAACATCTTCATGATGTCGATGTGCTTCAGACCGTTGATCGGGTCGCCGCCGATGCCGACTGCCGACGATTGGCCCAGGCCCAGTGCGGTCAATTGACCCACTGCTTCATAGGTCAGGGTACCCGAACGCGACACCACGCCGATACGGCCCTTCTTGTGGATGTGACCTGGCATGATGCCGATCTTGATTTCGTCTGGCGTGATCAAGCCTGGGCAGTTAGGGCCCAGCAGCAAGGTTTTGCTGTTGGCTTTAGCCATGCGGTCTTTCAGGGCCATCATGTCACGCACAGGAATGCCTTCGGTGATGCAAATGGCCAGATCCATTTCAGCTTCGACAGCTTCCCAGATCGCCGCTGCCGCGCCTGCTGGCGGTACGTAGATCACGGAAACGTTGGCGCCGGTTTCTTTTTTCGCTTCGGTAACGCTAGCGAAAATAGGAATGCCTTCGAAATCTTCGCCGGCTTTCTTCGGGTTCACGCCTGCCACGAAGGCAGCTTTGCCGTTCGCGTAGTCGCGGCAACCGCGGGTGTGGAACTGGCCGGTCTTGCCGGTGATCCCTTGGGTTACGACTTTGGTATCTTTATTGATCAGAATGGACATGTTGATTCCTTAATTAAGCTTGACCGGCAGCAGCGGCAACGACGCTCTTGGCTGCATCTTCCATGGTGTCGGCTGCGATGATAGGCAGACCGGAATCGGCCAGCATCTTTTTGCCCAGGTCTTCGTTGGTGCCCTTCATGCGCACCACCAGTGGCACGTTCAGCGAGACGGCCTTGACCGCGGCGATAACGCCTTCGGCGATCACGTCGCAACGCATGATGCCGCCGAAAATGTTCACCAGGATGGCTTTCAGGCCTGGGTTTTTCAGCATGATCTTGAACGCTTCGGTCACTTTTTCTGCCGTGGCGCCGCCGCCGACGTCCAGGAAGTTGGCTGGCTCGCCGCCGAACAGCTTGATGGTGTCCATGGTGGCCATGGCCAGGCCGGCGCCGTTTACCAGGCAACCGATGTTGCCGTCGAGCGAGATGTAGGCCAGGTCGAATTTCGACGCTTCGATTTCAGCTGGATCTTCTTCGTCCAGGTCGCGCAGGGCGACGATTTCCGGATGGCGGAACAGAGCGTTCGGGTCGAAGTTGAACTTGGCGTCCAGGGCGATGACCTTGCCGCTGCCGGTAACGATCAGCGGGTTGATTTCGGCCAGCGAGCAATCGGTTTCCCAGTATGCTTTGTACAAGCCTTGCAGGTTGACGCGGGCGTCGACGATGGAACCGGCAGGCACGCCGATTTTGGTCGCGATGTCGTCTGCCTGGGCATCGGTCAGGCCGACGCTCGGCTCGATGGTGACGTGGTGGATCTTCTCAGGGTGGCTCTCGGCCACTTCTTCGATATCCATGCCGCCTTCGGACGATGCCATCAGGACGATTTTCTGGGTGACGCGGTCGGTGACCAGCGACACGTACAGTTCTTGCTTGATGTCGGCGCCTTCTTCCACCAGCAGGCGGTTGACTTTCTGGCCTTCGGCGCTGGTCTGATGCGTGATCAGCTGCATGCCCATGATCTGGTCAGCGTATTCCTTGACCTGTTCCATCGATTTTGCCACTTTCACGCCGCCGCCCTTGCCGCGGCCACCTGCGTGGATCTGCGCCTTGACAACCCACACCGGGCCGCCCAGGGTTTCCGCAGCCTTGACGGCTTCTTCGACGGACATGCACGGAATACCGCGTGGTACCGTCACTCCGAATTGCCGGAGGATTTCTTTGGCTTGATACTCATGGATTTTCATGCTGGCTTCCCTTCTGATACTGATGTGTAAAAATACGGTTAGTGGTGCAAAAAAAACAGGAAAGCGCCGGGGTCACGCTTTGGCTACCCAGCGCGGGTAATACTGTGCAACCGCCCCGCCATCGGTGCGCAGGGCGTGGCATCTGTCGAGTTGAAACGGCTTTTCATGCGACAAATCAGCATTCGCACCGTCACGGGTCGACCAGACATCGCCGGCAAATGCCTGAACCGTCGCAGTCGGCAAGACTTGCGCCAATTCGGTCAAATGGGTACAGCCGGCGATTCCCGCCAGGCGCTGTTTCAAGTCGCGGCGGAAATTCTTCAATAAATTCAAACCGATCAGCGCCCTGTAAGCGGGGCCGATGGTATCGCAAAAACCGGGATAGGGCACCGCATCGGAGGCAGCTTCGGCCTCGACAATGGTCAGTTCGCGATCGACGGTAATGCGTAAATGGAGGTCATGCAGGGGAGTGCCGGCGGGACGGGGGCCAGAAGCCAGCATCGCGTCATAGCTTTTGATATCGGTGATACGGGCGTCAATATCCCACAGGCCGTCGTCGCGCACATACGCTTGGACGTCGATAACGCGGGAGTGCCGTAGGGCGCGCCGGGATACGGGAGTTGACAGGGGCATAAGACCGATGCCGCTTGCGCGGCCATAATTTAGTAAGCAGCCATGTGCCTAAAGCACTCTGTTCGCAGCTTCTACGAACAGCAACCGCACCTGCGGCGCCGCAAAAACCCTAAAAGTGTAGCACATTGGGCGCCGGTTGCGCCGCAACATAATTTTTCATTGCTTCGATAAAAACATTTCAAAGTATAAAGAAAGCACATGGAAATTTATGTAGTTATCATATTCGGTGATGATGGATATGCGCGCCTGGGGCCGTGAAGGGTATGCAGTTGCCGCCTCCGCACCGATAGCGCAGAGCGCTGGCAGCGCTCGCCACGTGCAGCGCAACAATACGCCGCCGGCTTGACAGGACGATGACAGAAGAAAGCCCCTTGCCAAGAAAATAAGGGCAAGCCGCAAGGCCGGCCGGCACGCGCACGCAGGGCAGCGCGCGGACTGTTGTAGAAGGAACACAGCATGGCCAGGGCGGACATGCCGGCAGCACACCGGCAGGCGCGGCGCGGAAACTGGCAGAACCGCGCCAGCAGCGGCCTAATCGTCCTCGGGATCCAGCCCCTTCAGGGCCACCTGCACGGCGCGCTGGGAAAAGCCGCGCTGCATCAAAAAACGCACCTGCTTGTTGCGCTGCTCGGCATCCTGCGCCACTTCACCAAATTTGCGGCGCCACACCTCGCAGGCGCGTGCAACTTCGCCTTCGGCCAATCCCGCCTTGAGTTCCTGCAGCGCCTCGCCGCCTATGCCATGGCTTTGCAATTCGGCCATGATGCGGCTATTGCCGAAGCGGGCCGAGCGGCGGTGGATCAGCGACTCGGAAAAGCGCTCCTGCGACAGCCAGTTGGCTTGCTCCAGGCTGTCGAGCAAGGCTTCCACATCATCGCCCTCTTGCGCATGGCGCTGCAGCTTGCGCCGCAATTCCATGCGGCTATGTTCACGCATCGACAGAAAGCGTAGCGCCCTGCCTTTCAGGCTTAGTTGTACCGCTGCCATACACCCACCTTGTCTTTCATTCCACGATCAAGCCATCCAAACACAATCGCCGCCCGGCGCAATAGCGCGGGACGGCGATCATGGTCACACCTTGCGGCAAGCCATGCGTAGGTCGGATTAGGCCCCTTGGGCCGTAATCCGACAACATTGTTGGCGTCTGATCCGACAACATTGTTGGCGTCTGTGGTGTTGTCGGATTACGCGCGGCTTTGCCGCGCTAATCCGACCTACTCTGGCTTGGCTTCCGCAGCCTTGGCAGCCTTGTCAGCGGCTTTATCCGCTTTTTCCGGTTTTTCAGCAGCCAGCGGCGGCAGTTCGCGCACGCCCAGCGAAGCGCGGACCTTGTTTTCAATTTCGCGGGCCAGTGCCGGACGCTCTTGCAGGAAGGCGCGGGCGTTGTCCTTGCCCTGGCCGATGCGTTCGCCGTTGTAGCTGTACCACGAACCGGATTTTTCCACGATCTTGGCATCCGAGCCCAGGTCCAGGATTTCGCCTTCGCGCGAGGTGCCTGCGCCGTACAGGATGTCGAAGTGCGCCTCCTTGAACGGTGGCGCGATCTTGTTCTTGACGACCTTGACCTTGGTTTCGTTGCCGATCACTTCATCGCCGGACTTGATCGAACCGGTGCGGCGGATATCCAGGCGCACGGAGGCGTAAAATTTCAGCGCATTGCCACCCGTGGTCGTTTCCGGGCTGCCGAACATCACGCCGATCTTCATGCGGATCTGGTTGATGAAGATGACCAGGGTATTCGTGCGGTTGATGGAACCGGTCAATTTACGCAAGGCTTGCGACATCAGGCGCGCTTGCAAGCCTGGCAGGGAATCGCCCATGTCGCCTTCGATCTCGGCGCGTGGCGTCAGTGCCGCCACGGAGTCGATCACGACGAGGTCGACACTGCCCGAACGCACGAGGGCGTCACAAATTTCCAGCGCCTGCTCGCCCGTATCCGGTTGCGAGATCAGCAACTCGTGCAGGTTCACGCCCAGCTTTTGCGCGTAACCGACGTCCAGCGCGTGCTCGGCATCGATAAAGGCGCAAGTACCGCCCAGTTTTTGCATTTCAGCAATGGTTTGCAGGGTCAGGGTGGTTTTACCCGACGATTCCGGACCGTAGATTTCCACCACGCGGCCGCGCGGCAAGCCGCCCACGCCCAGCGCGATATCGAGGCCGAGCGAACCGGTCGACACGACTTGCACTTCTTCGATCACAGCGCTGGCATCCATGCGCATGACCGAACCTTTGCCAAACTGCTTCTCGATCTGCGCCAGTGCGGCGGCGAGCGCCTTGGCTTTTTCCGATGCGGGTACTACAGCTTTTTTATCGTCCATATGTTCTTTCAGCCGTTCTACAGTTGCAGATTCACGTGACGCATCTACGTGAACCGTGCAGCCTGCGATAGCGCCAGTGGGTTAAATTCTTTATACAGACAGTACTGTATAAAAAAACAGTGATCAATGCAAGCGGAACGTGGATTTGTTTTGAAACAGATCAATACAAGCCTGGTTTTTCACAAAAACTATCCACCTTGCGGAAAATGAAACACAATACAAGCTTCTACCGCCGCAAGCAGAGGAAGTGCACCATGCGTATTTTACTTGCCGAAGATGACAGCGTGCTGGCCGATGGCCTGACCCGCTCGCTGCGCCAGTCCGGTTATGCCATCGACTACGTCAAGACGGGGCAGGAGGCCGATACGGCACTGTCTACCCAGGAATTCGACTTGCTGATCCTCGACCTGGGCCTGCCCAAGATGTCCGGCCTGGAAGTGCTGCGCCGCCTGCGCGCGCGCGCCTCGCTGCTGCCGGTGCTGATCCTGACGGCCGCCGATTCCATCGAACAACGCGTGAATGGCCTCGACCTCGGTGCCGATGATTATATGGCCAAGCCGTTCGCCCTGTCGGAACTGGAGGCAAGAGTGCGCGCCCTGACGCGCCGCGGCGCCGGCGGCGGCGCCACCGTCATCAAGCACGGCCCTCTCAGCTACGACCAGGTAGGACGCAGCGCCTACATCAACGACCAGATGCTCGACCTGTCGGCGCGCGAACTGGGCTTGCTGGAAATCCTGCTGGGCCGCACCGGCCGCCTCGTTTCGAAAGAGCAACTGGTCGACCACCTGTGCGAATGGGGCGAAGAAGTGTCGAACAACGCCATCGAAGTGTATGTGCACCGCTTGCGCAAGAAGATCGAAGTGGGCGGCGTGCGCATCGCCACCGTGCGCGGCCTCGGCTATTGCCTGGAAAAATACTCGGAAGCGGCGCGCCTGAACGCCGAAGCGGGCGAGGCGGCAAGCCCGGCCAGCGGCCCCGCCAGCAAGTGAAGGCGCGCGAGGCGCCTGCGGACGAGGCGGACGACGACGACTGGTTCGAACCGCCCACCACGGAGCAGGATGACACCATCGAGCATTCGCTGTTTGGCGAAATCCTCGACTGGATGCTGGCGCCCTTGCTGTTGCTGTGGCCGATGAGCATCGCCATCACCTATCTGGTGGCCAAGGGCATCGCCAATCAGCCCTTCGACCATGCGCTGGAAGACAGCGTGACGGTGCTCACGCAGCAGGTCAAGCAAGCCGACGGCGCCATGCTGCGCCGCGCGCCGGAAAAGAACAGCAGTAATAGCGGCCGCGACTTCCTGCGCGGCGACGATATCGACACCCTGTATTACCTGGTGGTAGGCCCGCGCGGCGAATACCTCGATGGCGACCGCGATTTGCCGCCGCCGCAAGACCCCGACAAATACCGCAGCGGCATGGTGCTGTTTCGCAACGACACCTTCCACGGCACGCCCGTGCGCGTGGCATTCAGCTATCTCGACATTCCTGCCGGCAACAACGATGAGCCGCACCGCGCGCTGGTGCAAGTGGCCGAAACGCTGGAAAAACGCGCCCAGTTGGCCAATGAAATCATCAAGGGTGTGATTTTGCCGCAGTTCATCATCCTGCCCGTGATCCTGGCGCTGGTCTGGTTTGCCCTGGCGCGCGGCCTGTCGCCGCTGGCGCAATTGCAGGAACGCATACGCGCCCGCCCGCCCGACGATTTGAGTCCCATCGATTCGGGCCAGGTGCCCGAGGAAATCACGCCACTGGTCGGCTCGCTCAACGAGATGCTGGCGCGGCTGTCTCTGTCGATCGACATGCAGAAACGCTTCATCGCCGACGCCGCGCACCAGATGAAAACGCCGCTGGCCGGCATGCGCATGCAATCCGAGCTGGCCCTGCGCCAGACCGACCACGACGAAATCCACCGCTCGCTGCTGCAGCTGGCGAAAAGTTCGGAAGCGGCCACGCGCCTGGTCAACCAGCTGCTGGCCCTGGCACGCGCGGAAAACCAGCCACAGGCGGGCACAGCGTTCGAGCCGATCGAGCTGAGCGAACTGGCGCGCGGCGTGGTGCAGGACTGGGTGCAAGCCTCGTTTGCCCAGCATATCGACCTGGGCTTCGAGCAGCCCGCGTATTCGATCATGATTTCCGGCAATGCCATGATGCTGCGCGAGCTGTTGAGCAACCTGATCGACAATGCCCTGCGCTACACGCCGCTTGGGGGCAGCGTCACGGTGCGCGTGCGCAGCACCCTGGAACTGGCCATCCTGGAAGTGGAAGATACGGGCCCCGGCATACCGCAGGCCGAGCGGGCCCACGTCTTCGAACGCTTTTACCGCATTCTCGGCAGCAATGTCGACGGTAGCGGCCTGGGCTTGGCCATCGTGCGCGAAATTGCGCAGCAACATGGCGCCGAAGTCGAGATTTTTAGCAATCCACGTGCACACTCGCCGAAACTGCCGGGCACCCTGCTGCGCCTGAGCATCGCCCTGCTGTTGCCGGAAGCGCCAGAAGAGGATGAGATCACGTATGGATAAGCCGAGCCCACCCGTTCCCCCGGCGCGCACGCCCAGCCCCGAGCTGCAGGCACGCCGCGCTATCCACTGGCGCAAGACGCGGCGCCTGACGGCCATCCTGCTGCTGATCTGGCTGCTGACGGGCTTCCTGACCGTGTTCTATGCGCGCGAGCTGTTGCACCTGAACCTGTTCGGCTGGCCGCTGCCCTTCTATATGGCGGCCCAGGGCGCCTCGCTGGTGTACCTGGCCATCATCGCCTTCTATGCCTGGCGCATGCAGCGCCTCGACCGGGCTTTTCATGCCGAGGAGCACGCATGATCGGCCAGCGCAGCTTCTTTGCGCGCCTGTGCCGCTACTACCTGCTGTTTACGGCCGGTTTCGCCGCCTTCCTGCTGGCCCTGTCGGTGCTGGAACAGGAAGGCATGCCGCGCGCATGGATCGGCTACCTGTTCATGCTCGTCACCATCACCCTGTACGCCACCATCGGCGTCATCAGCCGCACCTCGAACGTCACCGAATACTATGTGGCGGGGCGCAGGGTGCCGGCCATGTTCAACGGCATGGCCACGGCCGCCGACTGGATTTCGGCTGCCAGCTTCATCAGCCTGGCCGGCGGCCTGTACCTGAACGGCTTCGATGGCCTGGCCTTCATCATGGGCTGGACGGGCGGCTATTGCCTGGTGGCCCTCCTGATCGCTCCCTACCTGCGCAAGTTCAGCCAGTACACGATTCCCGATTTCCTCGCCGCCCGCTATGGCGGCGGCGCCGACAAACGCGGTGCCAGCGTGCGCGTGGTGGCCGTGGCCGCCACCATCATCGTGTCATTTACGTATGTGGTGGCGCAGATCTACGCCGTCGGCCTGATCGCCTCGCGCTTCACGGGCGTGGATTTTTCCGTCGGCATCTTCCTGGGCCTGGCCAGCATCCTCGTCTGCTCCTTTCTGGGCGGCATGCGCGCCATCACCTGGACGCAGGTGGCCCAGTACATCATCATCCTCGTCGCCTTCCTGATCCCCGCCATGTGGTTATCGGTCAAGCATGCGGACAATCCCGTGCCACAGATCGCCTACGGCAAGGTGTTGCCGCAACTGAGCGCGCGCGAACACGTGCTGGAATCGGACCCGAAAGAAAACGAGGTGCGCGCCATCTTCCGCCAGCGCGCGCAAAGCTACCAGGCGCGCATCGCCGGCTTGCCCGCGTCCTGGGAACAAGGCCGCCTGGCGGCCCAGCGCCAGCTCGATAGTTTGCGCCAGCGCAATGCCTCGCTGTTCGATATCCGCAATGCGGAACGCTACCTGATCGCGTATCCGAAAAGTCCCGACGAGGCACGCGTGCTGTGGCAGGCCGCGCAGGCACAGAATCAGAAACGCGCCGAGCCGATCATTCCGCACGCGCAGCCGTTTCCCGCCGCCGACCGGGAGCAGTCCGACATCAAGCGCAACAATTTCCTGGCCCTCGTGTTTTGCATGATGCTGGGCACGGCCGCCCTGCCGCATATCCTCATGCGATCGTACACCACGCCCTCCGTGCACGAAACGCGCGTCTCCGTCTTTTGGACCCTGTTCTTCATCTTGTTGATCTACCTCACGATTCCCGCGCTGGCCGTGCTGGTCAAGTACGATATTTACTCGGCGCTGGTGGGCACGCAATACACGAACCTGCCCACCTGGGTGTCGTACTGGGCCAATGTGGACAAGCTCAGTCCCCTGATCAGCATCGTCGACGTCAACCGCGACGGCATCGTGCAACTGGCGGAAATTTCCATCGATGCCGACGTGCTGGTGCTGGCCACGCCCGAGATTGCCGGCCTGCCCTACGTGATTTCCGGCCTGGTGGCGGCCGGCGGCCTGGCTGCCGCCCTATCGACGGCCGATGGCTTGCTGCTGGCCATTTCCAATGCCCTGTCGCACGACGTGTATTACAAGGTGGTCGATCCCAGCGCCTCGACGCAAAAGCGCGTGACGATTTCAAAATTGCTGCTGCTGGCCGTGGCCTTCATCGCCGCCTATGCCGCCTCGCAAAAGCCGGCGGATATTTTGTCGCTGGTGGGCGTGGCGTTTTCCCTGGCCGCCTCGACCCTGTTCCCGCCGCTGGTGCTTGGCGTCTTCTGGCAACGCGCCAACTACCAGGGCGCGCTGGCCGGCATGCTGACGGGCTTTGGCGTATGCCTGTATTACATGCTGCATACGAGCACCATGCTGGGCGGCAATGCCAGTGGTCAATGGATGCATATCGCGCCCATTTCCGCTGGCATCTTCGGCGTGCCTGCCGGCCTGGCCGCCGCCGTGCTGGTCAGCTGCCTGACACCGGCGCCGGGGCGGCGCAGCACGGGGCTGGTGGAGCATATCCGCGCACCGGAGTAACAGCGCAGACTGGCCTGTGATGACGTGGAGAAATTCCACGACAGAACTATCGGAAAAGACAGCGCCCCGGCAAAAAAGGAGTACGCTGGAGGGCCGTTCCACTACGAGGAGACCTCATGCCGTCTGGAAAAATTCTTGTTGCCCAGGGAGGCGGCCCGACCGCCGTCATCAACCAGTCGCTGGTGGGCGTGGTGCTCGAATCGCGGCGCTTTCAACATGTCACGCGCGTGTATGGGGCGCTGCACGGCGTGCGCGGCATCGTCAATGAAGAATTTGTCGATCTGACGCAGGAAACCAGCCACAACCTGGAACTGGTGGCCGCCACGCCCTCGTCGGCGCTCGGCTCCACGCGCGACAAGCCTGATATTGCCTACTGCCAGCAAATCTTCGAAGTACTGCGCGCGCACGAGATCGAACATTTCTTTTACATCGGCGGCAATGACTCGTCCGACACGGTGCGCATCGTCAGCGAGGAAGCGCACAAGGCCGGCTATCCGCTGCGCTGCATCCACATCCCGAAAACCATCGACAACGACCTGGTGGGCAGCGACCACACGCCCGGCTTTCCTTCGGCCGCGCGTTTCGTCGCGCAAGCCTTCGCCGGCGCCAACCTCGATAACGCGGCCTTGCCCGGCGTCTACGTGGGCGTGGTGATGGGCCGCCACGCGGGCTTTCTGACAGCCGCCTCGGCACTGGGCAAGAAGTTCCCTGACGATGGCCCGCATCTGATCTACCTGCCCGAGCGCGTCTTCGCGCTGGATAACTTCCTTGCCGACGTGAAGGCCACGTATGAAAAGTATGGCCGCTGCGTGATCGCCGTCTCGGAAGGCATCCACGACGCCTCGGGAGAACCGATCGCCAGCCTGCTGGCCCGGCAGGTGGGCAATGAGGTAGAGCGCGATGCGCATGGCAATGTGCAATTGTCGGGCACGGGCGCGCTGGCCGACCTGCTGTGCGACGAAATCAAGGCCAAGCTGGGCATCAAGCGCGTGCGTGGCGATACCTTCGGCTATCTGCAGCGCTCCTTCATCGGCTGCGTCTCTGATGTAGATCAACGCGAAGCCCGAGAAGTGGGCGAGAAGGCAGTGCAGTTCGCCATGTGGGGCGACCGCGACGGTTCCGTCGCCATCAAGCGCACGGGCTTTTATTCCGTCGATTATGAATTGCTGCCCCTGGCGGAAGTGGCGGGCAAGACGCGTACCATGGAAGACGAGTTCATCAGCGCCAGCGGCACCGATGTGACCGATGCTTTCAGACTGTACCTGCGTCCGCTGCTGGGCTCGGGCATGCCCGATGCGTTCCGTCTTAGGGCTGCAAAAGTAGCGAAGGTCTTGAAACCTTAACTATTTTCCGCCAGCAATAGCGGCCGCAGCTTGACGGCCGCGCCCTCGAGCTGCGGCACGTGCTGCATCAGTTGCTCCACGGACTTTCTCGCCACGGGCGCGTGGCAAGCCACGGCCGCCACGATGCGCCCGTCTGCCGCGCAGATGGGCACGGCCACCATGCCGTGCACGAATTCCTCGTCGTCGATGCCGATGCCCAGGCGGGCAATGCGCACGATCTCACGTTCCAGCAGCACGGGATCCGTGATGCTTTTCGGCGTGCGCGCCTCCAGCGTGAGCATGGCCAGCAATGCGCGCCGCTCCAGCAAATTCATGTGCGCCAAAAACAGCTTGCCGCTGGCCGTGCAATGCATGGGCGCGCGTACCCAGCACCAAGTGCAGGCACAGCGGTACCGGGCACGTAGCCGCGTCCCACGAGTGGGCGCAGCACGCGCAAGCCCCGTGCCTCGTCGCCATGGCTGGCCGCCGCGCTGGCAGCCACTGCGCCACCGGCCGCCCCATCTTCTCCGGCATCGGCCTGCCGTTATTGAAACGCATCATGCATGTTCTGTTTCACCTCTCGCGTATGCGGATGTTTCCGCTGGTCCCGGCGCTGCATGTCTTTTATAAATGGAACCAGGCGTTCCAAAACACCAAATAAAAGACCCGTGTATCGCAAAAGTCGCCAGCAAAGGCAAGCTATACCGCAAACGCAGGGGACAAGGGCAATGTCACAAACACACTACGATTACATCGTCGTCGGCGCCGGTTCGGTCGGCTGCGTGCTGGCCAACCGCCTGTCGCACGACAGCAACAAGCAAGTATTGCTGCTGGAACCGGGCGGCAAGGACAACAATCCCTGGATACGCGTGCCGGTCGGCTATTTGGGGTTTGAGGTGCAACGGAACGGCCAACAGTGTTAAGCGGAATCAATGACCGGTGGCGGCGACCGACCCTTTGCGAACGTTTAGGATTCTGCTAAACCGCTTTTTGGCCATCGAGAGCGCGCAAGTCGTAGAGCTTCAACAAAGTCAGACAGGTCAACCCACTCCTTTTCTGCCATATGCTTAATCTGTCCATGGCCGTCGTCTTCCCATACTTTGCTGCCCTCGATAACATATTTGCCATCACGTGCCTCAATTCCATAACTTGTGACAGCCCATTGTCGCCCCTTCCAATAGACAGGCTTGCTAAGCGGCTCTCCTGTAACGAGAACATCAGTTTTTGACTCGTAGGCTGGTGGTTCCATTATCTGAAGTGCCCGCGCGGAGAGGGCTTTGAGTTCGCTTTTTGTTGCCATCGGTGTTTCTCCTTCTGTGACGTGTGAACAAGATAATAAAAATGCTGTAGGTGGATGGCCAACCAATTTCAATCTGACAGATCACCTCTTAACCGGTTTTACGTTCCATTGCACCCGGAACCCCAAGGTCAAGGGCGCCTGGAAATACCTGTACCGCGCCGTCGACAAGCAGGGCAAAACCGTCGACTTCCTGCTCACGGCAAAGCGCGATATGGCCCCAGCGAAGCGCTTCTTCGACAAGGCCATGGGAGCGAACGGCGATCCGGACAAGGTCGCGATGGACAAGAGCGGGGCCAACAAGGCGGCGATCGATGCGATCAACGCCGGCCGCGACGTGCCGATCGTCCTGCGCCAAGTCAAGTACCTCAACAACATCGTCGAACAGGACCATCGCGCCATCAAGCGGGTGACCAAGCCGATGCTCAACTTCAAATCGTTCCGCGCCGCCCACTGCGTGCTCGCCGGCGTCGAGCTCATGCACATGATCCGCAAGGGCCAGTTCTCAATCAATGGAACCGATGCGATGTCGTTCACCGACCAATTTTATGCGCTGGCGGGCAAAGTCCGTCCTGTTTGAGGGCAATGTGACATCCCGGGAAAATTCCGCCGTTTGATCAACAATGCGACAGAACCCAAATTGCTTCAGTCATGCTTTAGCTGGCACAAATCCTGTCAATGATCTGTTGAGGCTCATTAATTATGAACGGCTCGCCAAGGCTTTCTATCATTTCCTTGGGCAGGTGTTCGATGCTCTCAAACTGACCGACGACAAGCGAGTTGTTACCTGGCCAGAACAAAGCAGAGTGCGTAGTTTGCAGAAGGTGCAGCAGTGCCGCATAGAAATCGTGATGCCCGGCTGGCCCACTGACCATGAACCCGTCCGTCATAGGGCGTGAATCAGTACCTACCTCAACGGTCAAGTAGACTTCCGAGCAATCACACACCAAGACGGGGTATTCGCGCCCGTTGAATTGCATCACTGGCGGAACATCTGGTGGATTAAGAATTGGGTATTCCAGTCGCCAGAAGAGGTCGCTTTCCGTGCGTTCGCGGCGCACAATGGCTGCCTGAAATGCAGATTCAGCATCCGACAGGGGAAAGGAGTAAGGTTCACCCCGCTTGTAGCTGTAAAAGAAAATCTCGAAGCTCATTTTTTCACTAGTCTGTGAAGCGTGGAAGGAGGTCTTTATCGACCAGACGAGGATCGTGCCAAGCTGCTTGTCTTTGCCTTCTCATTCTTGCCCATGCCGGGTAGCGGACGATTACCCCCGAAAGAAATGATGCTATTGCTAGAGGAATGCAAGCCTATCATGCCAAAATGTTATTGTATATATAATTTTATTTTTGTAAATACATCGCAGCGTCTTCCTTGCGGGTAACCATAGGCCCTCTAGCTGTAACGGCTCGAAAGTGAGAAATTTATATATGAATCGGTTCGTTGTGATCTCCGGGTGTTCCGGTGGTGGTAAGTCCACGCTGCTCGCAGAGCTTGGCCGACGAGGGTATGCCGTCGTGGAAGAACCCGGCAGACGGATCGTGAAAGCAGAGATCCACAGCAATGGCACGGCGCTACCCTGGATAGACCCGACTGCATTTTTGCATCGTGCCATTGCCATGGCACTCGCCGACCGAGCCTCAGTCGGCACACCTGATGATTGGATCTTCTTCGACAGAAGTTTGATCGACGCCGCCGTTGCTCTTCAGCACCTGACCGGCAAACCAGAATTAATGTCGATTGGACAACTTAATCGCTACCATCAGCGCGTGTTCCTAACCCCACCTTGGTCGAAAATTTACGTTCAGGACCAAGAGCGGCGTCACACCCTAGACAGTGCGATGGCAGAATATTCACGGCTTCTTGAAGTCTATCCATCACTGGGGTATGACCTTTCGATCGTTCCGAAGGTGGGGGTGGAAGAGCGCGCCGACTTCATCCTGAGTACGCTGAACAATTAGTTGATAACGCTTACTTGGGGTTCCAGCTTCATGCGACAGGCCGTGGGAGCGAACGGCACGGAAACGGCCAAAAAACAGCAGAAGATTCCTTACCCGGTTTTCCGTTCCACTGCACCTCAAACCCCTATTTCAAGACCATGCACGCCCCCAGGCTGGACTGGTGCTACCGCACGGAAGCGGACGTCGGCATCGCCGGGCGCCAGCGGCAATGGCCTCGCGGCAAGGTGTTGGGCGGCTCCAGCTCGCTCAACGGCTTGCTCTATTTGCGCGGCCAGAAACCGCTGGGCCGAGCTGGGCAATGCAGGCTGGAGCGATGCCGAGGTGCTGCCCTATTTCAAGAAATCGGAAGACCAGGAACGCGGTGCCAGCGACTACCACGGCGTCGGCGGCCCGCTGAAAGTGTCGGACTTGCGCCTGCGCCGTCCCATCGCCGAACACTGCATCGCCGGCGCCACGGAAAGCGGCATCCCTTTCAATGCCGATTACAACGGCGCCACGCAGGAAGGCGTCGGCTACTTCCAGCAAACAGCCAGCAAGGGCTTGCGCTGGAGCACGGCCAAGGCCTTTTTGCGGCCGGCCCGCAAGCGCGCCATCGGCATCGAGTACTGGCAGGATGGCCAGCTGCGCGTGCACGGCTTGGTCGATGCGTCGATCATGCCGGAAATCGTCTCGGGCAATACGAATGCGCCCACCATCATGATCGCCGAAAAAGCGGCCGACATGATCCTGGCGGACGCCGTGCGCCTGCCACAGGCTGCCTAGTCAGCTCCCCATTCCACCTCACCCGGGAGGATGCCAGCGGCGGGCAGACGGCCCCGCCCCAAGTATCGGCGACAAGCCTAGCATCAGAAAAAAACATAATCGATATCGATTGGAGACTAGATATGATGGATAACAATCCGAACCATCCGAAAAAGCAAAAGAGCTACGGAAAGTCGTGATGGCCAGCGTGATCGGCGCCACCATCGAATGGTATGACTTCTTCCTTTACGGCGTGGTGGCCGGCATCGTGTTCAGCAAGCTGTATTTTCCGGGCGGCGATCCGCTCGTCTCGACCATGCTGGCGTATGGCACCTTCGCCGTGGGCTTTCTGTCGCGCCCCATCGGCGGTGTGATCTTCGGCCACTTCGGCGACAAGATCGGCCGCAAGAGCATGCTGGTGATGACCCTGATGATCATGGGCATATCCACCTTCCTGATCGGCGTGCTGCCGCCCCTCCGGCATCTTCGCCAGCGGCCTGACGCCCATCATCGCCACCTACCTGCTGAAAACGGGCAATGGCGAGCCGTGGCATATCGTCGGCTACATCCTGTTCGCCTACCTCGTCTCGGCCATCAGCGTGGCCATGATCGGCAAGGGCGGCTCGCAGCGGGACGGCCGCTTGAAGACGGCGCACGCGCGCTAGGCCGATTCGCGATGTAAAAAAAGGCAGGCCTCTCGCGAGTGCCTGCCTTTTCTATGCGTGCTAAAACTTAGATCACAATTGTTTGATGCTCATCGCCCACGCGCGCGCGGATGGTGCCGATGCGCGAGACGCTTTCACCGGCCGCTTGCAGCTGGGCGATGGCGGCGTCCGCGTTTTCCTGCGAAACGATGACGGTCATGCCGATGCCGCAGTTGAAGACGCGGTGCATTTCGGCGTCAGCCACGCCGCCGTGCTGTTGCAGCCACGTGAACAGCGGTGGCATGGTCCATGCCTTCGAATCCAGCTCGGCCACCAGGCCAGGTTGCAGCACGCGCGGGATGTTTTCCACCAGGCCGCCACCGGTGATGTGCACCATGCCTTTGACTTCCATGGCATCCATCAGCGCCAGCAATGGCTTGACGTAGATGCGCGTCGGCTGCATCAGCACGTCGGCCAGCTTACGGCCGTGGAAGTCGCCTTCCAGGTCCGGTTTCGCCACTTCGATGATCTTGCGCACCAGCGAGTAACCGTTCGAGTGCACGCCCGACGAGGCCAGGCCCAGCACCACGTCGCCCGGGGCGATCTTGGTGCCGTCGATGATTTTCGATTTTTCCACGGCGCCGACGGCAAAACCTGCCAGGTCGTATTCGCCGGCCGGGTACATGCTCGGCATTTCCGCCGTTTCGCCGCCGATCAGCGCGCAGCCAGCCTGTTCGCAACCCTGGGCGATACCCTTGATGACGTCGGTGGCGATGGCCACGTCCAGCTTGCCGCAAGCGAAGTAGTCGAGGAAGAACAGCGGCTCGGCGCCTTGCACCAGGATATCGTTGACGCTCATGGCGACCAGGTCGATGCCGACCGTGTCGTGGCGGTTCAGTTCGAACGCCAGGCGCAATTTGGTGCCCACGCCGTCGGTGCCCGAGACCAGCACCGGTTCCTTGTACTTCTTGCTGATTTCAAACATGGCGCCAAAACCGCCCAGGCCGCCCATCACGCCTTCGCGCAGGGTGCGCTTGGCAAACGGCTTGATTGCTTCGACTAAAGCGTCACCTGCGTCGATATCGACGCCAGCGTCACGGTAGGAAAGGGAAACATTAGAAGTCTGGTTCATGGTGTGGTGGCAGCGGAGGCGGTAAAATAGAAGGCGGATACCCGCCGGCACGCGCGCGCAAGCATGTTTTTCAACATCGTGCGGCAGGACGCCAGCGGGTGAATTCGGTCGATCAAGTCGCTATTTTATCAAACTGCCCCGCCATTTCGTAATTAACTGCCTTTTTTTAACGCAACAGCACAAACTCCATGCCATTCGCCATCACCGCCGAACAGAAGCAAACAGCATTTTGGATCGCGGTCTGGCTGGCATTTTTGCTGCTGCTCGTCAGCCTGGGCCCCATCCTGACGCCCTTCCTGGCCGCCGCCATCCTCGCCTACGTGCTCAATCCCGGCGTCGACCGATTGCAGCGCCTGCATTACAAGCGCTTTTACGTGCCCCGTCCGCTGGCCGTGCTGGTCGTCGTAGTGTTGTTTTTCCTCGCCATTACGGCGCTGGTGCTGATCGTCGTGCCCGTATTGCAAAAGGAAATTCCCCTGCTGCAGGCGCAAATCCCGCAATTTCTGAACAAGGCGAACGACTTCCTGGCGCCAAAACTGCGCGACCTGGGCATCCGCGTGCGCCTCGATGGCACGGGCATCAAGCGCATGCTGAGCCAGCAGATGGCCACCAGCGGTGATGAAATCTGGAGCACCGTGCTGGCCTCGGCCCGCATCGGCGGCACGGCCGTGCTGGGCTGGCTGGCCACCGTCGTGCTGATTCCCGTGGTGCTGTTCTACCTGTTGCTGGACTGGCATCCGATGCTGGCGCGCATCGCCGGCGCCGTGCCGCGCCGCTGGGTCGGCCGCACGGTGGGCATGGCGCAGGAAGTCGACACCCTGCTGGCGCAATACCTGCGCGGCCAGTTGCTCGTCATGCTGGTGCTGGCCACGTATTACTCGGTGGCGCTGGCCATCGCCGGTTTTGAAGTGGCATTGCCGGTGGGCATCATCACGGGCTTGCTGGTATTCATCCCCTACCTGGGCTTCGGCCTGGGGCTGATGCTGGCGCTGATCGCCGCCCTGCTGCAGTTTGCCGACTGGAGCGGCGTCATCGCCGTGGCCGTCATCTATGGCTGCGGCCAGGTCATCGAAGGCTTTTTCCTCACGCCGCGCCTGGTGGGCGAGCGCATCGGCCTGAACCCGCTGGCTGTGATCTTCGCCTTATTGGCCTTCGGACAACTATTCGGTTTCGTCGGCGTTTTGCTCGCTTTACCCGCTTCTGCCGTGTTGATGGTCGCTTTTAAGCATCTAAGACGCCACTACCTGTCCAGCAGCTTCTATAATGTATGACAAGGTACCCGATATGGCTACAATGTGAAACCAATAACAGCGACGACGACGCATACGCAGTAATGAAAAACAGGACAAGGCGTACGCCATGAAACAACTGGTGCTCGATTTAGGCACAGACCAGGCGCACAGCCTCGATACCTTCGAGGTGGGACAGAATGCCGAAGTGGCGCAGCTGATGCGCCAGTTCGCCGCGCGCACCTCGCGCGAACATTTTGCTTACCTGTGGGGCGAACTGGCCGCCGGCAAGAGCCATCTGCTCAAGGCCCTGGCCAGCACCGAGCGCGCGCGCTACATTTCGCCGTTCTCGATCGAGTCCGAGTTCGTGTATTCACCCGACGTGGATTTGTACCTGCTCGACGACTGCGAAAAGCTGTCGCCGCTGGCGCAGATCGATGCCTTTGCCCTGTTCAATGAAATCCGCGCCAACAAGGCGTTCATGGTGTGCAGCGGCGCCGTGCCGCCCGCCGTGCTGCCCGTGCGCGAAGACTTGCGCACGCGCATGGGCTGGGGCCTGATCTATCAAATCCACGGCTTGACCGACGATGAAAAGATCGCCGCCCTGACCCAGGCAGCCACCACCCGCGGCTTGACCTTGTCGCCGGGCGTGTTACCCTATCTGCTGTCCCATTTCCGGCGCGACATGCGTTCGCTGTCGACGATGCTGGACTCTCTCGACCTCTACTCCCTTGAAACCCAACGCCCGATCACCTTGCCATTGTTGCGCGAGTTGCTGCAGGCGGAAGCGAAAGAATGATGAATCTGGCCCTGTTTGACCTCGACCATACCCTGCTGCCCATCGACTCGGATCACGAGTGGGGCGAATTCCTGGTACGCATCGGTGCCGTGGACGCCGCCGAATTCACCCGCCGCAACGACGAATTTTTCGCGCAATACCAGGCCGGCACGCTCGATCCGGTGGAATACCTGGAATTTTCCCTCGGCACCCTGGCGCAGTTTCCGCGCGAACGCCTGGAAGCGCTGCACCGGCAATTCATGGCCGAAGTGGTCATGCCGGCCATCCGCCCGGAAGTCGTGGCCTTGCTGAAACAGCACCAGGATGCGGGCGATTTGCTGGCCATCGTCACGGCCACCAACCATTTCATCACCAAACCCATCGCCGATGCGCTGGGCGTCGAGCACCTGCTGGCGGCCATGCCCGAATATGACGCCGAAGGCAATGTCACGGGCAAGCTGGTAGGCACGCCGACCCTGGGCGCGGGCAAGCTGACCCACACCCATGCCTGGCTGGAAAAGATGGGCAAGGAACTGGGGCAGTTCGAGCGCAGCTATTTTTACAGCGATTCACATAACGACATTCCCCTGCTGTCGGTCGTGACCCACCCTGTCGCGACCAATCCCAACACCGCTTTGAGCGCACACGCATCCCTCCACGGCTGGCCATCACTCCACTTATTCAATGATTAAAAAATTCATCCGCAAGATCCTCGGCGTTAAAAAAGAGGCAGCGCGCGACACCACGGCACCCATCGTGCTCGGTCCTGCGCAACACGGAATCGACCCGAAACTGGTGTCGTCGAATGCCATCCGCGTCACCAGCAGCCTGCAGGAAGCGGGCTTCGAGGCCTTTGTCGTCGGCGGCGCCGTGCGCGACCTGCTGCTGGGCGTGAAACCGAAAGACTTCGACATCGCCACCAACGCCACGCCGGAACAGGTCAAACGCCTGTTCCGCCGCGCCTTCATCATAGGCAAACGCTTCCAGATCGTGCACGTGATGTTCGGCCAGGATTTGCTGGAAGTGACAACCTTCCGCGGCGCCGGTGCCGATTCGGCGCCCAAGGATGAACATGGCCGCGTCCTGCGCGACAATACCTTCGGCCTGCAGCACGAAGATGCGCTGCGCCGCGACTTCACCATCAACGCCATGTACTACAACCCTGCCACGCAGGAAGTGCTCGATTACCACGGCGGCGTGGAAGACATCCGCGCCAAGACCTTGCGCATGATCGGCAAGCCGGAAGAGCGCTACCGCGAAGACCCCGTGCGCATGCTGCGCGTGGTGCGCTTTGCCGCCAAGCTGAAGTTCACCATCGAGCCGCACACGGCCGCGCCGATTCCCATCATGGCGCCGCTGATCAACAACGTGCCGGCGCCGCGCGTGTTCGACGAAATGCTGAAACTGCTGATGAGCGGTCACGCGCTGGCCTGCCTGCAGCAGTTGCGCAAGGAAGGCTTGCATCACGGCTTGCTGCCCTTGCTCGACGTAGTGCTGGAACAACCGCTGGGGGCGAAATTCGTCACCCTGGCGCTGGACGCCACGGACCAGCGTATCGCCGCCGGCAAGACCGTCTCGCCAGGCTTTTTGTTCGCCTCGCTGCTGTGGCACCAGGTGCTGGAAAAATGGACGGCCTACCGCGCCGCCGGCGAGTCGACCATCCCCGCGCTGCACCTGGCGGCCGACGACGTGCTCGATTCGCAAACGGAAAAACTGGCCTTGCAGCGCAAGATCGGTTCCGACATGCGCGACATCTGGTCGATGCAGCCGCGCTTCGAGCGCCGCGTGGGCAAGGCGCCACACAAATTGCTGGAGCACCTGCGCTTCCGCGCGGGCTACGACTTCCTGCTGCTGCGCTGCGCCTCGGGCGAGATCGACATGGAGATCGGCGAATGGTGGACAGCCTTCTATGAAGGCGACGAGGAAACGCGCGAAGCACTGCTCGTCAGCGCCAATGCCGCGCCGGGCGCCGTCAAGAAGAAGCGTCCGCCACGCCGCAGCACGCGCAGCAAGACGGGCACGGGCGGCTCGGCCACCGGCAGCAACAGCGACGAATAATGGACGCACTTGCACAAGTGACCGCCTACATCGGCATCGGGGCCAACCTGGGTGACGCGCGCGCCAACGTGCAGGACGCGCTGGCGCGCCTGGCGCGCCTGCCCGGCGCATCCCTCGTGGACGCCTCGGCCAGCTACCGCACGGCGCCCATCGATTCCAGCGGTGACGACTACATCAACGCCGTGGCGCGCCTCACGACCACCCTGCCGGCAGAGGAACTGCTGCTGGCCCTGCACGCCATCGAGGCGGCGCACGGGCGCGAGCGGCCTTACCGCAACGCCCCGCGCACCCTGGACCTGGACTTGCTGCTGTACGGCGATGAACGGATCGCCAGCGCCACGCTGACGGTGCCCCATCCCCGCATCACCGAGCGCGCCTTCGTGCTGGTGCCGCTGCTGGCCCTGGCGCCCGCCATTTCCGTGCCCGGACTCGGGCCGGCGCAGGACTACCTGGCCACAGTGGCCGACCAGGCCATCAGCCGGCTCTGAGCCACGGCGCAAGACATACACTACAATGCCGCCCCTGCACGCCGCCATATAAAGTACTACACTAGCGGCGTCGTACCCCTTTCACTCTAGAGAATACCTATGTCCGCTTATTTGCAAGGAACAGATCTGGCCGCAAAAGACAAGGCCGCCACACCGGCGCCGGCGCCATCCAAGCCTGTCGCCAACAAGGCCGTGACCATCCACACCCTGGCCACGCTGCGCGCCGCCGGCGAAAAGATCACCATGCTGACCTGCTATGACGCCAGCTTCGCGTCCCTGATGGACCGCTGCGGCGTGGAGATCCTGCTGATCGGCGATTCGCTCGGCATGGTCTGCAATGGCCACAATTCCACCCTGCCCGTCACCGTGGCCGAACTGGCTTACCACACGGCGTCCGTCGCGCGCGGCAGCAAGTCGGCCATGATCATGTCCGACCTACCGTTCGGCGCGTACGGCACGCCTGAAACAGCCTATGCCAACGCCGTCATCCTGATGCAGGCGGGCGCACACATGGTCAAGATCGAAGGCGGCGCCTGGCTGGCCGAGACCGTCCGTTTCCTCACCGAGCGCGGCATCCCCATCTGCGCCCACATTGGCCTGACGCCACAATCGGTGCACCAGCTGGGTGGTTATAAAGTGCAGGGCAAGAGCACGGAAAGCGCCGCGGAACTGAAGAACGACGCGCTGGTGCTGCAAAACGCGGGCGCCGCCATCGTGCTGATGGAAGCCATGCCATCGCAGCTGGGCAAGGAAGTGACCGACATGCTGACGATCCCCACCATCGGCATCGGCGCCGGCCCCGACTGCTCGGGCCAGGTGCTCGTCATGCACGACATGCTGGGCGTCTTCCCAGGCCGCAAGGCACGCTTCGTGCGCAACTTCATGGAAGGCGCGGCCAGCATCGACGACGCCGTCGCCGGCTATGTCAAGGCCGTCAAGGATGGCAGCTTCCCGGCGCTGGAACACTGCTTCTGATGTAGTTTGTTGTTTGTCGGCTTACGCGCTGCGCGCTAAGCCGACCTACGGCAAAATCTGGGGTCTGACCCGGCGGGTCTGACCCCGGTTTCACGCCAACAATTCCCCTTACCCCACCTGTATCCAAGTCGTCTTCAGCTCCGTGTACTTGTCCAGCGCGTGCAATGACTTGTCGCGCCCATTGCCCGACTGCTTGTAGCCGCCGAACGGCACGGTGATGTCGTCACCGTCGTACTGATTGACGTGCACGGTGCCCGCACGCAAGGCGCGCGCCGTCTGGATCGCCTTGGTGATGTCGGACGTCCACACGGCCGCCTGCAAGCCGTACGGCGTGGCGTTGGCCTGCTTTACCGCTTCGGCGATATCCGTAAAGCCCAGCACGGACAGCACAGGGCCGAAGATTTCTTCGCGCGCAATCGTCATGCCCGCATCCACGCCAAAGATGGTCGGCTGCACGTAGTAACCACCCGTCTCAAGACGCACGGCGTCGCCGCCACCGAGCAGTTGCGCGCCTTCGCTCTTGCCGGCCGCGATATAGCCCATGACGGTCTTCATCTGCGTGGCGTCGACGATGGCGCCCATGACCGTGGCTTCATCGAGCGGGTCGCCGGGCTGGAAACGGGGCAGCATGGCCAATGCCTTGGCCATGAATTCTGCCTTGATCGATTCTTCCACGAACAGACGCGAGGGCGCGTTGCAGCTTTCGCCCTGGTTGAAAAAGATGGAACCGACGGCGGCCGCCACGGCCTTGTCCAGGTCAGGGCAATCGGCGCACACGATGTTGGCGGACTTGCCGCCCAGTTCCGTCCAGGCCCGTTTCAAATTCGACTGGCCCGCCATTTGCACGATCAATTTGCCCGTGCGCGTGGAACCCGTAAAGCCGATGCAATCGACATCCATGTGCAATGCCAGCGCGGCGCCGGCTTCGTTACCGTAGCCTGGCAGCACGTTGAAGACGCCAGGAGGCACGCCCGCTTCCAGCGCGATGTCGGCCAGGCGCAGCGCCGTCAGCGGCGATTTTTCAGACGGTTTCAATATCACGCTGTTGCCGGCCGCGAGGGCCGGCGCGATCTTCCAGGCGGCCATGATCATCGGGTAGTTCCACGGCACGATGGCGGCGACGACGCCCACCGGTTCGCGCGTGATCAGGGCCAGGCTGTTGGCAGGAGTCGGCGCGATTTCATCGTAGACCTTGTCGATCGCCTCGCCATACCAGCGCAGGCAGTTGGCCGTGGCGCCCACGTCCACGCTCTGGCTGTATTTGATCGGTTTGCCCATGTCCAGGGTTTCCAGCAAGGCCAGCTCGGGGCCGTATTTCTGCACCAGGTCGGCGAATTTGATCAGCACGCGCTTGCGCTGCGCGGGCGACTTGCCTGCCCAGCGGCGGTCATCAAAAGCGGCGCGCGCTGCCAGCACGGCCGCGTCCACGTCGGTGCTGTCGCAGCGGGCCACCTGCCCCAGGAGACGGCCATCGATGGGCGACAGGTTGTCGAAGGTCTGGCCAGACCTGGCCCCCATCCGTTCGCCATTGATGAAGGCGCGTCCATCGATCGTGAGCGCTGCCGCCCGTGCATGCCAACTGGTGTTTTCCGTCATGGTCGTCTCCTGTGTCAGTTTAAGAGCAGCTTACTCCTGGTCTGCCAAATAGGCCGCAGACAGTTGCTTGCGGCGCTGTCGGTCGGCGCGCGCCAGCATCACGGCATACACGATCACGGCGATCGTCACGACGAGAATGGTCAGCGCGGCAATCGCATTGACGCGCGGATCGAGCCCCAGACGCGCGCGCGAGAAGATCACCAGCGGCATCGTCGTCGAACCTGGGCCGGACAAAAAGGCCGTCAGCACCACATCGTCCAGCGACAGCGTAAACGTCAGCAGCCAGGCCGAAGCCAGCGCCTGCGTGATGTTTGGCAGGGTGACGAGGAAGAAGACCTGATGCGCGCGGCAACCCAGGTCCATGGCGGCTTCGGCCAGGGATTTACTCATTTCCTGCAGGCGTGACTGCACCACCACGGCTGCATACGCCATGCCCAGCAGGGTATGACCGAGCCAGATCGTCAGCACGCCCCGCTCGGGGAAACCGAAGACCTTTTGCATGGACACCAGCATCAGCAGCAGGGACAGGCCGATGATCACTTCCGGCATCACCAGCGGCGCGCTGACCATGGACGAGAACAAGGTACGGCCACGGAAGCGCTGGTAGCTGTTCAAGGCGAAGGCGGCGAAGGTACCCAGGATGACGGACGAGGTGGCCGACATGAAGGCGATCTTCAGGGACAAGCCGAAGCCCGAGATGATTTCCGTATCGCTCATCAACTCGCTGTACCAGCGCAGCGAAAAGCCGCTCCACACCATATCCTGGCGCGAGCTGTTGAACGAGAGGACGATCAGCACGATGATGGGCAGGTAGAGGAACAGATAGCCGAGCGAGAGCCAGCCGCGCCCGAACCAGCGCTGTAAAAAGGTACGTCCGTTCATGTGCGCTCCTCCGCGTCCTGGTCCGTCTTGTATTTGTTAAAAATGGCCATCGGCACGAGGATCAGCAAGACCACCAGCACCGTCACCGACGAAGCCATGGCCCAGTCGTTATTGGTGAAATATTCATCCCACAGCACGCGGCCGATCATCAGCGTTTCCGGGCCGCCCAGCAGCTCGGGAATCACGTATTCGCCCACGGACGGAATGAACACCAGCATGGCGCCGGCGATGATGCCCGACTTTGACAGCGGCACGGTGATGCGCCAGAACGCTTGCAAAGGGGTGGCGCCCAGGTCTGCCGCCGCTTCCAGGTAGCGCATGTCCATTTTCACCAGATTCGCATACAGGGGCAGGATCATGAAGGGCAGATAGGCGTACACCATGCCGACCACCAGCGAAAACGAGGTGTTCATCATGTGCAGCGGTTCCTGCACGACGCCCAGCGCGATCAGCAGGTCGTTGAGCAAGCCGTGGTTGGCCAGGATGCCCTTCCACGCATACACGCGCAGCAGGAACGAGGTCCAGAACGGCAGCATCACCAGCATCATCAGCACGGGCCGGATCGAGGGTTTGGCGCGCGCCATGAAGTAGGCGAACGGGTAGCCGATGAACAGACAGATAGCCGTGGTGATCGCCGCATATTTCAAGGAACTGAGATAGGTGAGCAGATACAGTTCATCGGCGGCGATGAACAGGTAGTTGGCGATCTTGACCTTCAGCACGACGATGCCGTCGACATACGACAGCAGGCCACCAAACGGGCTGCCCGCCGTGTCCATGTCGGATAGGCTGATGCGCAGCACGATCAGGAAGGGCAGCAAAAAGGCCGCCGTCAGGAACAGCGAAGGCACGGCGATGACGGCGTTGCGGCCAGTCAGCCAGCGCAAGGTAAAGAAGTGGCGCAGCGATTGCAGGAGGGACGTCATGATGGCCTCAGCTGGTCAGCACGACGATGTCGGCGCCATCCCACCATACCCACACGCGCTGTTCGCGCTCCAGACGCGCGGCGTCGTGGCGGGCAGCGTTGGTGCGCGAAACTTTCACCACCGTGCCGCTGTCGAGACGCACATGGTAGCTGGTTTCATTACCAAAATACGCCATGGCGACGATCACGCCCTGGGCGCAGTTATAACCGTGTTCCGCCGGCGACGCGCGCTCTTCGAAAGCGGGTGGCGCGATCTGGATGCCGATTTTTTCGGGGCGCACGGCCACCGAGACATCCATGCCCAGGTTGCCCGTGATGCCGTGCGAGACGTAATGTTCGCCATCGGCGGTGGCGATGACCACGTGATCGGGTTCGTCTTCCGTGATGCGGCCGTCGAACAGGTTCACGCTGCCGATGAAATCGGCCACGAAACGGCAGTTCGGGGTCTCGTAGATTTCGCCGGGCGCGCCCACCTGCAGGATGCGCCCTTCGCTCATGACGGCGATGCGCGTGGCCATGCTCATGGCTTCGTCCTGGTCATGCGTGACCATCACGCAAGTGACGCCCACCTGCTCAATGATGTTCACCAGTTCCATCTGCGTGCGCTCGCGCAGTTTCTTGTCGAGCGCGCCCAGCGGTTCGTCGAGCAACAGCAATTGCGGCCGCTTGGCCAGGCTGCGCGCCAGCGCCACGCGCTGCTGCTGCCCGCCCGACAGCTGGTGCGGCTTGCGCTTCGCGTATTGGCCCAGTTGCACCAGCGCCAGCATCTGCTCGACCCGCGCCGCCACTTCCGCTTTTGGCAAGCCGTCGCGGCGCAGGCCGAAGGCGATGTTGTCCCACACGGACAGGTGCGGGAACAGCGCGTACGACTGGAACATCATGTTGATGGGCCGCTGGTGCGGCGGCACATCGACGATGCTGTTGCCCGCCAGGGCGATGCGGCCCGACGTCGGCGTCTCGAAACCGGCCAGCATGCGCAGCAGGGTCGACTTGCCGCAACCTGAACTGCCCAGCAGGGCGAATATCTCGCCCTTGTTGATCGTCACGGAAATATCATTGACGGCGCGCACGCCATCGAATTCCTTGACAAGTTGATCAATCAGCAAGAAAGGCGCTGGGGCGTCGTTGGCCGACGCGGCTGGTGTTGCTATCGTCATGTGTGGGTGGCTTCAGGGTAAGAGGGTGTCAAAATGAAAAACTGGCCGCTGTAGTAGCGGCCAAGATGGAAGTTTAGCGGAACTGCCGCGATTCTGGTCCAAAAAAACTTGAGTTAGCGTCTATTTGGGTGAAAAACTGACGCCAACCCCAGAGCAAACCCCGGGGTCGTACCCTGAGGGTACGACCACAGCCCTTGCGTTTGGGTTCAGCCAGAACCTACACCCAGCCCTTCGCCTGCACGTCCGCATGGGTCTTGTCCAGGCACACCCGTATCAAGCCCACCATTTCATCGATCTGCGCGCGCGTCATGACCAGCGGTGGGGCGACGATCATGCGCTCGCCCACGGCGCGCATGATGACGCCGTTGTCAAACATGTGGCCGCGGCAGATCATGCCCACGCCCTGGTCCTCGCCGAATAGTTCGTTGTCATGCACGGTGGCGCCCTTCTTGCGCACCAGGTTCAGGCCTGCGACCAGGCCGCAGCTGTCCGCATAGCCGACCAGCGGATGTTCGCCCAGGCTGGCGAAGCACTGTTTCAGGTACGGTCCTGTATCCTCGGCCACCTTCGCCACCAGCTGCTCTTCCTCGATGATGCGGATGTTTTCCAGCGCCGCCGCGCAAGCCACAGGGTGGCCGGAATACGTGAAACCGTGCGTGAATTCGCCGCCCTGCTCGATCAGCACCTTGGCCACCCTGTCGCCCACCAGTACCCCGCCCAGCGGCACATAGCCCGAGGTGACGCCCTTGGCAAAGGTGATCAGGTCGGGCTTGATGCCGAACAGTTCGGAGCCGAACCAGCGCCCCAGGCGGCCGAAGCCGCAGATGACTTCATCGGCGATGAGCAAAATGCCGTACTTGTCGCAGATGCGCTGAATCTCGGGCCAGTAGGTCGATGGGGGGATGATGACGCCACCGGCGCCCTGCACCGGCTCGCCGATGAAGGCGGCCACCTTGTCGGCGCCGATTTCCAGGATTTTCTCTTCCAGCCAGCCGGCCGCTTTGACGCCGAACTCCTCGGGCGTCAAGCCGTGGCCAGCTTCCAGGTAATTGGGCTGGCCGATATGCGCGATGCCCGGTATCGGCAGGCCGCCCTGCGCATGCATGCCATCCATGCCGCCCAAGGATGCCCCCGCCACCGTGCTGCCATGATACGCGTTGTGGCGGCTGATGATGGTATGGCGCTCCTTGTAGCCGAGGATGTCCCAGTAGCGGCGCACCATGCGCAAATTCGTGTCGTTGCCCTCGGAGCCGGAACTGGTGAAGAACACGTGCTGGAACTGCGGCGGCGAGATTTGCGCCAGCTTGGCCGCCAGCTGCGCGGCCGGCACGTTGGTCGTGCCAAAGAAGCTGTTATAGAAGGGCAGCGTCTCCATCTGCCGGTACACGGCTTGCGAAATCGAGGTGCGGCCGTAACCCACGTTAACGCACCACAGGCCCGACATGCCGTCGACGATTTTCTTGCCCTGGCTATCCCATAGGTAGACGCCGTCGCCGCGCACCATCACCCTGGCGCCTTTCGATGCCAGGTCCTGGAAATCGGTAAATGGATGCAGGTAGTGGGCCGAGTCCATTTGCTGGATGGCGGCAGTGTCATATACCTGCGGCGCCGCGTTTTTCTGCGCCACGGAGGCGACCAGGGCGGCGCTCGGCGCCAGCGGATTGTTTGTTGTGCTCATGCGTGCTCCTTTTAAACGTGCAATAACAAGTGTTCGCGCTCCCATGGGCTAATGACCGTCATGAATTCCTGGTGTTCCAGGTCCTTGATGGCCGCATACACGTCGATGAAGCGCTCGCCCAGCACCGTGCGCAGCTTGTCTTCCGCGCGCAGCAACTGCAGGGCCTCGGGCAAGCCTTGCGGCAGTTCGAACTTCATGTCGTAGGCGCTGCCCACCATCATCGGCGTCGCTTCCAGCTGCTCCGTCATGCCGAGATAGCCGCAAGCCAAGGTCACGGCCAGGGCCAGGTAGGGATTCGCGTCGGCGCCGATGATGCGGTTTTCCACGCGCCGGTCCTGCACCCCCGACTCGGGCACGCGGAAACCCACGGTGCGGTTGTCCAGGCCCCACTGGATGTTGATGGGCGCGGCCGTATGGCGCACGATGCGGCGGTAGGAATTCACGTAGGGCGCGACGATGGCCATGGCCGACGGCATGTAGCGCTGCAAGCCCGCGATGTAATGCTTGAAGATGGGCGCGGCCGAACCATCCTCGTTGCTGAAGATGTTCAGGCCCGTCTTCGCATCGACGACGCTCTGGTGCACATGCATGGCGGACCCCGGCTCGCCCGCCATCGGCTTGGCCATGAAGGTGGCGTACATATCGTGTTTCAAGGCCGCTTCGCGCAGGGTGCGCTTGAAGAAGAAGACCTTGTCGGCCAGGCCCAATGGATCGCCGTGCAGGAAGTTGATTTCCATCTGCCCCGCGCCGATTTCATGGATCAGGGTGTCGACGTCAAGGTTCATCAGTTCGCAATAATCGTAGATATCCTCGAACAGGGGATCGAACTCGTTGACGGCGTCGATGCTGTACACCTGGCGGCTGGTCTCGGCCCGGCCGCTGCGCCC
This sequence comes from Janthinobacterium leeuwenhoeki, assembly GCF_051380795.1. Lineage (NCBI taxonomy): Bacteria > Pseudomonadati > Pseudomonadota > Betaproteobacteria > Burkholderiales > Oxalobacteraceae > Janthinobacterium > Janthinobacterium leeuwenhoeki. The sequence goes on from NZ_JBNYXT010000006.1 coordinate 32,911, forward strand.
GATGGGCGGTTTCAAGGGCAAGTCCGGGTCCGTGTTTTTCGCCGTCAGGTAGAACTCCAGTTCCGGCGCCACCACCGGCCTCCAGCCCTTGTCCGCATACAGTTTCAGCACGCGCCGCAGCACAGATCTTGGAGCAAAATCGACCAGCGCGCCGTCGGCAAAATAGCAGTCGTGGATGACTTGCGCGGTGGGGTCCGTGGCCCATGGCACCATGGTGATGGTGGTGGGATCGGCCTTTAAAATCATGTCGCGGTCAGTGCTGGAAATGGCGCGGTCATAGCCGCCATCGTCGACCGGGTAATTGCCCGTCACCGTCATGCCCAGCACGGCTTCCGGGATGCGCATGCCGCGCTCCTGGGTGAATTTCCCGCGCGGCAGGATCTTCCCGCGCGCCACGCCCGTCAAGTCCGGCACCAGGCATTCGATTTCCGTGACGCGCTTTTCATTGAGCCACAAATCCATATCCGTATAGGTGAAATTTTCGCGTATTGCCATGTTTCCCTCTCGTTGGTCTTGATCGAACACCGCGTACTGCGTGCGGCGCGCCTGTCATCCTGTCTTTCTATGCTGCTGTTCCTGATAATCGCGGCATGCCTGGCCAAAGGCGTCGAAAAGCCGCATGGACTGCGGATGGTCTTCCACCTGCCATTCCGGGTGCCATTGCACGGCCAGCGCAAAACCGGTGGCGCTGGCCACCGTATAGGCTTCCACCAGGCCATCGTCGGCCAAGGCTTCCACCAGCAAGCCATCGGCCAGCCGGGCGATGCCCTGGCCATGCAGGGAGTTGACCATCATCTCGCTCTCGCCGCCCAGCAGGCGCGACAACCGGCCTTCCGGCATCAACTTGATACGGTGCGCGGGCGCGTACTGACGGGCCAGGGGATCGAGCACGTTTTCACGATGGTCCTGCATGCCCGGCACCGCATGCACGGCCTGGTGCAGGCTGCCGCCCAGCGCCACGTTGACCTCCTGGAAGCCGCGGCAAATGGCCAGCAAGGGCAGCTGGCGCGCCAACGCGGTGCGGATCAGGGGCAAGGTAGTGGCGTCGCGCGCGGGGTCTTGCGGCAGGTCGGGATGCAGGATGTCTTCGCCATACAGGCGGGCGTCGACGTTCGAGGCGGAGCCGGTCAGCATGACGCCATCGGCGATCTGCAGCGCCGCTTCCAGGTCCGCGCCCGCGCCCAGGGCGGGCAGCAACAGCGGCATGCAGCCGGCGCCGTGCAGCACGGCATGCAGGTATTTTTCCTGCGCCATGTGCCAGGCGTGACTACCCAGCTGGCGCTGGCAGGCGGGGACGAGAACGATGGGACGGCGCATGGAGCTTCCTCGCTGGCGTGACGATCCAATGACAGCGCCATGACAGCGCTGCCGCTCGCTTCACTGTACAGCAGAGCCGCAGGCAGGGGCCACACGGATGGGAATGGCCAACGGTGGGACACATCGCCTACACTACGGCTTTGCAATATTGCTCTTGATAAAATCATCATATCCCCGTCCGGCACCAAACACCAGCGCCGCAGGCAAAGTCCCTCACTTCCCCATGCATCCACACCGTTTTCCAGCCATCCCGAACATTTTTTGTACCCTGCGGGGGCAGCCATGAAGCACATGCCGTGGCGCGACTTCTTCGCCCTCGTGGTCAGCATCGGCGTGGTCGGCCTGGGCCTGGGCGCCACCATGCCGCTCACCGCCCTGACCCTGCACCAGCGCGGCGTGGGCACGGATATCATCGGCATGATCACGGCCGTCAGCGCCCTCGGCATCCTGGCCGCCTCGCCATTCGTCTCGCGCTGGGTGGGACGTTTCGGCGCGCGCGCCACCATGCTGGGCGCCGTGTGGGTGGCGTCGCTGGCGACGATCGCCATGCAGTTCACCGACCACCTGCTGGCGTGGAGCGTGCTGCGCTTCCTGTTCGGCGGCGCCATGGGCGTGCTGTTTACCATCGGCGAAGCGTGGGTCAACCGCCTGGCACCCGATAATTCGCGGGGCCGCGTGGTGGCCATGTACACCACCAGTTTTACTTTCTTCCAGCTGATCGGTCCCGCCCTGGTGGCGCTCTTCAACGACAAGATCAGCTGGAGCTTCGCCGCCTGCGGCCTGCTGTTCTTGCTGGCCGTGCCGGGATTGATGCTGATCTCGAACAGCGGTCCGGAACGCGAGCCGGAAGAACATGGCGTGAAGTGGACCTTGATCCTGCCGCGCATGCCGATGATCGTGCTGGGCGCCGCCTTCTTCGCCCTGTTCGATACCCTGGCATTGAGCTTGTTGCCCCTGTACGCGATGGAGCACGGCATCGGCACGGACCTGGCCCTGCTGTCGGCCACCGTGGTGCTGGTGGGCGACACGGGCCTGCAGTTCGCACTGGGATGGATGGCCGACCGCTTCGGCCGCGCCAAAGTCCACGCGGCCTGCGGCGTGGCCGTCTGCCTGCTGCTGCCGCTGCTGCCGTTTGCCGTCGGCACGCCGTGGCTGTGGTGGACCCTGCTGCTGTTGCTGGGCGCGGCGGCGGGCGGCATCTATATGCTGGCGCTGGTGGCCTGCGGTGAGCGTTTCACGGGACTGTCGCTGACCAGCGCCAGCGCCATCGTCAACGCCACCTGGGGCGTGACCAGCGGCGGCGGCCCCCTGCTGACGGGCGTGCTGATGCAATCGGTGGGCGTCAACGCGCTGCCGGCCGTGATGTGGGTGTGCGCCGCCATTTTCGTCGGCAGCGCCGTGTGGGAGCGCAGGAAGGGGATCGTGTAGCTTGCGCTACTGCTTCGTTTTCTCCAGCCGCTGCCGCAATTCCTCGGCCACCGGATAGTCGGGATAGGCTTGCCGGAACGCCGCCCATTCCTCGTGCGCCAGCGCCGCTTCGCCCGCTTTTAACAAGGCGTCGATCTTCACCAGCCATACGGAAGCGTCGAGCCTGGCCGGTGGCGGCAACGGCGCCGACTTTGCCAAGATGGGAGCGGGCATGGCCAGCGCGCGCTGCACGGGCGCCTGGCGCTGCAGGCTGGCCTCGGCCTGCATGGCCGCTTGCTGCTCCATTGCCTGATGCATTGCTGTGGCTGGCGGTAGTGGCGCAAGCTCAGTCGCAGGCGCAGCTTCCCGCATCACGTCCTGCGTGACCGGCTCCCCCACCACGGGAAATTGCGCCGGTTTCGAGCCGAACCAGTCCACGCCGATCAGGTTTACCGTCAGCAGCACGGCTGCCGCCAGTCCCAGCGGAACACGCCAGCGCTGCAAGTAGTCGGGCGATTTCTTGGCCGGTAAAGTGCGCAGCACGCCATCGGCGCTGTCGTTCGCGGCAGCTGGCTTAGGCAAGGCCTTTTCCGCGTCCGCCAGAATGGCCGCATCGAGCGCGCTGGAAGGCGCGGGCTGCGGCAAACTGGCCAGCAGCGCGTTCAATTCCTCGTCATTCGATTCGTCGTTATCTTGATCGTGCGTATTCATGCCTGTCCTCCCGCGCCAGCGGCGCTGTCCAAGCCCGCGCGCAATTTCTGCATGGCGTAGCGCAGCCGGCTCTTGACGGTTTCCGCTTCCGCCCCCGTCACCACGGCGATCTCGAGGATGCTCATGCCGCTGAACTGCTGCAGCACCAGCGCCTCTTTTTGCTCGGTGGGCAGCGCGGCGATGGCCGCATGCAGCAGCGCGTGCTGCTGTTTCTGCTCCAGCGATTGCAGCGGCGATGCGCCATCGTCCGCAAGTTCGCCGACATCGTCATGTCCCTGTCCTTCCCGCTGGCGCAGGATGTCGATCAGGCGGTTGCGCGCAATCTGATACAGATAGGTGCGAAACGCCGCCTGCGGCTGGTAACCAGCGCGCGCCGCATGCAGACTGGCCCACGCATCCTGCACGATCTCATCCACCCACGCGCGGCGCGGCGCGCGCCAGGCCACGAAGCGGTACAGGCCCTGGTGATGGCGCCGGTACAATTCGCGAAACGACGGCAGGTCGCCGGCGCCATAGCGCAGCATCAGTTCTTCATCCGTCGCGGTAATTTGGGTGTCGGGCATGCGGAGCAGTGTAGCCGAACTACGCGGCAGCGACAATTCGCCTGCTCCTTCAGCGTAAAGTGGACGCAATGGGCGCATAGCTGATGCGGCGCACTTCGCGGATCTGTCCATCCTTGAGCACCCCTTCCACCAATTCGTAGCCAAGCAGGGCGAAGACCCGGCCCTGCAGGAACAGGGGCCGCGCATTGCCGTACCAGTCCACGCAGGACACGCGGCAGCCGTCGTCCGGCGTTTGGCCCGGCCGCGCCGCCAGCGCGCCCAGTTCCGTCAACAGCAAGCCGCTGTTACGCAGATAGAGAACGGAGGCTGCTTGCTTATTAAGGCCAGGCCGCTCGTCCGCGCCCAGGATGGGCAGCCCGATCATGCCTTCGCCGGCCGCTTGCGGCTTGTAGAAAAAGCCGTGGCTGCGCGACTCTCCCTGCGCAGCACCGGCGCGGATATAGCGCGTGGCAATCGCCGCCTGCGCCCCCAGGCGGATGCTGCTGAAGTGCAGATCCTTGCCGTGGGCGCCGATCACCACGGCGTCATTGCCCAGCGCCTCGATGCGCTCCACGCCATGCGGCAGGGACAAGGCTTGCACGCTGCCCGCATCGGCCCAGCGCACGGCATACAGGGGCTGGCGCGGCCAGGCCTGGTCGGCCTGACGGCGCCCCCCGTTGCCCGGATTGCCGTACAGCAGATACGCCCCCACGTAGCGGTTCTGCAGACCGTAGCCGCCACCGAAGGGCAATGGCTTGTAGCTGCTGGCGGGCGCGCTGTCGCGGCCATCGGAAAACGACGCCAATGGCACGCGCAACAGGGCCATGTCGCCCCGCCCTCTTGCGCCATCCCACATGGCGTCGCCCTGGCCTTCGGCGCGCAGCAGGACGTTCAGGTGGCCGTCAGAGCTTTCCAGGAACGAGAACTGGTCGACGGGCGCGCCAGCCACCTTCAGGGCGCTGGGCGCGCTGCCATCGAGGGGAATACGGAATACGCCCGAGTCGCTGCCGCGGCGCGTGGTCCACACGAAAACGGATTCGCCCGACACATAAAACACGCGCCCCTGCGGCCCCATCACGGCCGTCGCTTCGCAGCGCATGTCGCGCTGCGCCAAATCGCACACGGTGACCGTGTGCAGGGTCAGACCCGCGCCCGGTTCGGGTTCTTCATCGGTGCGGTAGATGCGCGTGGCCGGGGCGATGCGCTTGAAATCGGACGGCACGGCGTCGGGGCGCCAGCGGCGCAGCGCGGGGAAGCCGCCGAACGGGTCAGCGCGGTGCAAGTTCAGCGACAGGGGCGAGTAAAACACCAGTTTGCTGCCTATCAGGCGGCTGGCGTAATTGCGCGAGGAATAATAATCGTTGGAGCGCAAGTGATACGTGGAGCGGTAGGCCAGCTTGCCGTCCGCGTTGACGTCGAACAGGCCGATCTCCGTGCCGCCACGGCTGTAGCTGTAGCCGATCACCACCACCGTATCGCCGTCGATCAGCATCTCGTCATACCAGCTGCCCGACGGGTCGCTGCCCGGCGCGAACGCGTCGAGCGACGACACGGGCTGCAGGGCATTGCCACCCACCTGCACGGTAAACAGCTTGCCGCGCCGGAGCATCACCAGGTGCTTGCCATGCAGCTTGACGATGCCGCCTTCGTCCACGCCCGCCGTCTGCACATTGGTGACGGATTCCGCCGCTTCTGCCGATGCTGCCGGCGCGGACTTCGCCATCATCGGGGCGGGAGGGGACGGTGCATGCACCTCCATGTACTGCGCCGAATACTGCACCGTGGCGCGCTGCAGTTCCTGCTGCTCCCTTTGCAGCGCCGCCTGGCGCGCCTGCAACTGCTGCAGATAGCGGCTCAAGGCCTGCTCGCTGGCGAACGGCGCCAGGGTCTTGCGCGGCGCCGTGCCGGCGGCATGGCTGCCTGCCGACAGCAGCAGGGACAGTATCAATGTAATCTTGAGGGCGCTGGACATCGCTTCTTCTCCGCTTGGCTGGGGTGTCAAGCATGAAACGCTGCAACGGAGAAAAAGGGGTTAAAGGCGCGTAAAAATATTCACGCGGCCACTGTCTTACTCAAAACCGCGTATGCGGTCACCATTGAAATTGGGCAGGCGCCACTCGAAGTGCAGGGCCAGGAAACGGAACAGGAAGCCGGCGCCGATGGACGCCAGCTGCGCCACGGAGCTGTCGACCTTGAAATACAGCAGGCCCACATACAGGCTGCCCGTAAACAGGGCGACGGTGGCGTACACTTCGCGCTGCAGCACGAGGGGAATCTGGTTGCACAGGATATCGCGCAGCAGGCCGCCGAAGACGCCCGTGATCATCCCCGCCAGCACGACGATGGCCGGATGCATCTTGGCCGACATGGCAATATCGCAGCCGATCACGCAAAACGCCACCAGACCCAGTCCGTCCACCAGCAGGAAAATGGCGCGCAGATGGTGCAGATAGCGCGCGACAAAGGCCGTCACAATGGCCGCGCCGATGGTAAACAACAGGTATTCGGGATGCGCGATCCAGCCCAGCGGATAGTGCCCCAGCAGCACGTCGCGCACGGTGCCGCCACCGAGCGCCGTGACGGTGCCGATCATGCAGATGCCGAACAAATCCATGCCGCGCCGCATGCCCATGATGGCGCCGGACATCGCTTCGGCGACAATCGCCACCAGGTAAATCGTATATAGCAGCATGCTCTTACTCTTCCGAAAATGATTTGAGAATTTGTTCGCGTTCGCGCGCTTCGCTGAGGGTGCGCGCTTCATGGCCTGTACCGCTGGTGCCGCGCTCTTCGCCGTTGGCCAGGCGCGTGTCGGCGCCCAGGCTGCCACTGCCGCAGCTGACGCTGCTGTGGATAAAGGCAAAGTTATCCTTCAGGCAGTCGCCGGCCAGGTATTCGGCATACACGTAATCACCGTCGAGCAGGGCCAGGCCTGGCGGTTCGGCCAGCACCTGTTCGCGGCGGCCTTGCACGGCCACCTGCATGTAGTCGCGCCAGACGGGCAGCGCCAAAGTTCCCCCCGTGGCATTGCCCAGGCTTTTCGGCTGGTCGTAGCCGAGCCAGACGACGGACACCAGGCCCGAGGAATAGCCGGCGAACCAGGCGTCATAGGCATTGTTCGATGTCCCCGTCTTGCCGGCCGCGTCGCCGCGTCCCAGCGACAGCGCGCCCCGTCCCGGGCCGCTCTTGACGACGTCGCGCAGCATGCTGTCCATGACATAAGCGTTGCGCGTGGAGATGACTTGCGTGCCGGGTGCCGGCTCGCCCTTGGCGCGTGGCGCCGCATCGCTGAACAGCACCGCGCCGCTGCGGCTGCGCACTTCCTTGATCAGCTTTGGCGGCATCTGCATGCCGCCATTGGCGAAGACGGCATACGATTGCGCCAGCTGCAGCGGCGTGACGGCGCCCGCACCCAGCGCCAGCGGCAGGGAGACGGGATTGCGCGCGCCCTCGAAGCCGAAGCGCGTGGCGTAGTGCTGCACGTAGCCGGGGCCGGCCGCCTGCATCAGGCTGACGGCCACGAGGTTTTTCGAGCGCACGAGGCCGCGCCGCACGCTGATGAAGCCTTCGTAGTTGTTGCCGTAATTGCGCGGACGCCAAGGCTGCGCGCCCGTTTCCTGCGGCAGCAGCAAGCGCTGCGTATCGTCCACGGCCGTACCGGGGAAATATCCCTTTTCCAGCGCCGCCGAATACACGAAGGGCTTGAAGCTGGAACCGGGCTGGCGGTAGGCCTGCATGGCGTGGTTGTAGTGGTTGCGGTAGAAATCGAAGCCGCCCGCCATGGCGACGATTTCGCCGCTGTGCGCCTCGACGGAAATGAGCGCGCCCTCCATCTCGGGCAACTGGCTCACCAGCCAGCGCTTCTTTGCCGCGTCGTGCACCACGCGGATCACGCTGCCCTCGACGATGGCGCGCTTGCCATCCCATTGCAGCTTGCCACCCAGGCGTGCGTCCGATGCCGTCAGCACGATCTCGTCGCCATTGCGCAGCTGTGCCGTCAGTTGGCGCTTGCCGCTAGTCTCCACCTTGCGCACCAGGGCTGCGCGCAGTTCTCCGCTGTCCGGATAGGGGGCCAACTGGCGCGCCACGCTGTCCTCGGAGGCGGCCAGGCGCGCTTCGGGGCCACGATAGCCGCGCCGCGCCTGTGCACTCAATAGCCCATCGCGCAGCGACTTGTCGGCCGCGCGCTGCGGCGCCATGCGAATGGTGGTCGTCACGTCCAGACCCATGCTGTAAGCGCCTTCGGGATAGCTTTGCAATATCAGCTGACGCGCTTCTTCGACCGCATACGCGGCCGCGTGCACGGAGCTGTTGCGGTCCTTGTTCAGCGCCAGTTTTTCCGCCACGGCCGCGTCGTATTCGGCCGGCGTGATATAGCCGAGTTCGCGCATGCGCTGCAGGATGTAGTGCTGGCGCACGGTGGCGCGCTGCGGATTGGCGACGGGGTTGTAGGCCGACGGCGCCTTCGGCAAGCCGGCCAGCATGGCCGCTTCGGCGATGCTGACCTCGGCCAGGGGCTTGTCGAAATAAATATTCGAGGCGGCGGAAAAGCCGTAGGAGCGCTCGCCCAGGTAAATCTGGTTCATATACAGTTCCAGCAGCTTGTCCTTGCCGTAGTGCTGTTCCAGCTTGTAGGCGAGCAGCATTTCCGTCAGCTTGCGCTGCACGGTCTTCTCGCGCGACAGGAAGAAGTCGCGCGCCACCTGCATGGTGATGGTGCTGGCGCCCTGCGCATGGTGGCCGGTGACGACGTTGGCCAGCGTGGCGCGCGTCAAGCCATAAAAGTCCACGGCACCGTGTTCGTAGAAACGCGCATCCTCGATGGCCAGCAAGGCCTGGCGCATGCGCAGCGGGATGTCTTTCAAGGGCAAAAATTCGCGGCGCTCTTCGCCGTATTCGGCCAGCAGTTCGCCTTCGCTGGAGAAAATGCGCAGCGGCAGCGCGGGCTTGTACTGGGCCAGATACTCGACAGCGGGCAAATCCTGCCACGCCTGGCGCAGCCACCAGCCGCCCGCCAGCGCGCCGGCCAAGCCCAGGCCCAGGGTCAATCCCAGGCCGAATTTCAGATTGCGCGCCAGCTTCGACTGGGGCTTGCGGGTGGTGCTGTCGTTCGCTTGTGCTTCCATGGTGGTATTTCCTTGCTGCCAGGAGGCCGCATACGGGTATGCGGCACGCCATCAAAGAGGCATTGTGCACTGCAACACACCCATCCTTATCAAAAGTAAGTATTATTTAGTATTGATAAATTTTTCTTATGTAAGGCAATGACCATGGATCTCAGTCCCAAGCATACGGAAGCGTTCCGCGCCGTCGTCGAAACGGGCAGCTTCGAGCAGGCGGCGCTGCGGCTGCACCTGACCTCGCCCGCCATTTCGCAGCGGGTGCGGGCGCTGGAAAGCCAGCTGGGCAATGCGCTGATCGTGCGCAGCCGTCCCGCGCGCGCCACACGCATGGGGCAGCGCCTGATGCAATATCTGAAGCGGGCCAAGCTGCTGGAAGCGGACTTGCAGGCGGAGCTGGCGGTACAGCAGGATGCCCCGCTGACCCTGGTGCTGGCGCTGAATGCGGACTCGATGGGCACCTGGTTCTTCCCCGCCTTGTCCGAGGTGCTGATACGCGAGCGCGTGCTGCTGGACCTGACGGTGGAAGACCAGGACCACACCTACACCTTGCTGGAGACGGGCATGGCCATCGGCTGCATCAGCACGCAACCCAAGCCCATGCGCGGCTGCACAGCCGAGCCGCTGGGCGTGATGCGCTATTGGCTGGTGGCCACGCCCGCGTTCCGCCAGCAGTGGTTCCCGCACGGCCTGACGCGCAAGGCGGCGCGCACGGCGCCCGTCGTCGCCTACACGCGCAAGGACACCTTGCAATCGTCGTTCCTGCAAGAGGCGCTGGGGCTGCCCGAAGGCGCCTACCCCTGCCATTACGTGCCGGGCGCCACCTCGCACTTCAACGCCATCCGCTATGGTCTGGGCTACGGCATGGTGCCGGAATTGCTGCTGAAAACGAATACGGATGGCGAACTGGTGGAAATGCTCACGCCCAAGACCCCGGCCGACGTGGCCCTGTACTGGCACACGTGGAAGGTGCAGTCGCCACGCATGGAGCAGCTGTCGCGGCAAATCATTGCGGCGGCGCGCAGCATGCTGAAATAGTTATTGTGAGATAGCTACCGCTGCATGCCCCAGCGTTTCAAGGTGACGCGCTCCAGGCTGCGAAAGCCGATGTTTTCCACCAGCAGCCCGATGACGATGACAGCCGCCAGGCCGGCAAACACCTTGTCCGTGTACAGCTCGTTGCGGTTCTGGAAGATGTACCAGCCCAGGCCACCCTGCCCCGAGGTGGTGCCGAACACCAGTTCAGCCGCGATCAGCGTGCGCCAGGCAAATGCCCAGCCTATCTTCAAGCCCGAGACGATGGAGGGCAAGGCGCCCGGCACGAGGATGTGCAGCACCAGGCGCAAGCCGTTCAGCCCGTAATTGCGGCCCGCCATGCGCAGGGTTTCCGGCATGCCCTGGAAGCCCGCATACGTATTCAATGCCAGCGGCCACATCACGGAATGGACGATGACAAAGATCAGGCTGGCGCGCCCCAGGCCGAACCACAGCAGGGCCAGCGGCAGCAGGGCAATCGCTGGCAAGGGATTCAACATGGCCGTCAGGGTTTCCAGCAGGTCGCGGCCGATGCGGCTGGACACCGCCAGCAAGGTCAGCACGAAAGCGGCCAGCACGCCCACGGCATAGCCTTGCAGCAAGACGACCAGGGACGCGGCTGTGCGCGTGAGCAATTCACCGCTGGCGATGCCGCCGATGAACGCCTGCGCCGTCTGCAGTAAGCTGGGCAGCAATAAATCGTTCTGCGTCCAGCGCGCCGCGCCTTCCCACAGCAGGGCCAGGCCGAGCAAAATCAGGACCTTGCGCCACAGCGCGTGCTGACTCACACGCTGCCAGCGCGACAGCGGCCGTTCGACGGTGACGCCGGCCGGCGGCGGCGCCGCATACACGAACTCCTGGCGGATAGGCGGCTCCAGCAGCGCGCTCATACGGCCTCCCGCTGTACAGTGTCTGCTTGCGGGGCAGCCGTTGTTTCTTCATCGAACAGCAGGCCGTGGATGCGGCTGCTGGCGGCCTGGAATTCCGCGCTGCCGGCGCTGTGCAAGCCGAACTGATGGCTGTTCAATTCGGCGCGCACCCTGCCCGGATGGGGCGACAGCAGCAGGATACGGTTGCCCACGACCAAGGCTTCCTCGATCGAATGCGTGACGAAAACGAGGGTAAAGCGCAGCTCTTCCCACAGGCGGCTCAGCTCTTCCTGCATCTTGCGCCGCGTCAAGGCATCGAGGGCGGCAAACGGCTCGTCCATCAGCAGCACTTCCGGCTGCATGGCCAGCGCGCGGGCGATGGCCACCCGCTGCTTCATGCCGCCCGACAAGGTATGCGGATGGGCATCCTCGAAGCCGGCCAGGCCCACCTTGGCGATCCAGTGGAGGGCGCGCTCGCGGGCTGCCACCTTGTCGAGCCGCTTGCTGGCCAGCAAAGGGAAGGTGACGTTTTCCAACACCGTCTTCCACGGTGGCAACTGGTCGAATTCCTGGAACACGACGACACGGTCCGGCCCCGGTTGATGAATCGGCTGCCCCTGCATGGCGATGCTGCCCGCGCGCGGTGCGATGAAGCCGGCCACGGCTTTCAACAGCGACGACTTGCCGCAGCCCGATGGACCCAGCAGCACGAAACGGTCGCCGCGGAACACGTCGAAACTGACGTCGTGCGTGGCGCGCACGGTGCGCTGCTCCGTGCGGTATTCCAGGCTGACATTCTTGACGCTGAGCAAGGGCTGTACCGCAACCGGAGGGCGTACCAGGTGAAAAGCGGGTGCGTTCATGTCAGCCTCCTTGCGTGATGGCAGGGTCGTCAAAGAAATAATCGCGCCAGCTGTCGGGCAGGTTGCGAATGGCGCTCACGCGGTGCAGGAATTGCGCCAGACCATAGGTGTTTTGCGGCGCGATCTTAAATTGCACTTGCGGGTTGGCAAAGATTTTCAGCAGCAGATTGCGGTCCACCTTGCTTTTATTCACCTTGATATAGATGTCGGCCGCGCCTTGGCGGTTGCTGCTCGCATACTGCGCCGCTTCCGCCAGCGCGGCGATGAAGGCGCGGTAAGTCTTGGGATTGTCCTTGCGGTACTTTTCCGTCGCATACAGCAAGGTCGACGAGCTGGGCCCGCCTTGTACGTCATACGAGTTCAGGAGGATGTGGGCGTTCGGGTTTTGCGCCAGTTCCTGCTCCTGGAACGGTGAATTGCCGAAGTGGCCAGTCAACTCCGTGCCGCCGGCGATGATGGCAGCGGCCGCATCCGGGTGCGGCAAGGTTTGCGTGATTTTATCGAGGCGGGCAAATTCCTTGTCGCCCCACTGCTTCGCCACGGCCATTTGCAGGATGCGTGCTTGCACGGAGACAGACACGGCGGGCAAGGCGATGCGGTCCTTGTCCGTCAAGTCCGCCAGGGTTTTTACCTTGGGATTATTGCTGACCAAGTAGTAGGGGAAATTGCCCAAGGACGCCACGCCGCGCACGTTCTGCCGGCCTTTCGTGCGGTCCCAGATGGTCAGCAGCGGACCCAGGCCAGCCCCCGCGATATCGATATTGCCCGACAACAAGGCGTCATTGATGGCGGGGCCGCCGGACAGGGTGAGCCACTCGACTTTCACATCGACGCCCTGCTGCTTGCCATGCTTTTCGATCAGCTTTTGTTCCTGCGCAATATTGAGCAGCAAGAAGGTGATGCCATGCTGGCCCGCGATGCGGATCTGACCTTCGGCCCGGGCCATGGGCATGGCCATGCACAGCAGTGCAATGGTGGCGAGCAGGCGGCGGAAAAAGGTAAAGATCGGCAACATGGACACTCCTTGGGTAAGATCAACAGTCAAAGTCAGTACGGCGCATCGCCCTCAATGGTGGTGCGATACAACTTGCGGCGCTGGTCGGGCGGACACCCGGTTGCCAGGTGCATCAGGGAACGGTTGTCCCAGAACACCATGTCATGCGGCTGCCAGCGGTGCCGATACAGGTGCTCCGGGCGCACGCTGTGGGCAAACAGTTCCTCGAGCAGGGCGCGGCTTTCGTCCTCGGGCAGGCCGACGATGCGCGTGGTGAAATGCTCGCTGACAAACAGGGCGCGCCGTCCCGTTTCCGGATGCACGCGCACCACGGGATGGGTGACAGGTTTGACTTCATCGATCTGCACCTGCGTCAGGGCGGGACGCCAAGGGTTGCGGCGACGCAATTCCTCATACTGGCTCAGGTAGCTGTGTTCGGCACGGGCGCCGCGCACGGCGTGACGCAGCACAGCCGGCAAGCTTTCCCAGGCCAGGTGCATATTCGCAAACAAGGTATCGCCTCCGTCCTGCGGCAACTCTTGTGCGTGCAGCATGGAGCCAAGGCTGGGCACTTCCTTGTACGACAGGTCCGAGTGCCAGAAATGTCCCGCGTCGCCCAGGCCGATGGGCTGGCCATCCTCGACGATGTTCGAGATGATCAGCACTTCCGGCTGCGTGGGCAGCTGGAACTGGCGCAGCACGTGGATTTGCAGGGGACCGAAGCGACGGCTGAAATCGACCTGCTGCTGCGGCGTGATGCGCTGGTCGCGGAACACCAGCAAGTGATGGTCGAGGTGGGCGTGGTGCAGGCGCTGGAAGTCGCCCAGCGACAGCGGCTGCGCCAAGTCCAGCCCCAGCACTTGCGCGCCGAGCGGCGCATCGAAAGTCTCGATACGGAAATGGCTGGTGGATTGCACGGGTTTCAGGACGGCCGACATGGGAGTTCGACTAGAGTCTGGGGAAGTCCACTGTATGCCGGTCAGCCTTGCTTGCAAACGAAGCATTTACTATATGAATATGCGCGGCGCGTTGCGCCACGCGGTAACAGGCACTGACACGCAATGGCACAGCGACAGCGCGCTGGCCCTTGCAAAGATATCTCCCAGGCAAAAACCTGGCTGCACCGATTACGCTGTAGCTTCGTAGCGGGCCAGGCGGGTAGCCATGCGCGGCGCCAGCTCGTGGCCGGCCGTGACGGTCACTTCCAGATCGTTCAGCAAGCCATCCTTCAAGCCATAGACCCAACCATGGACGCTGAGTTCCTGGCCCCGTTCCCACGCATCTTGCACGATGGTGGTCTGGCACACGTTCAAGACTTGTTCGACCACATTCAGTTCGCACAGGCGGTCGCCGCGCTGGCGGCTGGTCAGCACATCGCCCAGGTAGCGTTCGTGCTTCTGGCCCACATCCTGCACGTGGCGCAACCAGTTGTCGACCAGGCCGATGCGCGTGCCCGTCATGGCCGCATGCACGCCCTTGCAGCCGTAATGGCCGACGATGATGACATGTTTGACTTTCAGCACGTCCACGGCAAATTGCAGCACGGACAGGCAATTAAGGTCGGAATGCACGACCACATTGGCAATATTACGATGCACAAACACGTCGCCAGGCGCCATGCCCAGCAATTCGTTAGCGGGCACGCGGCTGTCGGAACAGCCGATCCACAGGTATTCGGGCGACGTTTGCGCTTCCAGGTTCTTGAAGAAGTTCGGGTCTTTCGCCACCATCGAGTCGGCCCAGCGGCGGTTACGCTGCAGCAGCTCCGCCAGGGCCAGGCCATTTTTCTGTTCGGTCATATCACTCCCATGAGGTAAATTCGGTTGAACAGCGCGCTGATCGCGTGCGTTAGCGTGCGATGCGCGCAGATATTGAATCAAGCTAGGTAAAAAAACGCCGGGATGTGTGAGCATCCCGGCGCATGGTATTACGTGTGCTTACTCAAAAAAATCCTTGACCTTGTCTTTCCAGGTCTTGCTTTGCGGACTGTGCTTGGCACCGCCCTCAGTCGTCGACTTTTCAAAGTCGCGCAGCAGGTCTTTCTGTTTTTCCGTCAGCTTCACCGGTGTTTCGATGGCCACGTGGCAGAACAAATCGCCCGCGTAACCGGAGCGCACGCCCTTGATGCCCTTGCCTTTCAGGCGGAAGGTTTTACCCGACTGTGTGCCTTCCGGGATCGTGAACGACACTTTGCCGTTCAGGGTAGGCACTTCGATTTCGCCGCCCAGGGCCGCCTTGGTGAACGAGATCGGCATTTCGCAATGCAGGTCGTCGCCTTCGCGCTGGAACACGGCGTGCGGCTTGATGTGGATTTCCACATACAGGTCGCCCGACGGACCGCCATTCGTGCCCGGTTCGCCGTTGCCGGACGAACGGATACGCATGCCGTTGTCGATACCGACTGGAATTTTGACTTCCAGGGTCTTGTTGCGCTTGATGCGACCGGCGCCGCCGCATGGCGTGCACGGGTCGGTGATGACCTTGCCGCTGCCATGGCATTTCGGGCAGGTTTGCTGGATGCTGAAGAAACCTTGCTGCATGCGTACCTGGCCGTGGCCACCGCAAGTACCGCAGGTGGTTGGCGACGTGCCAGGCTTGGCACCGCTGCCGTGGCATGTGTCGCACTTGTCCCAGCTCGGCACGCGGATGGTCGTGTCGAAGCCGTGCGCAGCTTGCTCCAGTGTAATTTCCAGGTTGTAGCGCAAGTCGGCGCCACGGTAGACCTGTGGCCCCGCATTGCGGCTGCGTCCGCCGCCGCCGCCAAAGATGTCGCCGAAGATATCGCCGAAGCTGTCGGCAAAGCCGCCAGCACCGCCACCGAAGCCGCCACCGCCGCCCATGTTCGGATCCACGCCGGCGTGACCATAACGGTCATACGCCTCGCGCTTTTCCGGATTGGTCAGCATCTCGTAGGCTTCTTTGACTTCCTTAAACTTTTCTTCCGATTCTTTGCTATCCGGATTGCGGTCCGGATGGTATTTCATCGCCAGTTTACGGTAAGACTTTTTGATCTCTTCTTCCGAAGCATTTTTTGCGACACCGAGTGTCTCGTAAAAATCACGCTTTGCCATGTTGTCGGCACCTTGCAGTCTATCTACTGATGTAAAAATTACACGAAAAAGCCGAGTCGAGTGCTGCACTGGGCAACGACTCGGCTCGGCCGGTCTTCGCGGCTAATCCCGCGATGTAGCGTTCAGCCCGGCTGCCCCCAGTGCATGGGAGCGCAAGACATTACTTGCTGTCTTTGACTTCTTTGAAGTCAGCGTCAACAACGTCGTCTTGCTTGGCGCCTGCGTCCGATGCACCAGCAGCTTGCTGTGCACCTTCCGCGCCGCCGGCAGCTTGCTGCGCTTGCATGTCGGCATACATTTTTTCGCCCAGTTTCTGCGATGCGCTCGACAGTGCTTCCACCTTGGCGTCGATCTCAGCCTTGTCGCCCGCCTTGATGCTTGCTTCCAGGTCGGTGATGGCCGCTTCGATCTTCTCTTTCTCGCCCGCATCCAGCTTGTCGCCGTATTCGGTCAAGGATTTCCGGGTCGAGTGTACCAGAGCATCGGCCTGGTTGCGCGACTCGGCCAATTCTTTGACCTTCTTGTCTTCTTCCGCGTTCAACTCGGCGTCTTTCACCATCTTCTGGATCTCAGCCTCGGTCAAGCCGGAATTGGCCTTGATCGTGATCTTGTTTTCCTTGCCGGTGGCCTTGTCTTTCGCGCCGACATGCAAGATGCCGTTGGCGTCGATGTCGAAGGTCACTTCGATCTGTGGCGTACCACGCGATGCTGGCGGGATACCTTCCAGATTGAATTCGCCCAGGCCCTTGTTGCCGGCGGCGATTTCGCGCTCACCCTGGAAGACCTTGATGGTCACCGCAGGCTGGTTGTCGTCGGCCGTCGAGAACACCTGGCTGAACTTGGTCGGAATCGTCGTGTTTTTGTGGATCATCTTGGTCATCACGCCGCCCAGGGTTTCGATACCCAGGGACAGAGGAGTGACGTCCAGCAACAGCAAGTCCTTGCGTTCGCCCGACAGGACCGAACCTTGAATCGCTGCGCCCACGGCGACGGCTTCGTCCGGGTTCACGTCCTTGCGTGGATCCTTGCCGAAGAATTCCTTCACTTTTTCCTGCACCTTCGGCATACGGGTCATACCGCCGACCAGGATGATGTCATCGATGTCCGACACTTTCACGCCAGCATCTTTGATGGCGATACGGCATGGTTCCATCGTAGCCGTGATCAGCTCTTCCACCAGGGATTCCAGCTTGGCGCGGGTCATCTTCAGGTTCAAGTGGACCGGCGCGCCATTGGCCATGGCGATGTACGGCTCGTTGATCTCGGTTTGTTGCGACGACGACAATTCGATCTTCGCGCGCTCGGCCGAAGCCTTGATGCGCTGCAGGGCGATCGGATCTTTTTTCAGATCGATGCCGTTGATTTTCTTGAACTCGTCGATGATGTAATCGATGACGCGTTGGTCGAAGTCTTCGCCGCCCAGGAAGGTGTCGCCGTTGGTCGACAGCACTTCAAATTGTTTCTCGCCGTCAACATCTGCGATTTCGATGATCGACACGTCGAACGTACCGCCACCCAAGTCATACACGGCGATTTTACGGTCGCCTTTTTCGGTCTTGTCCAGACCGAACGCCAGCGCTGCCGCGGTTGGCTCGTTGATGATGCGCTTGACGTCCAGACCAGCGATACGGCCGGCATCCTTGGTCGCTTGACGCTGCGAATCGTTGAAGTACGCAGGCACGGTGATGACGGCTTCGGTGACTTCTTCACCGAGGTAGTCTTCTGCCGTTTTCTTCATCTTGCGCAGCACTTCAGCGGAAATTTGCGGCGGCGCCAGTTTTTTGTCGCGTACGCCGATCCATGCATCGCCGTTGTCGGCTTTCATGATCTGGTACGGCATCAGCGCGATGTCTTTTTGGACTTCTTTTTCGTCGAACTTGCGACCGATCAGACGCTTGACTGCGTACAGCGTGTTTTTCGGATTGGTCACGGCCTGGCGTTTCGCTGGCGCGCCGACGAGAATTTCGCCATCTTCTTGATAAGCAATAATCGACGGCGTCGTGCGTGCGCCTTCAGCGTTTTCGATTACCTTTGGTTGACCGTTTTCCATGATGGAAACGCAGGAATTCGTGGTTCCCAGATCGATACCGATAATTCTACCCATGATTTTTTTCCTTTTATTTGCTAGATTTCAGATGGTTCTTATATGTGGCAAAGCGGCATGGTTTCAAGGCTTGCTTGATGCCGCCCTCTGATTATTTTGCTTGCGCGGTCGTTACAATGGCTGGACGCAGCAGGCGGTCCGCAATCATATAGCCCTTTTGCAGGACTGACACGATGGTATTGGCTTCCTGGTCCGCTGGCACCACGGCAACAGCCTGGTGTTTCATCGGATCGAGTTTCTCGCCCTGCACTGGCAACACTTCCACCAGGCGGTTGCGCTCGAACGCGGCGTTCAGTTGCTTCAGGGTCATCTCGACGCCTTCTTTCAGCGATTCGATGGTCGGTGCTTCCACCGTCAGCGCCGTTTCCAGGCTGTCTTTCACCGGCACCATGGCTTCGGCAAAGCTTTCCACTGCGAATTTATGTGCTTTAGCAACATCTTCCTGCGCGCGGCGGCGGATATTTTCGCCATCAGCCTTGGCGCGCATGAAGGCATCGTGCATCTCTGCAAGACGCGCTTCGGTACTCGCCAGCTGCTCTTCCAAAGTAGGCTCTGCGGGAGTCGATGGGGCAGTCGCCGCGGCGTCCGCTTGCGGATTAGGTACAGCTTGATTTTCCTGATCTTGCATCTGAAAAGCTCCTACAATCAATGACTTAAATGAGTTAGTCTAAAATCCTTACAACACTAACGGGCAAATGGGGCTATATCCTATTGTTTCAAGGGGTATGCATGGCAAAACCAGGATTACATCGATCCATGTTACAGCTTATGACAAAACGCGACCCATTTCGGCCAGCGATCCGTGCGCGCCCCCCTTGATTTTCCAGGCTTCCCACGGCAAAGCGGGCATTCTACCAGCCCCGCCCCAGCCATCGCCACTGGCGATGTTGCTATCTTGATAGTATTTTTGTCGCGCCAGAGATAAAAAAGCCGCGCAAGCGCGGCCTCTTATTGCAAAATGATTAATATTACTTAATTCACCGCGCCCAGCGCCAGCGCTGCCGTGCGCGCCTGCTCGCCCGCTTTCTTGTCCGCTTCGCGCTGCGCCGCCGTCTTCATCGTGGGCCAGCCTATCATATGCTGTTCCGCAATTTCCGCCATGCCCGCGATCCAGGCTGGCGTTTCGTTCAGGCAAGCGATGTAATGAAACTGCTGGCCACCGGCCGTTTCAAAATCATGCTTGGCTTCCATGGCGATCTCTTCCAGCGTTTCCAGGCAGTCGCTGGTAAAGCCCGGACACAGCAAATCAACGCGCTTGACACCCTGTTGCGCCAGCGCCACGAGGGTGGGCGCCGTGTAGGGCTGCAGCCATTCGGCCTTGCCAAAGCGCGACTGGAAGGTCACCACGTATTGCTCTTTCGTTAATTTTAACTTTTCCGCCAGCAGGCGCGCCGTTTTCAGGCACTGGCAGTGGTAAGGGTCGCCCAGCAGCAAGGTACGCTTGGGCACGCCATGAAAACTCATCACCAGTTTTTCCGGACGGCCATGCGCTTCCCAGTGGTTCAGCACGGAGTCGCGCAAGGCGTCGATATACGTGTCGTGCTCGTGATACTGCTTGATAAAGCGCAATTCCGGCACATTGCGCACAGTGGCGTAATGGGCAAACACGGCGTCGTAGATGGAACCCGTCGTCGTGCCCGAGTATTGCGGATAGGCAGGCAGGATGGCGATGCGCTCGCAGCCTTCGCTTTTCAGTCTGGCCAGCACCTCGGGCAAGGAAGGCGAACCGTAACGCATGGCCATGGCCACCGTCACGCCGTCATGGCCCCGCTCGGCCAGGGCGCCGGCCAGCAACTTGGCCTGTTTCTGCGTGTGCACTTTCAGGGGCGAGCCTTCACGCGTCCAGATCGACGCGTATTTCTTGGCCGACTGGCCAGAGCGGAATGGCAAAATGATCAGGTTCAGGATGAACCACCAGACGATGCGGGGAATTTCCACCACGCGCGGGTCCGACAAAAATTGCTTCAGGTAACGCCGCACGGCCGACGAGGTCGGCGCATCGGGCGTGCCCAGGTTGACCAGCACCACGGCGCTGCGGTCGATGCTGCCATGCGTGTACGGCGGTTCTGTTTGAAATGACATGAAGGCTCTTTTATAGCGTTGGATGGATTAGCTAGTTATTATAGTTGCATTGAGTTAATGACGAAGCGCTGGGGTCAGACCCTCAATGCCGCTAACGTCAAGCTCAGCGCTAACGCATCCGGGGGTCTGACCCCGGATTTACGGTCTGCCCCCAGCCATGAATCAAATCGCCAGCAACTCGCGCGCGTGCTTGCGCGTGGTGGCGGTGATTTCCAGACCGCCCAGCATGCGCGCCACTTCTTCCACGCGGGCCTTGGCGTCGAGCATGTCGATGCGCGATGCCGTCTTGCCATTGTCCAGGGTGCTTTTTGCCACCTGGAAATGTTGATTCGCCTGGCTGGCCACTTGCGGCAAATGGGTCACGCACAGTACCTGGCGTCCCTGCCCCAGGCGTTTCAGCAGCCGCCCCACCACTTCCGCGACGGCGCCGCCGATGCCGCTGTCGACCTCGTCGAAGATCAGGGTCGGCGTGGTGGTGGCATGCGAGGTGATGACGGAAATCGCCAGTGCGATACGCGCCAGTTCGCCGCCGGACGCCACTTTGGCCAGGGAACGGGGCGCCGTGCCCGCATGGCCGGCGACGAGGAATTCCACTTGCTCGAGGCCATGGGCGGCTGGTACGCACGGGTGCAGGGCGATCTCGAAGCTGCCGCCCGTCATGCTCAGTTCCTGCATGGCGCGCGTGACGGCGTGCCCCAGCTCCACTGCCGCCGCCTGGCGCGTGGCCGACAGCCGGCCCGCTACGAGGCGGTATTCCGCTTCGATCTTCGCTTCCTGGCGCAGCAAGCCTTCGATGTCGGAGGCGTCGGCCAGGTGCTGCAGCTTTTCCGACAGCTTGGCGTGTTCCTCTGGCAATTCTTCGGGTGTGACGCGGAACTTGCGGGCCGTGCTGTGCATGGCTTCCATGCGCGCGTCGAGCTGGTGCAGGCGCTCCGGGTCCAGCTCGACCCGGTCCAGGTAATTGTTCAGCGCGTACACGGATTCCTGCAATTGAATGCGCGACGATTCGATCAGGTCGACGATCGGCTGCAATTCCGCATCGACGGACACCAGCTTGCCCAGCTTCTGGTTCAAGGCCGACAGTTGCGACACGATGGGGTGGTCTTCCGACTCGGAAATGAGGGACAGGGCTTCCTGCGCCCCTTCCAGCAGGCTGGCCGCGTGCGACAGGCGGCTGTGCTCGTTAGTGATCTCCGTCCACTCGCCGGGTTTGGCGGCCAGTTTTTCCAGTTCCCCCACTTGCCATTCCAGGCGTTCGCGCTCGTACAGCACATTGGCGGCATTCGTTTCGAATTCTTCGCGCTGGCGCACGAGGGCGCGCCAGCGCTTGTGCAGCGCCGCCACTTGCTGCGCATCCTGCTCCGCGCCCGCTTCGCGCGCTGTCGCCTGGCCGTCGAGCAAGGCGCGCTGCGCCTCACTTTTCAGCAAGGACTGGTGCGCGTGCTGACCGTGGATGTCGACCAGCATGTCGCCCAGTTCGCGCAACTGCGCGGCCGTGGCAGGGATGCCGTTGATGTACGCCTTCGAGCGGCCCGCATTGTCGATCACGCGGCGCAGCAGGGCGCCGCCATCGTCGTTGGCGAACTCATGCGCCACCAGCCAGGCCTGCGCCACTTCGCTGACGGAGAAATCGGCCGTGATGTCGGCCTTGGCCGCGCCTTCGCGCACCACGCTGGCGTCGCCGCGCCCGCCCAAGGCCAGGGTCAGCGCATCGATGAGGATGGACTTGCCGGCGCCCGTCTCACCCGTCAGCACGCTGAAGCCGGCGGAAAATTCCAGTTCAATGGTATCGACAATGACAAAATCGCGAATGGACAGTGTATGGAGCATGGCTTCTGTGGTTAGGCGGCGCACCGCGGGTTAGCGTGGAGAAAACTTGTTAGCTGAGCTTGCCCTCGCCAGACGGGTACTCATTCCAGTGCAATTTTTCACGCAGGGTGTTGTAGTAACTCCACCCTTCCGGATGCAGGAAGGTAATCGTATGCGGCGAACGGCGGATGAGGATGCGGTCTTGCTGCACCAGGCTGGCGAAGGTCTGCATGTCGAAATTGACGCTGATATCGCGTCCGCGCACGATTTCCACCACGATCTGGCTGGAGTCGGGCAAGACGATGGGACGGTTCGACAGCGCATGCGGGGCGATCGGCACGAGCACGATGCCGCCCAGGGTCGGATGCAGCAGGGGGCCGCCGGCCGACAGCGAGTACGCGGTCGAGCCCGTAGGCGTGGAAATGATCAAGCCATCGGACCGCTGGTTATACATGAAGTGGCCGTCGACCTCGACGCGCAATTCGGCCATGCCGGCGCCGGCGCCGCGCGAGACGACGACATCGTTGACGGCCATGCCGACGTGAATCGACTCACCGTCGCGCAGCACGCTGCCTTCAAGCAAGGTACGGCGTTCAGCCTTGAAGCGGCCACCGAGAATTTGCGCCAGCACGGGCAGCATGCGCTCAAGTGGAATGTCCGTCATGAAACCCAGGCGCCCCTGATTGATACCGATCAAGGGGACGTCGAATGGCGCCAGCTGGCGCGCAATGCCCAGCATGGTGCCATCGCCGCCCATGACGATGGCGCAATCGGCGGCGGCACCGATCTCGGCCGGCGACATGGCGCGCACGCCGGGAAACGCCAGGTTCAGGTGCGTGGCCGTCTCCGCCTCAAAGACCACCGTGTGGCCCAGCACTTGCAGGAAATCGACGATGCTTTTAACGGGCTCGGCAATGCCATCCGTATTCTGGCGCACGACCAGGGCGATGGTCTTGGCGCCCAGGTTGAAGCGCTCGCCCGGAGCTGGCAAGGTCGCGGCTGGCTGTTCGGCGCGTTGTTCGGCAGGTATATCGACGGGCATAAGAGTCTCGGTAGTGAATTCGGTGGCAAACCGCCCCAGGCTGTCGCGTCGCACGCCGGCATCGCATGATACTGTATATATCCACAGTATAGTGCGGCTGCCGTGTGCCCGCAAGGGGCGTTCTTGGTGTTGCACGCAGTGTAGCGCAGAAAAAGAATCGTCCATGCGTGCGCCAGCGCTCCCAGCTGGGACAAATCCGCTTGCAGGTGGCCCGTCGCGGCAGGACACTGAGCTCACAACGTTACTGTCAGGAGGCCATATGCGTACCCCACCAAGTGAACGCAAGATCAATACCGATGAAAAGGTAAGGAATGACGGCGTCGACCGCTTGCCGCACGAGCGCGACGAGTCGCCCGATGCGCAAAACGTGCGCCCGCGCAAAATCATGCAACAGGCGGCCAGCGACCTGGAGCGCGGCCTGGTCGATACGGACCGGCGCGCCCAGCCCGGCGTGGAAAAGGTCAAGCCGGCCGCGCCGCAACAGGCCCGCCCCGACGCGCAGCTGGAACCAAAGAAGGCGCGCTGACTCCAACCCTCACGCACCGCTATCTTTCCGGAGTACGCCATGCACCGTTACGTCTGTTCCATCCTGCTGGCCGCTGCCTGCGGCACACCTGTCGCCCACGCCCAGGCACCCGCCATGCCCGTGGGCTTTGGTCCACAACCGGCCCTGCCCGCACCGGACAGGCAATTCATTCCCACCGTTAATGTGGCGCCCGTGCAGCGCTGGACGGCCGCGCAGCGCCCCGCCGTCGCGGCGGGCCTGGCCATCCAGGCGTATGCGCGCGACCTCGACCATCCGCGCTGGTTGTACGTGCTGCCAAATGGCGACGTGTTAGTGGCGGAAACGAATGCCCCGCCGAAACCGGACGACAGCAAGGGCATCAAGGGCGCCATCATGCAGATGCAAATGAAAAAGGCGGGTGCCGCCACGCCCAGCGCCAACCGCATCACCCTGCTGCGCGGCCTTGACGCGAATGGCGTGGCGCAATCGCGCAGCGTGTTCCTGCAAGGGCTGAACTCGCCATTCGGCATGGCCCTGGTCGGCAACGAGCTGTACATCGCCAATTCGGACGCACTGATGCGCTTCCCGTACGAAACAGGACAGACCGCCATCACGGCGCAGGGCGTGAAGGTGATGGATTTGCCGGGCGGCTCCATCAATCACCACTGGACCAAGAACGTCATCGCCAGCGCCGACGGCAAATTTCTCTATGTTTCCGTCGGGTCCAACAGCAATGTGGGCGAAAACGGCATGGGGGCCGAGGATGGCCGCGCCGCCATCTGGCAATTCACGCGCGCGACAGGCAAGGCACGCGTGTATGCCACGGGCTTGCGCAATCCGAATGGCATGGCCTGGCAACCCAAGACGGGCGCCCTGTGGACAGCCGTCAATGAACGCGACGAGCTGGGCAACGACCTGGTGCCGGACTATATGACCTCGGTCAAGGATGGCGCCTTCTATGGCTGGCCCTACAGTTATTTCGGCCAGCACGTCGATGCGCGGGTCAAGCCGCCGCGCCCCGAACTGGTGGCCACCGCCATCGCGCCCGAATACGCGCTGGGCGCGCACACGGCCTCGCTGGGACTGGCATTCTATGACGGCACCTTGCTGCCCGAACGCTACCGGGGCGGTGCCTTCATCGGCCAGCACGGCTCGTGGAACCGCAAGCCTTTCAGCGGCTATAAAGTCATTTATGTGCCCTTTGCCAATGGCATGCCCAACGGCCCACCGCAAGATGTCGTCAGCGGTTTCCTCGACGGCAATGGCAAGGCGCAGGGGCGCCCCGTCGGCGTGGCCGTCGACAAGGCGGGCGCGCTGCTGGTGGCGGACGACGTGGGCAATGTCGTCTGGCGCGTGACGCCGGCGCCGTGAGCGGCCATGCCCCACGCCGCGCATGCGCCCCCCTGTGTGACGCAACGAACGGAAGGGCAAGGGTGGGGCGCGCATGATGGACGCTCGAACCACGCAAGGAGTACATCATGAAGAAAACAGGATCAGCCGTCTGGAGTGGCGGCCTTAAAGATGGCAAAGGGTTTATTTCCACCGAAAGCGGCGCGCTCGACAATGTGGCCTATGGCTTCAACACGCGCTTCGAAGACGGTCCCGGCAGCAATCCGGAAGAACTGATCGGCGCTGCCCATGCCGCCTGCTTCACCATGGCCCTGTCCGGGCAGCTGGGCGAGGCGGGCTTGCGCGCCACGGCCCTGAAAACCACGGCCGATGTCAGCCTGGAAAAAATCGATGGCAACTATGCCATCACGGCCGTGCACCTGACTCTGGTGGCCAGCATTCCCGGCGCCACCGAAGAAGCGTTCCAGGACGCGGCCCTGCGCGCCAAGCTCGGCTGCCCCGTGTCCAAGTTGCTGGCCACGGAAATCACCCTGGACGCCCATCTGGAGTAAGCACACGACGTGAGCACGCCGCCGTCCGCCGCCCCTGTGCCAGCGGGCGGCATGGGCGGTTTCGGCAAGAAAGCCATAAAACGCATAAAATCCTGCCATTCCCCTATCATCATCAAGGATTTACGATGCGTATTTTGCACACCATGTTACGGGTCGGCGACCTGCAGCGCTCCATCGATTTTTACACCAAGGTCCTGGGCATGAAATTGCTGCGCACCAGCGACAATCCGGAATACCAGTACACCCTGGCCTTCGTCGGCTACGGTTCGAATCCCGACCACGCGGAACTGGAACTGACGTATAACTATGGCACCACCAGCTACGAGCTGGGCACGGCGTATGGCCACATCGCCATCTCGGCCGACGACATCGTCGCCGCCTGCGACGCGGCACGCGCAAATGGCGGCAACGTCACGCGCGAACCGGGTCCCGTGAAAGGCGGCAACACGGTCATCGCCTTCATCACCGATCCGGACGGTTACAAGATCGAATTGATCGAGCGCAAGTTCGACGGCCAGGGCGGCGGCTTGTAATACCTCAGCCTGGCTCGGCGGCCTGTGCAATGGCCGCGCGTAGCCAGGCGATGCCCGCGTCGCCCTCCGTGCGGCGGTGCCGTATCACTTCAAACGCAAACGGCGCGATGGCAAACGGCGCAGCGTACAGCGTCAGCCCCTGCGCCGCGCTTTCCTGCAAGGCGCGCTGCGCCACCGTCAGGATCAAGTCCGTCCCCATCACGACATCCGGTGCGACCGTCCAGTACGGCACGTGTACGGCGATGCGGCGCGTCTGGCCCAGCTGGGCCAGGGCTGCGTCGACTTCGGCGGCCATGCCGGCCTCGCTGGACGCCACCAGTACATGGGGGCGCGCCAGATAGGTGTCCAAACTCAATGTTTCGCCGTCTGCCAGACTGGCCGGATCGAGCGCGCACACGAACGTTTCCTCGAATAAGGTTTCTCTATGTAGTTGCTCGGGCAACTGCGGGAACACGCCCAGCGCCAGGTCGATCTCGCCATCCTGCACGCCAGCGATCACGGCCGGGCGGCTGGCATAGCTGACGGCCAGGTCAATGCCGGGCGCTTCCACGCGCAAACGCCGCAACAAACGCGGCAAGATCAACGCCGCGCCGTAATCCGACATGGCCAGACGAAACACGCGCTGCGCCGTGGCCGCCTCGAAGACGGCGCCTCCCAGCACGGAGCGTACGCTTTGCAGCGCTTCGGCCAGCGGCCGCGCCAATTCCAGGGCACGCGCCGTGGGCTGGAAGCCGCCCTTGCCGCGCAGCAGCAGCGGGTCGTCGAGCAGATGGCGCAAGCGCGCCAGCGCATGGCTGACGGCAGGCTGGCTCATGTGCAAGCGCTCGGCCGCGCGCGACAAATGGCGCTCGCTGAGCAGCGCTTCCAGAATCACCAGCAAGTTCAAATCGACGGCGCGCAGATTATTCATTTGGTGCATAGTTTGATGACAAACTACGAATTGGATTTAATCATGACAGCATAATACGATGACTCCATCAACTCAACTGTGGGAGTCACACATGCATGGATGGATCACCCTATTTGCCCCGCTGGCCATGCTGGCCGGCGCCGTCGTCCCCTTCCAGGCGGGTGCGAATGCCGCGCTGGGCCGCAACCTGGGCCACCCGCTGTGGGCCACCATCGCCTCGCTGGCCGTCAGCGCCGTGCTCGCTTCGCTCGTGATGCTGGCCTGGCGGGTGCCTGCGCCCGATTTCCACCTCGCCGTGCGCGGGCCTGGCTGGTCCTGGCTGGGCGGCGCGGCCGGCGTGTTTTACATTACGGCCGCGCTGATGCTGGCGCCGCGCATGGGTTCCGGCCCCTTCATGGCGGCCGTCATCGGCGGGCAAATGCTGGCTGCGCTGGCCATCGACCGCTACGGCTTGCTGGGCTTTGCCGTCAAGCATATTTCTCCGCTGCACTGGGCAGGCGCGGGCCTGGTGGTGGCGGGCGTGATCCTGACGCAAGTCGCCAACAGCCGCGCCGTGTGACCACACTTTAAGACGAAAAAAAACCAGCGCCGTCGCCGGTGCTGGTTTTGATTTTGAACAATTCCCCGCTTATTTGTCGAGCAAGGCGTTGACGGGCATCAAGTCCGTTTCCTTCAGGGTGCCGGCCGCCGCCTTCAGGCGCAAGCCGTTCATGATGGTGTCGTAACGGGCTTTCGACAGGTCTTTTTGCGTCGAGAACAATTGTTTCTGCGCATTCAAAACGTCGATATTGATGCGCACGCCCACTTGATAACCAAGCTGGTTCGACTCCAGCGCGGACTTGCTCGACACTTCCGCCGCTTCCAGCGCCTTGACCTGGGCCAGGCCGCTGTTGACGCCGAGGAAAGCCTGGCGCGCGCCTTGCGATGCCGTGCGGCGTGCCGTTTCCAGGTCGTTGCGGGCCTTGTTTTCCAGCGCGATCGATTCTCGCACCTTGCTGGTGACGGCAAAACCGCTGAAGATCGGAATGCTCCACTGCACGCCGATGGCGTTATTGTTGTTGCCGTTGCCATTGCCGCCACCGGATGTGTAGCTATGGCCAGTGTTGGCGATCAGGTCCAGGGTCGGGTAGTGGCCGGCGCGGTTGCGGCCGATGTCACGCTTGGCCGATTCCACATTGAACTGCGCCGTGACGACGCCATAGTTCTGTTCTTCGGCGGACGCCACCCACGGCTCGACGGCAGCCGGTTCGGGCGCGCTGATGACCACGCCCGTGCGCATCGGCGCCAGATTCCTTGGCGCCTCGCCGATGATGGTTTGCAAGGCGCTGCGCTTGTTGGCCAGGTCATTGATGGCGGCAAATTCCTGCGCCACCACCAGGTCGTAGGCCGCTTGCGCTTCGTGCGTGTCGGTGATCGTTTGCGTGCCGACTTCGAAATTGCGCTTGGCCGATGCCAGCTGCTCCGTCGTGGCGACCTTTTGCGCCTGCGTGGCGCCCAGGTTGTCCTGCGCGCTCAACACATCGAAATACGCCTGCGCCACGCGGGTGATCAGGTCTTGCTGGACTTGTGCAAATTGCGCTTCAGCAATCGCTTGCGCCAGCTTGCTTTGCTGATACGTTTCCCAGCGGTCCCAGCGGAACAGCGGCTGCGCCAGGGTCAGGTTGTAGCTGTTCGCGCGCACGTTCACGGATGGCGAGGTGATCTTGTTGCCGCCATTGTTCTGGACGATTTGCTCCTGATTGCCACGCGTATTGCTGCCCGAAGCCGATATCTGCGGCAGCAAGCCCGCCAGTCCCTGCGGAACCCGCTCCATCCCGGCCGACAGGGCTGCGCGCGCGCTGGCATACTGCGCGTCATTGGCCAGCGCCTGCTGGTACACCTGGATGAGATCGGCCGCCTGCGCTTGCAGCGAGCATGTCATCGAGACAAAGGCGCTGGTCATCAGCACGGCGATAAGGGGTTTCCGCATTGCATTTCTCCGTTGGAGTCGTCAAAAGTTGATGGAATCAAAAATCTGCTACCGCTTGCCTAGCGCCCGCCGGATGAGCGGGGTACAGGCCTCCGCAGGCATGCATGAAAACATGCCTGGGTGCAACTACTGCAAAATAACTTAGTATTTAGGCATTGCGCTGTCGACTTGCAGCGCCCAGGCATGCACGCCGCCCGTCAAATTACTGATCTTCGCAAAACCATTGCGCTCCAGGAAGGCCGCCACTTGCATGCTGCGCATGCCGTGATGGCAGATGCAGACGATCTCGGCATCTTCATCGAGGTCATCGATGCGCGCAGGAATCGAGTTCATCTGCATCAAGGTGGCGCCATCGAGGTGGCACAGGTCGAACTCCCACTGTTCCCGCACATCGAGCAACAACGGACGCGGGCGGGAAGGGTCAGCCAGCCAGGCGGCCAGCTGCGGTGCACTCAAATGCTCCATCGAATTGCTCGCCTCAGAACTGGAAATGCGACGGTGCCACGGCTTGCAGCGGCGTGACATTGGTTTCAAACAGCTTGCGCGTGTCATAAGCCTTGTCCGAGCTGCGCGTGATCAGGTGCGCCGACATGATAGGCGCTTCGCCGATGATGGCCAGGATGCGGCCGCCGACTTTCACTTGTTGCAACAATGCTTCCGGCAACACGGCCAGGGCGCCGGAAACGACGATCACATCGTACGGTGCGCCCTTGCTCCAGCCCTGGGCGCCGTCGCCCAGTTCCACGGTCACATTCGTCACGCCGTTGGCGACCAGGGTCTGCTCGGCCAGGGTTTTCAATTGGGGAACGATTTCCACGCTCGTCACATGACGCGCCTTGTGCGCCAGCAAAGCCGCCATATAGCCGCTACCGGTGCCGATCTCCAGCACATTTTCATGCTTTTTGACGGCTACGTCTTGCAAAATGCGCGCTTCCAGCTTCGGCGTCAACATGCATTCGCCGCCGCCCAGTGGAATTTCGGTATCGACGAAGGCCAGGTTTTTATAGGCGGCCGGCACGAAATCTTCACGCTTGACCACGTTCAACAGCTCCAATACGTCGATATCCAGTACGTCCCATGGACGGATCTGCTGTTCGATCATATTGAAGCGGGCTTGTTCGATATTCATCTTTGGACTCGGTAAGTGAAGTAATAATCCGCCATTTTATCGTTGAACTGGCTGAAAGCACATGTTAACCATAAAGGCGGGGAATGGAGGAAATTTGCGACGATCTGCAGATTTGGGGGGGCGAACCTTGGAAAAGGGGCAACTGAACGGTAGAGGCAAGCTCTGCATATCAACTTTTTCCGGGCGCCTCCACCTGCAGGCTACGCAAGCTCATGTCGATAAACGCATCCATGTAGGCGAGCGGATCGATGTTCTTGACCTCGCATGGCAGGAAGGAATGCGTCCACATCATCAACATGGTGACGGGGGCGCTGAGGATGGTGCTGACCAGCACGGGATCGACCTGGCGGAATTCGCCGCGCTGCATGCCCCGTTCCAGCAAGGTGGCGATCAGCGCATTGCCGCGCGTAACCACCTCTTCGTTGTAAAACTGCGCCAGTTCCGGGAAATTGTTCGCTTCGGCCAGCATCAGCTTGGTCAATCCGGCCAATTTGGTAGCGCCGAACTCTTCCCACCATTGCATCATCATGCTGCGCAACAGCTCGGCACTGCTGCTGTCCGAGGCGGCCATGCTGTCTTCCGCCTCGCCGATCGAATGCACGATATTGTCGCGCACCACGGCCTTGAACAGCTCCTGCTTGTTCTCAAAGTACAGGTACAGGGTGCCTTTCGACACGCCAGCCCGCTTGGCCACATCCTCCAGACGCGTCGATGCGAAGCCCCGTTCGACAAACAGGTCGAGGGCGGCGGCGAGCAATTCCTGCGGGCGGGCATCCTTGCGCCGCTCCCAGCGGGGCTTGGTATCAATCGGGGCTTGCATGTATCTTTCCAAGTAACTTACTTTTGAGTCATTAATGGTAGACCGGTCTACCGTCAAGGTCAAGCACTTGCCACTGGCACGACGCGGGGCGCCGCCCGGCACGCCGAACACGGGTATTGTACGCTCCGTGCCGGCGTTGGCGACACCTCCTCGGGTGCCGGACCTGTCACGCCGGGTGAACCAGAATGCGTTTCAGCCCTCCGTTTTGCACAGTTCATCGCATTTGCGTTCAGTAAAGATAGGCGCTTTGCTATCTTGTCATCGACAGCATGAAGCGCATCGATATCAGGATCGACGTGCGTGTCGGCCCGGCAGCATCGCTGCTCATCGAAGCGGACAGCAATCTGCAAGCGCGTATCCATAGCGAAGTGAGCGGCAATACCCTGCGCATCTGGAGCGATACAAAGATTCGTAGCAGCAATGGCGTCCACCTCATCTATACAACGCCGCAATTGAAGAAGATCAACATCTCCGGCTCTGGTCGCCTCGTGGCCAGTGGTTTCAAAGGCGACGATTTCAGCCTGGAGCAGCGCGGTTCAATGAAGAGCGAACTGTCGGGCACGGTGGCACGCTTCGACGTGGCCAACAGTGGCTCGGGCAGCATCAGCGCCAGCGGTTCCGGCCGCGTCACCGTGCATGGCGATCCGGCCCGCCGCACCCTGTCGGGCAAGCGCGTCCGCATCGTGCGCTAGACGCGCTGCGGACGACGCACAAGGGCCGGCTTGCTATACTGTCGTCCCCTATCCCTTTTCACTCATCGCCATGCCATCCCCCGCCGTTTCCCTGGCATGCCGCCCATCCTGCGGCGCCTGCTGCACCGCACCGTCCATCACCAGCCCGATTCCTGGCATGCCGGATGGCAAACCTGCGGGCGTGCGCTGCGTGCAACTGGCCGACGACAACCGCTGCAAGATCTTTGGCCAGCCGGAGCGGCCCGCCTTTTGCGGCGGCTTGCAGCCATCGGCAGACATGTGCGGCGACAGCCGCGAGCATGCGGTGCACTGGCTGGCCGAACTGGAGCGGCTGACGGCGCCCTGAACGGCGGGGCGGCAGCTGACAGATAAGGGTTGACCACATTTGCACGTTTGCGTATATTCATGCACATTCCTGCACGTTTTAATATACCCCCATGTCCGCCACCCTGCTCCTCAAACAACGCCATGCACTGATCCAGCAACAATTGCACGCCGATGGCCGCGTGCTGGCGCTGGATCTGGCGCGCCAGCTCGATGTTTCCGAAGATACGATACGGCGCGACTTGCGCGAGATGGCAGCGGCCGGCCTGTGCCAGCGCGTGTATGGCGGCGCCCTGCCGCTGGCGCCCGACGGCGGCAGCTTGACGCAGCGCAAGCAGGAAGCGCCCGAGCGCAAGGCGCGCCTGGCGCAGGCTGCCGTATCCCTCGTGCGCGCGGGCCAGGTGCTGTTTCTCGATGCGGGCTCGACCAACCTCGCCATTGCCAGCGCCTTGCCCGAGTTGGCGCTCACTGTCATCACCAACGCGCCAGCCATTGCCATGGCGCTCATGGAACGCCCGGAAATCGAGCTGATCATGGCTGGCGGCAGGGTCGACCGCCGGGCGGGCGCCAGCCTGGGTCCGCAAGCGCTGCGCACGGTCGAGCGCATGCATCCCGACCTGTGCTTCATCGGTGCCTGCGGCGCCGATGCGGACGCGGGCGTGACGGCGTTCAACTACGACGAGGCGGAATTCAAGCGCAGCATCGCCGGCGCCAGCAAGGCGGTGGTAGTGGCCGTCACCAGCGACAAGCTGGGCACGGCCGCGCCCTTTGGCGTGCTGGCCACGGGCTTGTTGCAGCACCTGGTGCTGGAAGCGGACGCCGACTCTGCCCACGTGGCCGCCTTTCAACGGCTGGGCGTGCAAGTGCTGCGCGCCCGCGCCTGATTTTATCCACCCCGACCTTTGAAAAGTTCTCCCATGCATCTCACCGGCACCCTGCAACAACGCGCCACGCGCCTGGTCTTTTTCGCTGCCGGCCTCGGCATGGCCGCCTGGGCGCCGCTGGTTCCCTACGCCAAGTCGCGCCTGGGCCTCGATGAGGCGACACTCGGCATTTTGCTGCTGTGCCTGGGCGCCGGCTCGCTGTGCGCGATGCCGTTTACGGGCATGCTGTCAAGCCGCTTCGGCTGCCGCAAAGTCATCGTTGGCGCCGGCCTGCTCTTGACCGCCATCCTGCCCGGCCTGGCGCTGGCCGCCACGCCGCTGCAGCTGGGCCTGGTGCTGCTGGTGTTCGGCGCGGCCATGGGCACGTTTGATGTGGCCATCAATATCCAGGCCGTGATCATCGAAAAGGCCAATGGCGGCGCCATGATGTCGGGCTTCCATGCCCTGTTCAGCGTGGGCGGCTTCGCCGGCGCGGCCTGCATGGCCCTGCTGCTGTGGCTGGGCCTGACACCGGCCTGGTCCTGCGTGGTGGTGATGCTGCTGCTGTGCGGCGTGCTGGGCGCGGCGCAAGGCCATCTGCTGCCGACGGCATCCGCCTCCGGCGAAAAGACGCCGCTGTTCGTCATGCCGCATGGCGCCGTGATTTTCATCGGCTTGCTGTGCTTTATCGTCTTCCTGGCCGAGGGCGCCATCCTCGACTGGAGCGCCCTGTTCCTCACCACCACGCGCGGCGTGGAAGAAGCCAAGGGCGGCCTCGGCTACGCCGCCTTCGCCATCGCCATGACGCTGGGGCGCTTCACGGGTGACAAAGTGGTCAGCCGCTTTGGCGGCAAGCGGGTGCTTACTTTTGGCGGCCTGTGCGCAGCGGCAGGCTTCTTCCTGGCCGTACTGGCGCCGCACGCCAGCCTGGCAATGCTTGGCTTCGTGCTGATCGGCCTGGGCGCAGCGAATATCGTGCCCATTCTGTTTACGGCAGCCGGCCAGCAACACGCCATGCCGGCCAGCCTGGCAGTGGCTGCCATCACCACCATCGGCTATGCAGGCATCCTGGCCGGCCCGGCCGTGATCGGCTTCATCGCCCACGCCACCAGCCTGAATATCGCCTTCGCCATGCTGGGCGCCGCCCTGCTGCTGGTGGCGGCCAGCGCGCGCCTGGTGGCGCCGGCAAAACAGGCTGCCTGAACCCGCCCCTTGCCTGGCTGGCAGCGGCAAAAAACCGCTGTCCTCCAGCGCCCAAATCGGCTCGCCGGGCTTCCGGCATGGTAAGCTTCGACCCCGCGCGCATTGCTGGCGCCACGCGGTCACCCCCATCCTGTCAATTACACCCTTGTATACATCTATGGATCTCATTCTTGCGTTAAAAGCCATCATCATGGGGCTGGTCGAAGGTTTTACCGAATTCTTGCCGATTTCTTCCACGGGACATCTGATCCTGGCCGGCAGCCTGCTCGACTTTACACAGGATGTCTCGAAAGAAGTCATGGGGGTATTTGAAATCGCCATCCAGGCCGGCGCCATCCTGGCCGTGTGCTGGGAATACCGCCAGCGCATCGGCAGCGTGCTGTCCACCTTCAGCACCGAGGTCAAATCACGCAAGTTCGTGCTGAACGTCGCCATCGCCTTCCTGCCCCTGGCCATCATCGGACTGGCGATCGGCAAGATGATCAAGCATGCGCTGTTCAAGCCCGTGCCCGTGGCCATGGCCTTCATCATCGGCGGCATCGTGATTTTGCTGGTGGAGCGCCGCGCGCGCACCAATCCCGTCACCGTGCGCGTCAACTCGGTAGATGAAATGACGCCGTTCGACGCCTTGAAAGTGGGCTGCGCGCAGGCGTTCGCGCTGATCCCCGGCACCAGCCGTTCCGGCTCAACCATCATCGGCGGCATGCTGCTGGGCCTGTCGCGCAAGACAGCCACCGAATTCTCGTTTTTCCTGGCCATCCCCACCCTGCTGGCGGCCACCTTCTACTCGCTGTACAAAGCGCGCGACATCCTGTCGGCCACCGACGTGCCCCTGTTCGGCCTGGGCACCGTGGCCGCCTTCATCTCCGCCTTCCTGTGCGTGCGCTGGCTGCTGCGCTACATCAGTTCGCACGACTTCACGTTTTTTGCCTGGTACCGCATTGTGTTTGGCTTGCTGGTCCTGGCCAGCGCCCACTACGGCTGGGTTGTTTGGGCAGAATAAGGCACTATGAATCAAGATCTTAACCAGCGCGCGCTGCACCTGCTGCAAACCGTTTTCGGCTACCCGGCCTTCCGCGGCCAGCAAGCCGACATCGTCGACCACGTCAGCCACGGCGGCGACGCGCTGGTACTGATGCCCACCGGTGGCGGCAAGTCGCTGTGCTACCAGATTCCCGCCCTGCTGCGCGACGGCGTCGGCGTCGTCGTCTCGCCGCTGATCGCCCTGATGCAGGACCAGGTGGACGCGCTGGAGGAAGTCGGCGTGCGTGCCGCCTTCCTCAATTCCACGCAAACCTACGAAGAAGCGAGCCGCATCGAGCGCCTGGTGCGCACGGGCGGCATCGACGTCGTCTACGTGGCGCCGGAGCGCCTGATGACGCAGCGCTGCCTGGACCTGTTCCAGGCCTCGAAGATCTCCCTGTTCGCCATCGACGAGGCGCATTGCGTAGCCCAGTGGGGCCATGACTTCCGTCCCGAATACATCAAGCTGTCGGTGCTGCACGAGCAATTCCCGGACGTGCCGCGCATTGCGCTCACGGCCACCGCCGACCCGCAGACGCGCGCCGAAATCGCCTTGCGTTTGCAGCTGGAAGACGCGCGCCAGTTCGTCTCGTCCTTCGACCGTCCGAACATCCGCTACCAGATCGTGGAAAAAGCGAATGGCCGCAAGCAGCTGCTCGATTTCATCAACACGGAACACACGGGCGACTGCGGCATCGTCTACTGCCTGTCGCGCAAAAAGGTCGAAGAGACGGCCGAATTTCTGAACCAGAGCGGCATCCGCGCCCTGCCGTACCACGCTGGCATGGAGTACGCCAAGCGCAGCGCCAACCAGGCGCGCTTCCTGCGCGAAGAAAACATCGTCATGGTCGCTACCATCGCCTTCGGCATGGGCATCGACAAGCCCGACGTGCGCTTCGTGGCGCATCTGGATCTGCCGAAAAGCATCGAGGGCTATTACCAGGAAACGGGGCGCGCGGGCCGCGACGGCATGGCCGCCAACGCCTGGATGGCGTACGGCTTGCAGGACGTGGTGCTGCAGCGGCGCATGATCGATGAATCGGAAGCGGACGACACCTTCAAGCGCGTGCTGGGCGTGAAGCTCGACGCCATGCTGGGCCTGTGCGAAACGCTCAGCTGCCGCCGCATGCGCCTGCTCGAATACTTCGGCGAACCGGCTTCGCCGTGCGGCAATTGCGACACCTGCCTGGTGCCGCCCGTGTCCTTCGACGGCACGGTGCCCGTGCAAAAACTGCTGTCGGCCATCTACCGCGTCGACCAGCGCTTCGCCGGCGGCCACGTGATCGACGTGCTGCGCGGCGTGGAATCGGAACGCATCAAGACCTGGCACCACGACTCGCTGTCCGTCTTCGGCATCGGCTCGGACCTGGGCGAAGCGGAGTGGAAAGCTATCCTGCGCCAGGCCATCGCGCTGGGCCTCGTCTCGGTCGATCATGAACAATACAGCTCGCTGAAACTGACGGACGCCTCGCGCCCCGTGCTCAAGGGCGGCCAGAAAGTGCAGCTGCGCCAGTACCAGAAACCGGTGAAAACCAGCAAGCGCAGCACCAGCGTGGCGAAAGGCTATGTCGAAACGGACCTGTCCGCCAGCGAACAGGCGATCTTCGACAAGCTGCGCTGGTGGCGCGTGGAGACGGCGCGCACGCACAATGTGCCCGCCTACGTCATTTTCGTCGACGCCACCCTGCGCGAAATCGCCAAGGCCAAGCCCACCTCGCTGGAACAGATGCGCGGCGTGAGCGGCGTGGGCGAGAAAAAACTGGCCTCGTACGGCGACGAAATCGTCGCCATGATTTTGGAGATGATTTAATGGAAGCACTCTCGTCCGACCGGATCTATCAGGCCGTGAAAATTCTGGGCGCGCAGCCCGACGCCGACGACGCGGTGGAAGCGCAAGTACGTGCCCTGGTGCAGGACGACCTCACCGTGCGCCGCCTGGCCGACGTGGTGCCGGAAGCCTTCGGCCTGGTGCTGGCGTCGCACCTGCCCGGCGCCGAAAACATGACCTTGCCCGACACCTTCTGCGCGCAGGACGAGGACGGCGAGTGGGTGGAGTTCCCCTTGCGCCGCGAGCCGATCTTTATCGTCGCCGCAGACATCGCCCAGCATACCTACCACAACGGCCCGCGCGCGCTGATGCAAAACCTGGCCGAGCGCAGCTCTTTGCTGTCGGCCATCAACAAGGGCTTGAACGCGGGCGGCTCGCTCGATGGCACGACCCTGGGACCGCCCTCCTTCTTTGGCCTGCCCGCCGCCCTGTACCAGCCGGTGGCATCGACCGGCAAGGCCTGATCACCCCACCTTGCCTTTGCCCTTGATAAGAGAACGCTGCCGCGATGGAAACCAAATGGCTGGAAGACTTCATTTCACTCGCTGAAACGCATAACTTCAGCCGTTCCGCGGCCCTGCGCCACGTCACCCAGCCGGCCTTTTCGCGGCGCATCCAGTCGCTGGAAAACTGGCTCGGCATCGACCTCGTCGACCGCACGTCCTACCCCACGCGCTTGACGCCGGCCGGCGCCGTATTCTACGAGCAGGCGCTGGAAATGCTGGGGCAAATCAACGGCGTGCGCGCCCTGTTGCGCGGCAAGCGCGCGGCCACGCAAACGAGTGTCGATTTTGCCGTGCCGCATACCTTGTCGCTGACCTTCATGCCGAAATGGCTGACGGCGCTGGAAGAAGGTTTTGCGCCCATCAACAGCCGTCTGATGGCGCTGAACGTACACGACGCCGTGCTGCAGCTGGTCGACGGCGGCTGCGACCTGCTGCTGTGCTATCACCATCCGCGCCAGCCGGTGCAGCTGGACCCGGGCCGCTACGACATGTTGGTGATGGGCCGCGAAACCCTGCGCGCGTATGCGCGCTGCGGCCAGGACAAGGTGCCGGATTTCGTCCTGCCCGGCAGTGCAAAGGAGCCGCTGCCCTTCCTCTCCTACACCAACAATGCCTATCTGGGACGCATGGTGGAATTGCTGGTGGCAGACGCCAAGGCGCCCCTGTTCCTGGAGACCTGCTATGAAACGGACATGGCCGAAGGCTTGAAAATGATGGCGCTGGAAGGACGCGGCATCGCCTTCCTGCCCGAATCGGCCGTCATGCGCGACGTCAAATACAAGCACCTGGCGCGCGCCGACGGCGGCGCGCCAGGATGGGAAATCGAACTGGAAATCCGTTTGTACCGCGAACGCCCGTCTGGCCTGCGTCCCGGCAAGCAGATCGTCGAAAGCCTGTGGCAATACCTGGTGCAGGCGCAGGACGGCAAGGCGCGCGCAGGCAAGCGCCGCAAACGCGCCACCGAGACAGTCCAGTCCTGACTGACTATCCTGACAATACAACTATGCAAGAAATGCATAACCGGATGCCGACAAAGCATTGGCCGGGGCATGAGGCTATCGCCTACGATGCGGTTCCGCTGCGCGCAGCTGCATCTCGGCTGTGCCTCTAACGTATTCGTATTGTCAGGAGCTTTCAAGCATGACCAGCAAGCACGCACTTCCTTCCTACCTCAATCCTGAAGACCTGGGCCCATGGGGCGTCTACCTCGAGCAGATCGACCGCGTTACGCCGTACCTGGGCAACCTGTCGCGCTGGGTGGAAACGCTGAAGCGTCCAAAGCGTATCCTGACGGTCGACGTGCCTATCGAGCGCGATGACGGCACCATTGCCCACTACGAAGGCTACCGCGTGCAGCACAATCTGTCGCGCGGCCCGGGCAAGGGCGGCGTGCGCTTCCATCAGGACGTGACCCTGTCGGAAGTGATGGCCTTGTCGGCCTGGATGACGGTCAAGAATGCAGCGGTTAACGTGCCATACGGCGGCGCCAAGGGCGGCATCCGTGTCGATCCGAAGACCCTGTCGCGCAACGAACTGCAACGCCTGACCCGCCGCTACACGAGCGAGATCAGCATGATCATCGGACCGAACAAGGATATCCCGGCGCCGGACGTCAACACGAATGAGCAAGTCATGGCGTGGATGATGGACAGCTACGCCATGATCGGCGGCAATATGTCGACTGGCGTGGTGACGGGCAAACCAATTTCGCTGGGCGGCAGCCTGGGTCGCCGCGATGCGACGGGCCGCGGCGTCTTCGTCGTCGGTTGCGATGCGGCCGCCAAGGTCGGCATGTCGCTCGAAGGCGCGAAAGTCATCGTGCAAGGTTTCGGCAACGTGGGCGGCGTCGCTGCACGCATGTTCGCTGAAGCCGGCTCGAAGGTCGTCGCAGTACAAGACCACAAGACCACCGTGGTGCATGCCGGCGGCTTGAACATCCCGCAATTGCTGGCACACGTAGCCGAAGTGGGCAGCGTCGAAGGCTTCCCGGGCGCCGAGGCATTCGTGCCACGCGAAGATTTCTGGGGCATCGATTGCGACATCCTGATCCCGGCCGCACTGGAACAGCAGATCACCGCTGAACGCGCACAAGTTATCCGCGCCAAGATCATCCTGGAAGGCGCCAATGGCCCGACCCTGCCGGCAGCGGACGACATCCTGACCGACCGCGGCGTGCTGATCGTGCCGGACGTGCTGGCCAACGCCGGCGGCGTGACCGTCAGCTACTTCGAGTGGGCACAGAACTTCTCGAGCTTCTTCTGGACGGAAGAAGAAATCAACAGCCGCCTGACCCGCATCATGCGCGAAGCGTTCGACGCGGTATGGCAAGTGTCGCAAGAGAAGAAAGTGTCGATGCGTACCGCCACCTTCATTCTGGCGTGCACGCGCGTGCTGCAAGCTCGCGAAGTGCGCGGCTTGTATCCATAATGGCTGCCTGAGAAAAAGTCCAGGGCGTTGTTGCCTGCCCCTCGCCGTACTGGCGTACTGTCTTCGGGGCGGCGCCTAGCCCTGGACATTTTTCAGGCGCCATTGGTGCCATTGGTTTGCTGGCGCTCTAAAAAAAATCCCGCCACACTTGCGTGTGAGCGGGATTTTTTTGTATCTGGTGGACCTATTTTACGCCGCGTAGCCTTGCGGATTCTGGTGCTGCCAGCGCCAGTGGTCGGTGCACATGTCATCGATGTTTTTCTGCGCTTGCCAGCCCAGCAATTGCTTCGCCTTGTCGGCCGAGGCGTAGCAGCTGGCGATGTCGCCGGGGCGGCGCGGCACGATATCGTACGGCACGGCGCGGCCACTGGCCACTTCGAAGGCACGCACGGTGTCGAGCACGCTGTAGCCGTGGCCCGTGCCCAGGTTGACGGTAAAGCCGCCATCGGTGGAAAACAGGCGGTTCAATGCGGCCACATGGCCCAGCGCCAGGTCGACCACGTGGATGTAGTCGCGCACGCCGGTGCCGTCCGGCGTAGCGTAATCATTGCCGAAGACGGCCAGGCGCTCGCGGCGGCCCACGGCCACCTGGGCAATGAAGGGCATCAGGTTGTTCGGGATGCCGGCCGGATCTTCACCGATCAAACCGCTGGCATGCGCGCCCACCGGGTTGAAATAGCGCAACACTCCTACTTGCCATTGTGCATCAGCGTGCACGAGATCAGCCAGGATCTGCTCGACCATCAGCTTGGAACGGCCGTATGGATTGGTCACGGA
The DNA here is from genome assembly GCF_051380795.1 of Janthinobacterium leeuwenhoeki. Lineage (NCBI taxonomy): Bacteria > Pseudomonadati > Pseudomonadota > Betaproteobacteria > Burkholderiales > Oxalobacteraceae > Janthinobacterium > Janthinobacterium leeuwenhoeki. Next base: position 73,287 of record NZ_JBNYXT010000006.1, read on the forward strand.
CAGGCGCGACGTTTCCAGGATCGGCAAGGCTTCCGGATCGCCATACACGGTGGCCGACGAGCTGAAGACAAAACGCTTCACGTTCGCCGCCGCCAGCACTTCCAGCAGGGCCACGGTGCCCGTCACATTGTTGTCCATATACATCAGCGGCTGCGCCACGGATTCGCCCACGGCCTTCAAGCCGGCGAAATGGATCACGGCATCGATGGCGTGCTCGCGCAGGATGGCGGCCATGGCCGTGCGGTCGCGCACGTCCGCTACATAGAAGGGCACGCTTTTTCCGGAGATGCGCTCGACGCGCGCCATCGCTTCGCGCGCGCTATTGCAAAGATTATCCACCGCGACGACCTCAAAGCCGGCAGCCAGCAATTCGACGCAGGTATGCGAACCGATGAAACCGGATGCGCCGGTCACGAGTATTTTCTTGGACATAATATCAACCAATGCAAAAAAGATAAGACTACCGTAAATCCCGCGCCTTGCCTAGCCAGCGCACGCTGGCGCGTATGAAAAAAGCCTGCGGCGTCACCGCAGCAGGCTTGTTCTCGCGCAAACGGCACAGGTAGGCAAACCGCCAGGTTATTTCTTGATGAACACCAGATCCCACACGCCATGGCCCAGCTTCAAGCCACGGTTTTCAAACTTGGTCAGCGGACGATACGCCGGTTGCGGTGCATAAGCTTCGGCGCTATTGTGCAACTGCGGCTCGGCACCCAGCACTTCCAGCATTTGCACCGCATAATCTTCCCAATCGGTGGCGCAATGCAAATAACCGCCCGGCGCCAGGCGATCGGTCAATTGCTTGACGAACGGCGACTGGATCAAGCGGCGCTTGTTGTGGCGCGCCTTGTGCCATGGATCGGGGAAGAAAACGTGGATGCCGGCCAGCGAATTGGCAGGAATCATGTGCGTCAGCACTTCCACCGCATCGTGCTGCAGCAAGCGCAGATTCGTCAGCGATTCTTCGCCGATCAGCTTCAACAGGCTGCCGACACCGGGCGTATGCACTTCGACGCCGATGAAATCCTTCTCCGGCATGGCTTTGGCGATATGCGCCGTCGTCGCCCCCATGCCAAAACCGATTTCCAGGATCACGGGCGCCTTGCGGCCGAACACCTGCTCGAAGTCCATCGGTTCCTTGGCGAAAGGCACAAGGAACTGCGGCCCCAGAGTCTCGAGCGCGCGCGCCTGCGCCACGGAAAGCCGTCCTGCGCGGGTCACGAAACTGCGGATGCGGTGTTCGGTCGGATCGTACATCATCGGCCGCGCCGGGCCGTTTGCTGGGGTATCAGAAGACATGGGAATGGAGAAATAAGTGGCCGCGCCGCATCAAGCCAGGCGCCAGCGAAAAATGGAGCGGGTGAAGGGAATCGAACCCTCGTCGCTCGGGAAGCTCGACAAGAAATTCAACAGCCATGCGGGCTTGCGGCCCGTTCTCAATCCGCAAAAGTGGCATTATAGCAGTGGCGCAAGTTAGCATCCATGCGGGGATTTCCCTAAGAAAGCCTGCTTACGCAGGGCCAAGCAAGGACGCGGAGATGAAGCCCTCGTTCGATAGCGCGTTGATGGCCCCGCGAAGCAGGTAGTTGTTCGTAAAGCACATCGTGTACTGGCGTGCGCCAGGCTTAATGGGTTGCAGCATCTTACCTTCCACCAGGCGCTTGATCTGGTAGGTGCGCTGAGCTGGATTTAGCCCCGGCATCACCTTGGCCAGATCACCAGATTTTGCGGTGCCCAGCTTTACCACCTCAAGCAAAATCGCTTGTTCCTCATGCGTGATCAATTGCCGCTGGACCGAGTAAGCAAGCGCGGGGATCAGGATTTTTTCCTTCAAGAAAGTGTAGTCGGTCAGCCGGTCCACTTTTTGCAGTTCATCCAGGATGCCTTGCAAAACGTAGGTGCACCAGCGATCCAGGCTTTCATCCGTCCCCTTGTCCGCGCATGAAAGCATCGCATAGTAGCGCTCACGGTCATTGCAAAAAACAGCGGTCGGGTTTAACACCCGTCCGCCTGTCTTGACATTGAAACCATACTTGATCAAAAGGGCATAGGTCATCAAACGCACAACGCGCCCATTCCCGTTACTAAACGGGTGAACCCAACCAAAACGATGATGTGCCAACGCAACCTTGATCAAGGCATACTTGGGAGTATCATCTCGATTGATGAACCCCATCAGCTCTTCCATGTAACCAGGTACAAGGACAGGATCTGGCGGAAGGTGGTCTGACTTCGCAATGCGGACCGCTCCCGTTCGATATGCGCCAGGCGTGCGGTCGCCCTCTCTCTCCAGGTCATGCACTGCCAGCGCGTGCAGCTCCCGGATGAAGTGTTCCGAGACCGCAGAATTCGGCGTCACCACATCCTCGATATATTGCATCGCCTTTTCGATGTTGGAGATCTCGCGCACCTGGTCGCTATCGTTCGTGCCCCCTTCCACCGAAGTCTCGACGTAGTCTGCAAGAGTCGTATGGTTGCCCTCGATTCGCGCAGACCCGAGGCTTTCCAGCATGTGGAAAATATGCTTGAGCTGGAAGAAGGTTGACGCGGGCGTTGTGCCCCCAAGTTGCAATCGCCGCAAGTGTTCCAGTTCCGTTAGAACATCGACAAGCGGCGAGTCGAACGAGGGATTTAAAAGCTTCAGGTCAAAGTGGTGGAAGTCTGGCATATCGATCCTGCTTTTCTTAAATGGCGCCAAGGATTAAGTTGAATTTTCAAGATAATACACCTAAAAATCATACACTTACGCGTCATCGCTGAATATCACATATGTAATAACCCAAACTCACAAGTCAAGACATCTAAAATTTTGGGGAGATTTGTAGCTTTTAATGCAAGTTTCTCATGTGCGAACAGATGGAGAAATTGCCGATACGACAACTGAAATGAGGTAAATTTATTGCTCAATAAGCAAGTAATCTATCGCCATGAAAAGCTCGCTTGAACGTCTTTTGTGGAGCAATTTTTGCTTTGTGGGGCGGCGAAAACAGTTTTACGCCGTTTCTCATTGGAGCGGGTGAAGGGAATCGAACCCTCGTCGTAAGCTTGGGAAGCTTCTGCTCTACCATTGAGCTACACCCGCGAAGCCTGCATTTTACGCGGGATGGCAAGGACTTGGCAAACTTGTGCGGCGCCTTCGAATTCATCGGGAATTCTCGCGGAAAATAATAATAAAATAATATATCCACATCGGCACATCAGCGTTTTTGTTGATAGAGAACAACATCGCGGCCAGCCTGGCACGGTGAATCGCCTGGTATGCGACTAAAATAAAAGAAATTATTGTCGTCACGAACGGTGTGGCGCAGACTAGCTGGAGAAATGTTGCTACAATCGCGTGACAGTTTAGCATTCCCGCTGTTCAACCTAAAAGGATATCCCATGAAGAAAATTCTGATCGCTTCGGCAATCCTGTGCTTTGCTTCCGCACAAGCCATGGCTCAAACGACGGCACCAGTTGGTGGCGCACCTGTTCCAGCAGCAGCAGCACCCGCTGCTGGTGCTGGTGCTGCCGCCGCCGGTACTGTTGCCGGCCTGAGCACGAGCGCCCTGATCGCCATCGGCGCAGCAGTTGCCGTTGTGGCCGGTGCAGCAAGCTCGGACTCGACCACCACGCACACCACCCCAAGCCACGCCAAGTAATCTGTTGATGCCTTTGGCGGAGACAGACAAGGCCAAGCCAGCGGGCTGACGTCAAGCCGCATAACGCTGGCCTGGTCCGACAAGAAGTTGGCCTCATCATACGAAGCGCCAATTTCTCGATAAAAGCCCCTTTTCATTTTCTTGAAAACGGGCTTTTTATTTTTCTTCAGTGACGCGCGCGCTTTTTACGCCAGTCTTGTATATGCCTGATGCCTCGTTCTCTACATGTGCAAGCGATACGCATATCTTTTCAGAAAAAGCACCGGATCGTCAGGAACATGAAATTCCCCGGCTAATCATATAAAGTTAATGAAAAACCAGCCGTTCCATAAACGCATGGGATTTGCCCTGCAAGGCTTAAGCGCCGCCTTCCGCATGGAATCGAGCTTTCGCTTGCAATGCCTTGCCGCCCTGATGGTCGTGATCGTGCTCGCCTGGTGCAAGCCTGCAATGATCTGGTGGGCGCTGCTGCTACTCAACTGTGGCTTGGTGCTGGCCGCTGAACTGTTCAATACGGCACTTGAACACTTGATTGACCACTTACATCCTGGCTTGCATCCCAGCATCAAGATCGCCAAGGATTGCGCCGCAGGGGCTGTGCTCATTCTCAGTATCAGTGCCGCCTGCATTTTTGTTGCTTTTTTGCTGGAAACGTTTTCCAGTTGAGTAGCTATAGCTGCCAAGCAAATTACAATGCATGGGTCGCCAAGGCACCTCGCTGTCCACGTCAACATGCGAAGCGGTGAGAAGAAATACATAGATTCCTATAATTCATTAAAATAATGCCTTTTTGAAATATTTTATCTTTACCAATATTGATTCTCAGCACGCCTTGTGGCTTGCATGACAATTGCGTAAAACAATAATCGCTTATTTTCGAGCGGCTAACGACTCAGCATCCCTTTAGCGAAGCTGTTTTAATTTTGAATTGATGCGTAGATGAACATTCCCCTTGTACCAGTGATTCTTTGCGGTGGTTCCGGCACACGTTTGTGGCCCCTGTCGCGCGAAGGCTACCCTAAACAGTTTTTGCGTTTGTCCGGCGAAACCAGCATGTTGCAGCAGACGCTGCAACGGCTGGCTGGTATTGAGGCTTTGGCACCGGCTTTGCTGGTGTGTAATGAATCGTCGCGTTTCATTGTCGCGGAACAGTTGCGTGAGATAGGTCTGAACAATGCCCGCATGGTGCTCGAACCGATGCGCCGCAATACGGCGCCGGCGATTGCCACAGCGGCCCTGCAAGCCATGGAAAACGGCGACGACCCCATCCTGCTCGTATTGCCTTCCGACCATGTCATCCTGGATACCCCAGCGTTCCACAGCGCCATCAAGCTGGCGCGCGATGCTGCAGAACAAGGCAACTTGCTCACCTTCGGCATTACCCCGACCGGACCGGAGACAGGCTACGGCTATATCCGCGCCGAGGGCGACGCAGCTGGCCAGGTCCAGCGTATTGTCGAATTCGTCGAGAAGCCGGCCCTGGCGCTGGCTGAACAATATATTGCCAGCGGCGATTATTTCTGGAACAGCGGAATGTTTGTGTTCCGTGCCAGCCGTTACCTGGCAGAACTTGAACGCTTTCAGCCGGCCGTCGTCGCGGCGTGCCGGGAAGCGCTGTCCAAGGCGAAAAGTGACCTCGATTTCATCCGCCTGGACCACGATGCCTACGCTGCCAGCCCCGATATCGCCGTCGACTATGCCGTCATGGAGCGCACCAGCCATGCGGCCACCATCGCGCTCGACGCCGGCTGGAACGACATCGGCTCATGGGCCGCCGTCTTCGACGTGGCAAAAAAAGATGCCAACAACAATAGCGCCCACGGCGATGTACTGATGCAAGATTGCAATGATTGCCTGGTGCATGGCAATAGCCGCCTGGTGACCGCCATCGGCATGCGCAATACCGTCATCGTGGAAACGGCCGACGCCGTATTGGTCATGGATGCGGATCAGGCGCAACATACCAAGACCCTGGTGGCGCAGTTGATCACCAAGGACCGTGCTGAAGCGACCATGCACCGCGAAGTGTTCCGACCGTGGGGATCGTACGATTCCATCGGCAACGGCGAACGCTTCCAGGTCAAGCGCATCACCGTCAAACCGGGCGCCAAGCTATCATTGCAGATGCATCACCACCGCGCCGAGCACTGGATCGTGGTATCCGGCACGGCCAAGATCACCAATGGTGACAAGGAATATCTGCTGACGGAGAATCAATCCACTTATATTCCCCTGGGCGTGGTGCATTCGCTGGCCAACCCTGGCAAGGTCCCCCTGGAATTGATTGAAATTCAATCGGGTAGCTACCTTGGGGAAGACGATATCGTCCGCTTTGAAGACCGCTACGGCCGAGTTTGACCGAACAAATACGTCATCACCATGCATGCGGCACAGCAAGAATTCACACTGAAGTTTATAAGGTTAAGCAAGTCATCATGAAACCAATCGAAGGCATATTTCTACAAGAACTAAAGTGGTATTGCAGCAGCCAAGCGGAAAAATACTTTCTGACTTTTGCCGATGCGCTTGCCATGTTCGCCGCATTCTGGCTTGCTGGAGTATGGACACTTGATGCAAGCGAGTTGAATGGCTGGGGCATCGATACCTCACGCATGTCCAGCTTCTGTCTGCTCTCGTTGGTCACGCTGGGCCTCTTCAAGTTGAAGGGCCACCATGCCAAGCGCCGCCCCTATGCCAACGAAATCAAGGAAATCCTGAAAATCGCCATGGTCATGGGCCTGATCGATGCGGCCCTGCTCTTCCTGGGCAAGCGCGATTCCTCGCGCGAGGCGCTGCTGGCCACTTGGCTGCTGCTACCGTGCGCGGTATTACTACTGCGCGGCGTCGTCAAATACCTGCTGATGAAAATTGGCGGCTGGATACGCCCCATGGTCATCATCGGCTGGGGCGAAAATGCCTTGCAAACCGCACGTGCCTTCGATGAGGAAGCGTTGATGGGCTATCGCCTGATCGCCTTCCTGATACCCGAAGGGCAGGAGCGCTTCGAACATCACTACCTCAACCGCAACAAGCAAACCGTTCCCTGCATTTCGCTCGGTGACGATCCGGAAAAAACACTCAAGCTGCTGGGCGATCCGCATGCGGTCGTCGCACTGGAGCAAGGTGGTATTGATGCCTATCAAGGCATGATTCAACAAGTCAGCCGCCGCGTCTTCAACATGCAAGTGGTACCTGCCGTACGCGGCCTGCCCCTGTATGGCATGGAAGTCAACCATTTCTTTGCACATGAAGTGCTGCTGCTGACCATGCGCAACAACCTGGCGCGGCCAGGCTTGCAACTGATTAAGCGCTGCTTTGATCTGATAGTCTCGATCGGCGTAATGATCGTCGGCGCTCCCATCTTGCTGTGGATCGCCGCCAAGGTCATGGCCTCTGGCCGTCCCATCTTCTATGGCCACAAGCGCGTGGGCCAGAATGGCAAGCATTTTCTCTGCTACAAGTTCCGCACCATGGCCGTGAATGCCGACGTTTTGCTCAAGGAGTTGCTGGAACGCGATCCTGAAGCCCGCGCCGAATGGGACCGTGACTTCAAGCTGAAAAACGACCCGCGCATCACCTCGATCGGCCACTTCCTGCGCCGGACCAGCCTGGATGAACTTCCGCAGCTATGGAACGTATTAAAAGGCGAAATGAGCCTGGTCGGGCCGCGTCCGGTTGTCGATGCGGAACTGGAGCGTTATGGCCCCCAAGTAGACTATTACCTGGAAGCGAAGCCCGGTGTCACGGGCCTATGGCAAGTCAGCGGCAGGAACGACGTCAGCTATGATACGCGCGTTTATCTCGATGCCTGGTACGTCAAGAATTGGTCTCTGTTCAACGACATTGTCATACTGCTCAAAACGGTGAAAGTCATCTTCAAGAAGGATGGCGCGTACTAGTTAGCGACTTCAGCCGATAAAGCAATTTCAGCTGTATCGCCCAAGAAAATATTATAATATTTACATTTTACAAATGCGTGTACCCCGACAGTTCGTCCCCAGGCGAAAACGTCCTCGGTGGTTACTTTCAACATGCCCAGGGAAACAAAGGATAGCATCATGATTTTAGTGACTGGCGGCGCCGGCTTCATCGGTTCCAATTTTGTACGTGACTGGCTGGCGCTCAACGATGAGCCCGTGGTCAATTTTGACAAACTGACTTACGCTGGCAATCTCAGCAATCTGGCAAGCCTTGAGCAAGACCCGCGGCATATCTTTGTACGTGGCGACATTTGCGATACCGCCCACATCTCCCGCCTGCTGGCAGAGCACCAGCCGCGCGCCATCGTGCATTTTGCCGCAGAAAGCCATGTCGATCGCTCGATCCATAGCCCCGGCGAATTCATTTCGACCAACGTCAACGGCACCTTCAGCCTGCTCGAAGCGGCGCGCGCTTACTGGTTCGGCCTGACGGGCGCAGCCAAGGACGGCTTCCGCTTCCTGCACGTCTCGACCGACGAAGTGTATGGCACCCTGGGACCGAACGACCCGCCATTCACGGAAACGACGCCATATGCGCCCAACAGCCCGTATTCTGCATCGAAAGCGGCGTCCGATCATCTGGTGCGCGCCTATTTCCATACCTACGGCATGCCGGTGCTCACCACCAACTGCTCGAACAACTATGGCTCCTTCCACTTCCCGGAAAAACTGATTCCGCTCATCATCAGCAATGCCCGTGCCGGCAAAGCCTTGCCTATCTATGGCGATGGCATGCAAGTGCGCGACTGGCTGTACGTGGGCGACCATTGCTCGGCGATTCGCCGCGTGCTGGAAGCGGGACGCCTGGGCGAGGTCTATAACGTTGGCGGGTGGAATGAAATGGCCAACCTGGAAGTCGTGCACACCTTGTGCGACATCCTCGACACGCTCGACCCCAAGGCGTCCGGCAGCTATCGTGAACAAATCACGTATGTGCAGGATCGACCCGGCCATGACCGCCGCTATGCCATCGATGCACGCAAGATCGAGCGCGAACTGGGCTGGAAGCCGGCCGAAACCTTTGCCACCGGCATCCGCAAGACCGTTCAATGGTACCTGGACAACCAGGCCTGGGTACGCGATGTCCAGTCGGGCGACTACCTGAAGTGGGTGGAGAAAAACTACTCGGCACGCGACACGGCCCAGGAGCAACAATAATGACAACAACCATCGAACGCAAGGGCATCATCCTGGCTGGCGGCTCCGGCACGCGCCTGTACCCTGTCACCATGGCCGTATCGAAGCAGCTGCTGCCCGTATATGACAAGCCGATGATCTACTATCCGCTGACCACCCTGATGCTGGCCGGCATACGCGATATCCTGATCATTTCCACGCCACAAGATACACCGCGCTTCCAGGAGTTGCTGGGCGACGGCAGCCAATGGGGTATCAGCTTGACCTATGCAGTGCAGCCCAGTCCGGATGGCCTGGCACAGGCCTTCATCATCGGCAAAGAGTTTGTCGGCGATGCACCATCGGCCCTTATTCTGGGCGACAACATCTATTACGGCCACGACTTCGAAACGCAATTGCGGGAAGCATCCGCTCGCACCAGTGGCTCGACCGTGTTCGCCTATCATGTCACCGATCCGGAACGTTATGGCGTCGTCGACTTCGACGCACAGCGCCGCGCCGTCAGCATCGAGGAAAAGCCGCTCAAGCCAAAATCAAACTACGCCGTCACCGGCCTGTATTTCTACGACAGCCAGGTGTGCGATATTGCCGCTGGCATTGCACCGTCGCCACGCGGTGAGCTGGAAATCACGGATGTCAACCGTGCTTATCTGGAGCGGGGCCAATTGAACGTCGAACTGATGGGCCGCGGCATGGCCTGGCTCGATACTGGCACGCATGAGTCCCTGCTGGAGGCGGGCCAATTCATCGCCACCATCGAAAATCGCCAAGGCTTGAAAGTGGCCTGCCCTGAAGAAATCGCCTACCGTCGCGGCTACATCGACGCCGCCAAACTCGAAGCATTGGCGCAACCCTTGAAAAAGAACGCTTACGGTCAATACCTGCTGCGCCTCCTTGAAGAGAAAATATACTAAAACTTCCCCAGCGACTAATGCCGTTCAGTTAAGGGTTTTGGCGTGATGTATGAGCGCCAGTAAATTCGCTAAACCCAGAGGCGAAGAGTTGGGGTCGGACCCGCCCGGCCCGACCCCAGTTCTTGTTATTGGGCTAAAGGTAGCATCACGAACACTAACTGAGCGGCATTACTCCCCGGCAATCAGCAAGCTTACCCAAAACCATGCAAATTCAAACCACCGCCATACCTGACGTCCTGATCATCGAGCCTACTGTCTTTGGCGATGATCGCGGCTTTTTCTATGAGAGTTTTAACCAGAAACGCTTTGCCGAACTGACTGGCGTTACCCGCGACTTCGTGCAGGACAACCACTCCAAGTCAGCCAAGGGCGTGTTGCGCGGCTTGCACTATCAAATCCAGCAGCCGCAAGGCAAACTGGTGCGTGTGACAGCCGGCGAAGTCTTCGACGTTGCCGTCGACTTGCGCAAGAGTTCGCCGACGTTCGGCCACTGGGTAGGCGTGACCTTATCAGCAGTCAACAAACGCCAGTTATGGATACCTGAAGGTTTCGCCCACGGCTTCGTGGTGACCAGCGACAACGCAGAGTTCCTGTACAAGACCACCGACTATTGGGCACCGGAATTCGAGCGCAGCATCCTGTGGAATGACCCGGCGATCGGCATCGACTGGCCGCTTGACGGCGAACCGTTACTGTCGGGCAAGGACAAAGTCGGCACATTGCTGGCCAATGCCGACGTTTTCGCCTGAGCACTGCAATACAGCAGCTCCACCATTCACGGGAACAAATATGAGCCGTATCTTAATTACAGGCAAAACCGGCCAGGTCGGCTACGAACTGGAACGCAGCCTGCAAGGTCTGGGAGAAATCATCGCGCTAGACCGCAGCCAGATGGACCTGGCCGATCTGGACCAGGTACGCGACGTAATCCGCCGCATCAAGCCGACGCTGATCGTCAATCCGGCCGCCTACACCGCTGTTGACAAGGCCGAGAGCGAGCCTGAACTGGCACTGCGCATCAACGGCGAAGCCCCGGGCGTGATGGCGGAAGAAGCCAAAAAGCTGGGCGCCGCGATGATCCATTACAGCACCGACTATGTGTTTGATGGCTCGAAAGATGGTCCCTACGTTGAAACCGATCCGACCTGCCCGATCAATGTCTACGGCAGCAGCAAGCTGGCCGGCGAACAGGCGATCCAGGCCACGGGCATCCCGCATCTGATCTTGCGCACCAGTTGGGTCTATAGCACGCATGGCAAGAACTTTCTGTTGACCATGCTGCGCCTGGCAAAGGAGCGCGAAGAACTAAGTATCGTATCCGATCAGTTCGGCGCACCGACGTGGAGTCGTACCATTGCCGATACCACGGCGCATATCGTGGCGCAAAGTCTGGCGGCAAGCGACCAGCAAGCATGGTGGCAGGCACGCTCCGGTCTGTATCATTTGACGGCGCAAGGAAGGACCAGCTGGTTCGGTTTTACCGAAGCGATCATGGCCCATCCTTCAATTATGAAAAAACCACGATTAAAACCGATATTAGCTCAAGACTATCCTGTACCGGCGAAGCGTCCGATCAATTCAGTACTGTCATCACGGCGCTTGATGGATACTTTTTGTCACATCCCGGATTGGCAGGACGCATTAAGGCTGTGTCAAAATTAAATATGACCCGGCGTTCTCCAGAACCAAGTGCAACACTATCATCCTGTAAGGTGTTGCCATGTCAGAAACCTACACGACTTAACTAGGCAGGAGCGTGCCGTCGTCATGATCCTGCGAGATGATCTGTACTCTATCCGGTCCATTGCTAAACGCCTTTGCCGTTCCGCCAGCACGATTTGTCGTGAGCTCCAGCGCACTAACGGTAGTTTGTCGGACGTGGAATAATTCTGCACGACGGACAGAAAATCGTAAAAAGCTTCAGAAATCTGCACTTGCCTTCCCAGTGGACATCGCGTCCCAGTTTTTCTAGTGCAATCCTATTTCAACAAACATCCAAATTCGATAAACTACTGTTAGGGGACGCTTTCGTCACAACCAAGCGATTACCGCAGCCAACGCTAGCACCAGCCGATCGACGAAGCGCCGCCGCCCGTTCCGAAGCAGTATGAAGAATAGACGGCCGCCCCTCATCACCACGGGACGTTGGCTAATTAATTGCCCAATATTTAGTGCGATACTATCGTTCCCATTAGCTTGTTGATAAATTGCAAATGCTGCCCGTACTTGCCCGCGATACCAGCCGCTTCGGATCAAATTCAAGCGTTTTTTGACTGCGGCAATACCATCCCGAGATCCGATTTCATTTCCATCATGTTGCCTATAAAGCATGAATGGCAACGGATCAAAATACCAGTCTTTGTTCCAGGCCCTCGCCAACAGATATATCAGCCAATCGTGGTAATGTAGGGCATCAACAGCAGTAGGATGGGCACGACAAAACTGTTGAATACGTAGAAAAAGTTCGGCGCGGACAACAAAAGTGCATCCCTGCCCGGCGCCTTCGAAAAGGAAATCAGCAGGTTTTAGCACAGGTACTTGAGCCAATATTTTTTTTCGGCCATCCGGCCAAAAAGCCTCCACAGCTCCCGAATAGCCATGGAAACCTGTCTCATTTAAACAGCGAATTCCGGTAATCAATTTAAGAGGCAACCATATATCATCTTGATCAGCGAGCGCTATAAAATCATAGTTTCCCACATCAGCGGCTAGATATAAACGCCGAAAATTAGCTCCCGCTGTCCCACTGGAACTTTCCCAAGCCATTAACTTTACTGCACTGTTACCGGAAAAATTTATTTCGATAAACTCACGTGTCTTATCCTTCGAAAAATCATCACCGATAAGAATATGCACATCAACGTCCTGCTGAGCCAGCACTGATTTTATTTGCTCTACCAGCCAAGCAGCGCCATTATAAGTCGCCATTAAAACTAACACCCGTGGCCTAAAGCCGGAATCTATTTTATTTATAAAATTCAAACCAATTATCCTCTATTTTTTATAGCTATTTCGGTTATGGCTAAAAAAATAATATAGCGCAGTGTACCGAGTATGACATTCGCGCCAGCAAGAAAAAACACACCGGCCGTGATTCCAATCAAACCCATTATAAAAAGGGAAACATCAGCAAAAGCCATTCCGGGTAAAAATATCGCCATCGCAGCTATCCCCAATTGCAGATATCTGCGCGATAAATGCGTAGAACGAATTAGCCACAATCGAGTCGAGTATGTTGCCAAGCCAACAAAAAAAGAAAGAAAAAAACTAATAACTCGGCTATGAGGAAAGAAAAAATCAAAAAGAACCGGAAGCTGTGGATTTGGCCCGGTTATCAAATCACGTCCCGTAAATTGCGATGCAATCATTGAGCCTAACGGCTTGTCATATGCGCGAAAACCGATCAAAGCAGTTATCGGGTGAAGGATGTATGAGAGGAATCCTGGTTTATAATAAGTACGAATAATATCCAAACCACCATTTTGATAAGCGAAAATGTAAACATCGCCCGACAGCAAAAAGCGAATCATCAGCAATGAAACTACGTCCGACAATCCGCTTGATCCATAGCCGATCACTGCTACAAGATAAATAGGCAAGATGGTTGCTAGCCCCAGAAAAAATAAGAGCTTGACGCTAACTTTCCTATTATCCAAATACATGACCATACCGATCCATGCTAGCATCGGAAAGAAAACACTTTTCCCGGAGAATGGAATTGATAGCAAAACCAACATAAATACCACCAACAATCGACGAAAAAAGCGGATTTTTTTGCTTAGTAAAAGAACATAGACGGGTAAAATTACTCCACCTTGCAATATTGCGAGTGGGCGTAAAGTCTTTGCAAAATCTTGTCGCGCATCGCCGGCACCGCCCATGATCACAGCAAGACCAGCTAGCAGCAAAGTCAATGCGAGCGCAACGATACACGCTCCAATAATTTCGCGCTCATCAAATCTATCTACAGTTTCGGACAATGCATGCCGCAAGCGCTGTAAAGAAAAGCTTCTAGCAATACTGTATATACCAATAAGATAACCCAAAACGCTTATTGCAAAAATCTGAACAACCGGAGTTGTGAGCGTCTCGCGGCCATACAACGAATAAACCAAAGAGGCACTCATGGCAATGGTAGCCAAGCCAGCAATGACCGGATCCAAAATATTAAAGACTAATTTTCTGGAAAAAAAATAGATCACCAATGACACACACAACGTGACATATATCGGATCGAACAATTTATCTACCTTTCATACACAGCCTGAAGTTGTAGTAACCTTGCGGCAATACCTAAAAATTAAGCCACAAATTTTGAACGAGTGCTGTCAATGGATGCCTTTATAAGCCGTAAAAATAGCAACGCCATCTGTGGTACTACATGGGCGCCACTTTCCATTTGAATCATAAAATGTTCACACGCAGAACGGTAACGTCGTTGATGGGTTGCACCTCCACCCAAAAATTCACCTGAAAGAAACTCTGCATACGAATATTTGATATCTTTTCTACGCAAGACGTCGCCAATGAACTTTCCATCAGCCAACAATGCATACCAATGTGAATACAGGCCATGCCGTGCATGTAAATCCAATTTAATGCAAGTCCCGACACTGTGGGATGAACAAAAAAAATTGTGACCCAACCACAGGTACCGACGATTTCGTAGTCTTGCTGGCGGAATAATACGATCACCATCCTTTACCCATGCTGTAATCAGGTCCGGTTGATCTGCCCGAATAATTTGACTAAATTTCTCGATAGCGTCAGGCGCCAATGTATCGCCAGCCCCCAAGACAAGATAATATCTACCCTGCGCCAAGCAAATTCCCTTGTTAAGCGCATCGTAAATACCACCGTCACGCTCACTTATCCAATAGTCGATGACATCAGTATTTTTCTGCAGTAAGTCGATGGTTCCGTCATTAGATCCGCCATCGATGATGATCCATTCTGCGGTCTTGCAGGATTGATTCCGGATTGACTCAGCTGTTTTCAGGATCAACTCTTCAACATTATAAGCAGCCGTAATGATTGTAATTAGAGCGCGATCTGCATCATCCGCGTTCTGTTCTTTCAAACGGCGACCTCCTTCTTTCTTGGCCTGTTGTTTTATGGAATTCTGTGAATGGGATAAATCGAGCTCTACATGCATTATTTTGACACTTTTCTATACGAAATTGAGGTATACGATACCGCGTGGGATATGCTGCTGCGACATTATGGCGATTAGGAGAGCTCAACTTGCTCGTGATAGTTTTTTCAAAAATAAACCACGTAATTTTTGTATATACATCCTGAAAGCAATTTTAATAACTAAAGACAGTGATACATAAACCTCTCGCTGGCTAGGAAAAAAATCAGCCAGTTTTACTATCCCGAATTTCCTTGCGTCATATCGCAACATGTGAAAGCGAAACATTGCAGCAACTTTCATTAAAAGCTTTTCATCCGCTCCAGATTGCTCCAAAAAAAATCCTTTTGCCAAGTCGTAATGCAGCGGTATTTTTCCAGATGCTGATGAGATAGTTATAGATCCTGTATGGGATCGAAAATATGAAAGAGGCTCGGCAACGACAGCGAATTTTTTATAGTTTTTTGCAGTAAGCAAGAAAATCAATAGATCGTTGCCAATTGCGTGCATACTAAAATCGCTATCAACTGAATTGGGGACATGCAATAATAAGTTTTTCTGCAAGTCCGCAGTTCTGAATACCGCACAGCCTGGGGAGACAGGGAAATCTCCATTCAGCAAAGCGCCTTCTTGGAACAGGGTGCTAGCATAACTGCCACTTCGCAATGAGGAAAAAACAGTATTTCCTGAATTTTTATTATTACCTGTAAAAATTCTGGTGGCTGAGTAAACAAATCCTACATCAGGATCCGCCATATAGGGCATTACTTTCCATAAAAAATCCGCATGAATCAGGTCGTCCGACCATAATATTTTAGAGAAAATGCCGCGTGCTTTTGATACACACGCAAGCCAATTCCTAACAGGGCCGATATTCTCAGCATTACGAAACACCCGAACGCGGTCATGTTTTTCAGCATACTCTTGAAGAATACCCCACGTCCCATCGGTACTAAAGTTATCCACCACGACAATCTCAAAATCGATATAGGTTTGCGACAATGCAGAATCTAGCGTTTGAGCTATGATCTGCTCCCGGTTAAAAACCGGGATCAAGATACTGACGAGAGGAAGTGTCATAGTTTTATAAATCCATTATTGGTTTTTTTAATTAAGTAGCGATTTTAGGCTAAATGGCAATGAGACCTTCAGCAATACCAGATGGATTTCATACTAGCGCCCCCATATACCGTCAGCCTGGCCACCAACTATCTTAAATGTCTGCACACAACCGAAGAAAGACGGAAGCAAAAGCGCGCAGCTGGTACCGATGACCACCGAAGAGATTCCTAAAGTGGTATATTTTGCAAGTAGAATACTTAGTGGAATATTAATGCACATTGCAGCAACTGCTACAATCCAAGACAACTGAATTTTCTGAACTCCATTTAAAAAATAGGCGTAGATATTTGACCAAATAGTGACCAGTACCAATATAGCCATCGATGGTACCAGTCCTCGTTCGATAACGATCCCAGGCCCGACCCAAATTCTAATCAGCGGCCTGGCCAGCATCGCGAGAATAACCACTCCAACCACCATGGCACCAAAAATCACCAGTTGCTTGTTCAGTATTTTTCGGATCCATGCTAGATCACCGCGATGATAGGCATCGGTATAGGCCGACCATAACGGTGTAGTGACCATTGAATGAGCGAATGTAAATATACTCATCAGCTTGAACACCACTTCGTACTGTGCAACATAAGCCGGACCAAACAATTGTGTGATTAGGATTTTATCTGTTGTGAAAATTAACAAAACAGCGAGTTGAATGACAAAAAACTGAATTCCCACTGATAGCAGCGGCCGGACATGCTGCCGGTCCATTTTTAGGCGTGGACGTAAAGTAGGAAATGCCCGGTAGAACCAGAAACTCAAAAGGACATTGGAAACTGTTACTGTCCCTCCATATATTAGTGCAAGATTGACGATCGTCGATATTTCAGACATGCTGATTAAATAGACTAGCAACAAAGCCAGTCCATTTGAAATTAACTGTCCAAACGCTATTAGTGAGGTCCTTTGGACTGCGCCAAGCAAGGCGTTGATCAGACCCATCCAAAAGTTCAAGACGATGAATGTCACAGCGATATTCACGGTCATGCGCAACGTAGGCTCGGAAATCACCGTGGTGTTGAATATGCTTTGCCAAGAAACGAAAAAGGACATGCCAATCACAATTGACCACACCAATATCGCGAGCACAGCGATCAGGCTGTATCCAGAACCAATATAGGCGGCTGCCAGCACCGCCTGGTTTTTTGACAATGCCTCTGCAACTTTATTGCGTAAACCGTTGCCTAAGCCAAGATCGAAAAAAACGATCCACGACATCACAGTTAGCAATGTCGACCACACGCCAAATTGCTCCTGCCCGAGATAACGTATCATCAAGGGTATGGCCAGAAACGAGGCGAGCATTGCACCACCCTTACAGACCACTGCCCACTTGATTTGTGTCAGGTAATTCTTGGTCCGCTGCTGCGATACTGCGGCATCAAGCATAGTACTGGTCTACCCAGTTGACCATGCTTGCGACACCTTCCCTAGCCGTCACAATTGGTTGCCATTGCAAGATTTTTTGAGCCTTGGCAATGTCCGCAACGAACACGCGCTGATCGCTAGAACGTACCGGCAGTTTAACGTAATTCAATTTGGCCCCTGAAAATTCCTCCAGCAGTGAAAACAACTCCAACAATGAGAGGCTATTTTGAAGGCCGCCACCCACGTTGAACGCTTGGCCCTTTGCAGCTTCAATATTGGTAACGGCGGCAAAGTACAGCCGTTTCATGTCGTCGGCATGCAGCACGTCCCGTACCTGCTTACCAGTCCCTGAAATAGTAAACGGCTCCACAACCTGCCCATTTTTCGCCTCAATCGCCTTTTGGCAAAACCAACCGACCCATCCTTGGTCATAGGTGGCAAACTGGCGGCCACCATACATTGATGAATGACGGAACACCACCGTTTTTAACCCGAACATACGTGCATAATCAAGCATATATTGGTCAGCCGCGCCCTTTGAGCAGCCATATGGCGAGTGAAATTCAAGTGGGGTTTCCTCGCTGAATCCATCCGGGCGGTCACTACACTTATAGCGCATCTCCGTTTCAACGTACTGATATTGTTCGAGATCGCCGTAAACCTTGTTGGTTGACGAGTAGACCACAGTCGCTTGTGGAGCATACAAGCGCACTGCTTCGAGCAGACTGTGAGTACCTGCCACATTAACCTCAAAATCCATACGTGGATTAGCGATCGACGTGGTCATGGCAACCTGTCCTGCCAAGTGAAAAATTACGTCTGGTTGAAACGACTGTATTACTCTCGTGACGTCGTTATGATTACGAATATCGCCATGTTCAAACTTGAACTTTCCTTGCTGCTGCAGCCATTTAAGGTTCTCACGCGAACCGTTGCGATATAGATTATCGAAAATCATTAAGTCATCGCCACGCGCCAAAGCGTCGACTGATAAATTACTGCCCAAAAATCCGCAGCCACCTGTTATTAGTAATTTCATAGTATTTTTTCGCTCGCTATAATTTTTTGTATGCCTTCAGCCAAGCTGGTTTGCACACGCCAGCCAAGTTTTTTCAGATAACTTGTATCGGCTTGTGTCAGCATGACCTCTCCGGGGCGGTACGGCAATGCACCGAAGTTAAGTTTGGTTCGCGAATTAGTCAAGGTGTGAACCAATTCGACAAAATCCTTGATGGTAATCGCCTCGCCGCTGCCCAAATCACATTCGATATAGCCATTGACAGTATTTTCGGCGTAATGGGCCAGTAAGGTCTGATAGCCAGAAAGCACATCGTCGATATAGATAAAGTCACGCAACTGTTCGCCCTTGGTCAGATTAATTTCGAGACGATTTTCCAACAATGTACCGATAACGTGGGCCGTAAATTTGGACGCAGCATCTCCAGGGCCGAACATATGCTCCAGCCGAACGTTAATGAACGTAAATTCATTGCGCTGCGCCAGCCATTGGCCCCACTCAGCGAATTGTCTTTTCGACAGTGAATAAGCGTTCGTCAATTTCTCAAGCGCCGTATCGGTATTGATGAACAGTGCGACTTCGGCCGCCCGGGCGGCCTGCAGCAGGCGCAGTGGAAAAGCCGTATTGGTCTCGAAAACGGTCATTATGTCTTCGCCGCTGCGGCCATAACACGTCGCCAAATGAATAACGGCATCAGGCTTTGTTACCACAAAGGCTGCAGCCAAGCCGTCCTCCACATCATGGCAGACAATGGCAGCATTGCTAGCGATCAGGCTGGGCAATACCGAAGTGCGCCTTTTCAATATCACAATCTGATGACCATCGGCTAAGAAACGACGCACCAAGGACTCGCCCAAAAAGCCCGTCGCACCGGTTAATAACAAGCGCATAGTTAGAAGTTTACGCCAAAGAACGCTTCGATTTTGCCAATCGTGAAATCAAGCATCTCATTTGTCAGGCCTGGAAACACACCAATCCAGAACGTGTCGTGCATAATGCGGTCCGTGTTGTCCAGCTTGCCAACAACACGGTAATTGCGGCCCAACATATAAGGTTGACGTGTCAAATTACCAGCAAAAAGCAGCCGCGTACCAATTTTGTGTTGATCCAGATAGGTCAGCAGGTCAACGCGATTGACGTTAGCTTCCGGTTTAAGGGTAATCGGATAGCCGAACCACGATGGATCCGAATTTGGCGTCGCCTCTGGCAGCAGCAGGAATTCTGTACAGCTTTGCAGGCGTTCCGTCAGGTAAGCGAAGTTAGCTTTACGTGCAGCGACAAACCCATCGATCCGGTCGAGTTGAGCCACACCACAGGCAGCCTGCATGTCGGTGATCTTCAGGTTGTAGCCTAGGTGAGAGTAGGTGTATTTATGGTCGTAGCCTTCGGGCAGCGTACCAAGTTTGCAGCAGAAGCGCTGACCGCAGGTGTTGTCTTTGCCGGGAGCGCAGTAACAGTCGCGGCCCCAGTCGCGGAACGATTCCGCAATTGCTTTCAATTCTGGGCTGTTCGTAAACACGGCACCGCCTTCACCCATGGTGATGTGGTGGGCTGGATAAAAACTCATGGTGCCGATGTCACCAAACGTACCAACCAGTTGGCCATTGTAGGTCGCACCCAGCGCATCGCAGCAATCTTCGATCAGCCACAGGTTGTATTTTTTACACAGAGCAACGATGAGTTCCAAATTGAATGGATTACCCAGCGTATGCGCCAACATGATGGCCTTGGTCTTCGGCGTAATGGCAGCTTCGATTAAAGTCGCATCAACGTTGTAGGTACCCAGTTCCACGTCGACGAACACAGGTACGGCACCGAACTGCAGGATAGGGTTGACGGTGGTAGGGAAACCGGCGGCTACACCAATCACTTCGTCACCAGGCTGAATGGCACGCGCTCCCAGTTTTGGCGAGGTCAGCGTGTTAAACGCGACCAGATTGGCTGATGAGCCCGAGTTCACGGTGATCAAGAAATTTACACCAAGGAACTTGGCCAAGCGCGCTTCGAATTGGTCGTTAAAGCGGCCGGTGGTCAGCCAGGCATCCAGCGAAGCATCGACCATCAGTTCCATTTCCGGTGCGCCCACAACTTTGCCGGCTGGAGGAATAACGGTCACACCCGGTTCAAATGCTGTTGGGGCGCTGGCCAATGCGCCGTATTCGCCAACCAGTGCGCGGATTTGTTCTCTGATTTGCTCTTTGTTCATGCTCATTCCTTGAATGTATATATTTTAAGTGTTTTGATAGGCCGTGATTTGACCCAGCGTCAGTGCGCGCATATCGGCGCCCCGGTCGCAGGCCTTGTGCCACTCAACGATATTTTCGATGGTCTGCCCAATGTTCCAACGCGGATGCCAGCCGAGGGCTGCGCGCGCCTTGGAACAATCCAGCTTCAGGTACGTGGCTTCGTGCGGTTGCGGCACGCCTTCCAGTTGCCAGGCTGCGCCATTGCCCCAAACCTGGGTAATACGTTCGATGATCCAACCAACCGGCTTGGCGTCAATGTCATGCGGACCAAAATTCCAGCCTTCGGCGTAGGTAGCACCGTCCGTGTAGAGTTTCTCCGCCAAGGTCAGGTAACCGCTCAGTGGCTCCAATACATGTTGCCATGGCCGAATCGCATCCGGGTTACGAATTCTGACGGCCTCGCCAGCACGGATGGCACGCAGCATGTCCGGAATCAGCCGGTCCAAGGCCCAATCTCCACCGCCGATCACGTTCCCAGCTCGGCCACTGCCCAGAGCGATACCGTGTGTGGAGTATTTTGCTGGATTGAAGTACGAATTGCGATAGGCAGAAGTAATGAGTTCAGCGCAGCCTTTACTGTTGCTGTAGGGGTCGTACCCCCCCATGGCTTCGTTCTCACGATAGCCCCAAGGCCATTCCCGGTTTTCATAGCATTTGTCGCTGGTAACGTTGACGACTGAACGGACGCTTGGTAAGCCGCGCACGGCTTCAAACAGGTTAACTAGGCCCATCACGTTAGTCGAATACGTTTCCACTGGGTGGTCGTAAGAGTAACGTACGAGCGGCTGGGCCGCCATGTGAATCACGATTTCCGGACAGGCCTCGACCATTGCACGCCTGAGCGCGGCAGCATCGCGCACGTCTCCGATAATTGAACGCATGCCGCGCGCAACATCAGCCACCCCGTATAAGCTTGGTTCGGTTGGTGCCAATAGGGCATAGCCAGTAACTTCAGCACCGAGTTGTTGTAACCATAGGCTCAGCCAGCCGCCTTTAAAACCAGTGTGCCCGGTTAAAAAGACCCGCTTACCCCGCCAGAATGAGAGGTTCATGCTCATGCTTATGCTTTCCAAGGAGCTTTACCAGATTGCCAAAGCTCTTCCAGATGTACCTTGTCACGCAGCGTATCCATTGGCTGCCAGAATCCCTTATGAAAATAGGCATTCAGTTGGCCATCTTCCGCCAATCGTTCCATCGGCTGCTTTTCCCACATGATAGTATCATCATCAACATAATCAATTGCTTTTGGCGACAACACAAAATAACCACCGTTGATCCATGCTCCATCACCTTGCGGTTTTTCTTGAAAACTATTTACAACGTGCCTATCCAAATTCAAAGCACCAAAACGACCAGGTGGCTGGGTCGCTGTCAGCGTAGCAAGTTTTCCATTTTTTCGATGAAATTTTATTAATTCTGTAATATTAACATCGCTAACGCCATCGCCATAGGTAAAGCAGAATTCTTCCTCGTCAGCGACATACTGCTTGACACGTTTTAAACGTCCGCCCGTAAGCGTATCATCCCCGGTATCCACCAATGTAACTTTCCATGGCTCAGCGTTCCGAGCATGAACTTCCATTTTGTTATTTTTCATATCAAATGTAACGTCCGACATATGAAGAAAATAATTTGCGAAGTATTCTTTAATAACATACCCCTTATAGCCGCAGCAAATTACAAAATCATTCACACCATGGGCTGAATAACTTTTCATGATATGCCATAGTATGGGCTTACCTCCTATTTCTACCATCGGTTTCGGCTTAGTGGATGTTTCTTCACTAATGCGCGTGCCTAGTCCGCCTGCAAGAATGACTGCTTTCATTTCATACCCAATTATCAATAATAAAAATATACCAATACTTATTTAGCGCTGAAGCGATTTTTTTATAAATCACGACGTGCCAACCAAAATAAAAAGTCAGGTTCCGCGCTGAAATGCTTGGTATGCATTCTGCAGACCGCTCTCTAGTTCTACGCTTGGCTTCCACCCCAAACTAAGCAGACGTGATATATCCAGCCATTTACGCGGAGTGCCATCCGGCTTGGTAACATCAAACCTAATATTTCCAGAATACCCCACAATTTTCCCTATCGTTTCTGCCAATAGCGCGATCGTTATATCGGATCCTGTTCCCACATTGATGTGAGAACTCATCGGCTGAGTAGTGGCTTCGTAAACTTCACGCGGCAGTTCCATTACGTGAATGCTGGCTCCAGCCATGTCATCCACGTAGAGAAACTCGCGGCGTGGCGTTCCGGTCCCCCAAATTACAATTTCAGGAGCAGCGGCTAATTTTGCTTCATGAAACCGGCGGATCAATGCTGGAATCACATGGCTATTCTCTGAATGGTAGTTATCACCAGGACCATATAAATTGGTCGGCATTATGCTTCGGTAATCGACTCCATATTGTCGGTTATAACTTTCGCAGAGCTTAATACCCGCTATTTTTGCAATTGCATAAGCTTCATTGGTCGGCTCAAGTTTTCCAGTAAGCAGATACTCTTCCTTGATCGGCTGTTCAGCCATTCTAGGATAAATACATGACGAGCCCAGAAAGAGTAATTTCTGAACACCTGAGGTCCACGCTTCGTGAATCACATTGCTCTCAATCATCAGATTGCGATAAATGAATTCGGCAGGAAAAGTATTGTTAGCGTGAATTCCGCCAACTTTTGCCGCTGCGATATAAACCTCATCGATTTTCTCGACAGCAAAAAATGACCGAACCTGGGCTTGGTCAGTTAGATCAAGTTCATTGCTACTTTTCGTAACTATCTCGCTATCTCCACGCGTAGTCAACAGGCGCACGATTGCTGCGCCTACCATCCCGCGATGGCCGGCGACATAAATTCGCTTCTTTGTAGTCATATTTAATAATCCTCACTACTCGATTGAAATCGCGACTTTGTAGCCGTGATCATTTAACAATACGTGACGTTTCGCTGCATCGAAATCAAACGCCATCATTTCTTGTACCATTTCGGCAAATGTCGTCGTTGGAACCCAACCAAGTTTAACGCGGGCATTAGTCGGATCACCTAGAAGAGTTTCCACCTCCGTTGGGCGGAAATATTTAGGATCAATACTGACAATCGTTTGACCAACCACAATGCCAGGAGCCTTTTCCCCGGTAACGGAGGCAACAATTCCCTTCTCATCAACACCCGAGCCTTGCCATTCGATACTAATACCTAATTCAGAAGCTGCGACTTCAACGAATTGGCGTACTGAATACTGTACCCCGGTGGCAATGACAAAATCTTCCGGTTGCTCCTGCTGCAGCATCAACCATTGCATCTCGACATAGTCGCGCGCGTGTCCCCAGTCACGCAAAGCATCCATGTTGCCGAGATAGAGCAGTGACTCTAGTCCCTGAGATATATTAGCCAAGGCCCGGGTGATTTTTCGCGTTACAAACGTTTCTCCGCGGCGCGGTGACTCGTGATTAAACAAAATCCCGTTACAGGCATACATACCATAGGCTTCACGGTAATTTACCGTGATCCAATAAGCATACAACTTCGCAACCGCGTATGGACTACGAGGATAAAAGGGAGTTGTCTCCTTTTGCGGAATTTCCTGGACCAACCCATACAATTCTGATGTTGAAGCTTGATAAAAGCGCGTCTTCTTTTCCAGCCCCAGCAAACGTATCGCTTCGAGCAACCGAAGCGTACCCATACCATCGACGTCTGCCGTGTATTCCGGCGACTCGAACGATACTGCAACGTGGCTCATTGCACCCAGGTTATATACCTCATCCGGTTGAACCTGCTGCAGGATACGAATCAAATTGGACGAATCCGTCAAATCACCATAATGGAGAAACAACTTTGGATTAGGAACATGCGGGTCTTGATATATCGGGTCGATCCTATCGGTATTAAACAGTGATGCGCGACGCTTGATTCCATGAACTTGATAACCTTTCGCCAAAAGAAACTCAGCCAAATACGAGCCATCTTGTCCGGTTATACCCGTGATAAGTGCGACTTTAGTCATAAAAAAACTCTTCCATTAATTAATTACTCAGTTAATACCAATGTTATTTCGCAACAGCACTCACTCAGCCATCGACT
Organism: Janthinobacterium leeuwenhoeki; assembly: GCF_051380795.1. Taxonomy (NCBI): domain Bacteria; kingdom Pseudomonadati; phylum Pseudomonadota; class Betaproteobacteria; order Burkholderiales; family Oxalobacteraceae; genus Janthinobacterium; species Janthinobacterium leeuwenhoeki. Next base: position 97,934 of record NZ_JBNYXT010000006.1, read on the forward strand.
TCGACAATAAACTTCTTTTAAGCAATTTCATCTTATCCAATTTCTTAATATCCCTGCGTGCGCTCTTTAACGCCTCGCTGGCAAATGCCCAACACATAGAAAAAAATGCGGCCATCAGCGCAGCGATGATAACAATTCTGACCCGACGGGGTTGCGCATTATTATCGGGGGGAATCGCTGGGTCCAAAACCTGAATGAAAGCACTTTCTTTCGCTTCGTCGATCTTTGCAATTTCAAATTGCTTAGCCATCAAGTCAAAAATGGTTTCATAATATTTAACATCGCGCAGCTTGCGCACATATTCCAACCCATCTTCTGGCGCCTTACTTGCTGAGATGGATAAATCTCCATTGCCACGATTGACACCCGTTTCCATGTTACTTAGTTGAGCGCGCAACCCAATCAACTCTTGTTGAACTCGCACGTAGTCAGGATTGAGAGTAGTCGCAAAGGTTTTCATCGCGGTTAGCCTAATCTCATGGGCGGCGACCTGCGCCTGAACTGCAGCGGCTCCTTGGATCAGCGCCTCGGCCTGCGCATTCATCTGAATCAGGCCGGTCTTTTGCTGTACTTTTTTCAAAGCTACTTCGGCGTCACTAAGTTGGCGTTTCGCACCTGCCAATTGCTTCTCATAGAATTGACGACGCTGGGCTGCCTCGGTTACAGCGAATACTTGGACCAGCTTTTGCAATTCCTCGATGTAACCATTCGCAAGAGCCGCGGCCTGCAGCTTGTCTTTATCTAGAACCTGCAAGGTAATCATGCCGCTTTTTTCGTTTATGAAGGTACTCGCTTTTGCGAGTTCCATGCGCGTTTCGCTGGCATCCTTAGTTCGATAGTCACTGGCCAGATCGAAGCGGCGTATCAATGCGTCTGCAATCGTCCTGCTTTGCAGCATGCCAATATACATATCATTGGGATTGGGTCCCAACGCACCGCCGACTGAACCACCAAGCGAACTCAACTGCCCCATTAATAATGCGGATGTATTCTGCGCTTGCTTTGGCGGCAATAAAAGTACCTCAGCTTGAAATTTATCGGGCAGCAATGCCGTCGCGCCAGCGGCTAGCAAAGCTGTCAGCAGTGTCGCCGCAGCAATTTTGCCTTTGTTTTCTAATAGAACCAAGAGCACGTCGAACAACTTTATTTCATCATCGCCATGATCAACAACGCGACCATCCGTTTGAGTATTTTTTTCTGACATTAATTTTCTCTGCGTCAAGGTGGGTTGAACTCTAAACAAGGTCGACGCCCATGCGCCACCCCGTATTGTCATTCTGTGGTATCAATTCTGCAGGACCTTCAGACCCGCCGCACCCAAACCAAACTGGTAAAAGATCGATGTCCATTCCTTCAAACTCTGCATAAACGTGCTGCGATCGATTTTTTCCGGCACCACCACGGTATCACCCGGATTCAATGCCGTGCCGCCAATACCACTGAACCAGCCAGTACTTTGCCCACTCTGGGCCGTACCGTCCGCGCGTATCACGTACATCTCGGATTTATCCGCAGTGATGGTCAGACCACCGGCTTGCTGGACATAATCGCTCACCGTGCGCTGTGGGCGGTAGACAAAGGCGTTTTGCTGGAATACCGAACCAAGCACATCCACCGTGCCTGGACGGCGCGGGATCAGAATGGTATCGCCATCCTGCAAGGGCAGGTCGGGTAAGTTCTTGATTTGCGTGTCGACGCCCGGCAAATCGAGCACGATGCGGCCCTCGGCCTTGATGGTGCGCAGTTTCTGCACGATACGGCGCTGCTGCTCCACCTCGGCGGCGGTTTTTGCCGCATTTTCCTTGTCGCCAGAGGCGGCCATACGCTGAGTTGCATTCGATTCCAGGTCGCGCTCGAAACGGTCGGCCACCTGGTTCAATTTAATTTGCTGGGCGCGGCGTACCGATTCACGGTTCAACTGTGTCGCGTACAGGTAGCCGTTTTCATTGGCGCCACCGACACGGGCGATCAGTTCGCGCAGCGTTTCGCCTTTTTTCAACAGGAAAATACCGCTTTGCTTTGCTTCGCCGGCCACACGCACGTATTCATTCTGGATCTGGGCCTGCACCGGTACGGCACCCGGCGCAAACACGCGCAGCACATCGGTCGGTTTCACGGGGATACTCGCCAACTGGCTGCTGGTGACAGTTTTGTCGGCGATCAGTTCCACCATCGTCTTGTATTGATTGTCGACATTCTTCTCGACGATGACTTGCTTGGTTTCCGCCGCCGAATCAAAGCCACCGGCCCAGCTCAATACATCGGCCAGGCTGGAATTGCCTTTCAATTCGAAAATAGCGGGCTGTTTTACGTTCCCGGTCAAGGCCACCAGGGGACCGACTTCCGGAATGTAGATGACATCGCCATCACGCAGGGTCACATCGCGGCTCTTGTCGCCTTTGGCCAGCATATCGTACAAGTCGAAGCTGCTGACGGTTTGGGCGCCACGCTTCAATTGGATGTTGCGCATGCTACCCGTGGCGTCCGGGCCGCCCGAGGTGAACAGGGCGTTCAGCAGCGTGCTCATGGCGCTCAGGGTATAGGTGCCGGGACGCACGGCGTGGCCGACCACATACACTTGCACGGCGCGCGTCTGGGCAATGCTGGCCGTCAATTCAAAGTTGGTGTAAATCTTGCCGACGGCTTTCTTCAAGTAGCCCTGCAGATCCTTGTACTGCACGCCGCTGACCTTGATGGAGCCGACGCGCGGAATGAAGATCGCGCCGCTGCGGTCGACCGTGGCGCTGACGTCGATATCGACCATGCCCCAGCCGCGCACCTGCAACTCGTCGCCCGTGCCAATAACATAATCCTGGTTCACTTGCGCGCCGTCGAAGGGCGAGAAGGTGGATGGCACGTCACTGAACAAATCCTTGCCGAACATGTTCAACTTTTGTCCTGTTACACCTTCCGCATAGACCTCGAATGCGCCGGCTTCGGCAACGACGCGTTTGGCGGGACGGCTGACGGGCGGGTTCTGCGCTTGGCGCTGTTCACTGCGGCCACTGCGAATGGCCGGCAAGCCGCTGCCTGTCTCCATCGATTGCATTTTGGGGGTATCACTTGTTCCAAGGTCCTGCGCAAAGGCGGGGCTCATTCCCATCAGGCAAGCCGAGAAAATGAGATGTTTCACGAAAGGCGGGGAAGTACGAAGTTGCTTTTTCATGCTGGTCTTTGTCTGGATGAATGATGTTGTATGAGTAAAGGGGCGCCACGCGCTTAATACTTGCCCTGCCAAGTCACGCTGATTTCTTTCGGTCCGGGATTGATCGACAGGCCCGATTTGCTCTGGTCGCGCTGGGCGTGCCACAGCCAGCTGCCCACGGCATAACCCAGGATGCCGCCGGCGACCGTGTCGGAGACCCAGTGCTTGCGGCCAAACACGCGGCCGGCGGAACCCACGGCGGCCACGCTGTACAGCCATGGCGCATCGTATTCCTTGGCAAATGGCGTGACGGCAGCAAAGCCGATCGCGGCATGCCCGGAAGGGAAGGAGGAATTCGAGCGAGAACTGCCGCTGCCGACGCGGCTCCACGCTCCGAGGTCTTCCTCTGGACGGGCGCGGCCAATCGCATATTTGCCGACCACCGCCAGGCCTGTTGCCGCGGCAACCGATTGCAGGGAAATGAGTCCCGTATTTTGCATGCGCTCATCGCCCAGGGCGAAAGCTGCAGCCGCCGCGCCAACTGCCGCATACGGCATGGCCTTGCCCAGCTTGTCCCAGTTGCGGTAGACCTTGGAATCCTCGTGCTTCTTGACGAAACGGTCGACCGGTTTGTCGGCCAGCGCGGAAGCCACTACCACACCGCCGACCACCGCTGTTGCCTTGAGCCATTCGGGGGCGCTCGGCGTGGCAGATGCGGACTGCTCCAGGCGCGCGCGCATGGCGGGCCATGGGCTGACAAACGGCCGGTCCGGCGGATTGACGGCGGGCAGGTGCTGTTCGTCCGGGCGCTCGGCAAAGTTGCCCAGGCCATCGTAGCTGTGCATGTCGGCGCGCGGGCGCTCAAACATGTCGTACAGGTCGCCCGGGGAAGCCACCATCTGGCCCACGTCGCGCGTCCATGGCGCAATGGCAAAGCCGGCCGTCGATTGCGTGTCCATCGGCAACATGCTGTTGAGCGGCACGGACAGGAAGATGCCACGGTCCTGGTAAGGCTTCGACGGCGTGCCAGGGCTGGTGATATCGTTGCCATTCGTATGCGTGTACCAGGCGCCGACTTCGATACCGGACTGGAAACGGCGCTTGAATTCCACGCGCACGCCCGTGTCTTTGGCCAGGAAGCGGCCAGCGCGTGCCGTCACGGTAATGTCGTGCGGCAAGCGGTAATGCAGGGAGCCGATCGCCGTCACCGTCTTGTAGTCGCGCGAATCGAGCAAGCCCTTGAAACCACGCTGCTGCAAGGCATCAACGGCCACGTCGGCGGCCCAGCGGCGATCCGTCGGCAAATACAGCACCTGGCCACCCACGCCGCGGTACATGTCTTCATACAGGCCGGCCGACATGCGGGTATACACGCGCTCGGCGGGATTGTTGTATTTGTTCAGCAAGACGCGGCTCAGCGAGAAACGCCCGCCGCGCAGGTATTCCGCCACATCGGTACGCACATGCGGCAAGTTGCTGTTCGACGGTTGCTTGACGCCAGACACCGTTTCCAGCAACTGCAGGCTGGCGGCGCTATTCAGATACAGGCCGTCGCCCAGGCGGCGGTCGTAATTCGCTACCGCCGAGATCGAGTAACGGAAGGCGCCGCTCGGGTCATTGAAGAAGAAACCCACCTTGGGCGCGATCTTGAAACGGTTCGCTTCCCGGTCCAGCGATTTGATTTGCACCACGTCGCCATCGACGCCGACACCGACGGCCAGCTTGCCATCATCCTTCAGGACATTGGCGGCCATGGTCGGAGCCGGTGCGGAAACGGCGGCAGCCGGCACAGCGCCAGCAGGTGCTATGGAGGGAGCAGGCGCTGCGGCAACGGCGGGCGCCGGCTTGTCGAGGAATTCCTGCAACCAGCCTTGCTGATCGTCCCGAATGACGTCGTTTTTCTCTGGATAGCGCAGCAGCACGACATCGAGAAACGCCTTGCGGTCAATCTTGCCTGCCAAATAGTCGTTCAGTTTGGGTAAATCAAAGAATTCGTAGGTGGCGATTGGCTGGTCCAGCTTGGTATACGTGATGCGCAGGGTCGTCACGCCCTTCGGCGTGAAAGCGACAGCCGTGCGGGCAGCGCGGCCAACGGCGCGGCCCATGTTCGAGATACGGCTGTTGGTCAGGCTCAGGCTGAGGACATTGCCTTCCTGCTCGACACGGATATTCTTGTAGTCCTGCTTGACCAGCGCCTTCACCAGGTCGGCGCCGTACACGGCGTCGCGGTGCCACTCTTCCTTGCTCGGCAGCGGTGGCGGATTCTTGTCGTCGACGAAATATGCTGGTTCATATACCTTCGGCACGAACTCGCGTTCGCCAAACGGAATGCTGACAAAGGCGTTCAGGCTGAACTGGTCGCGGCTGCGTGCCGCTTGCAGGGCAAGCCAGCCCCAGCGGTATTCCAGGCCCACGGAAGCACCCTTGCGGCGCTTGCCGGCATTCGTTTCGCTGGCGCGGAAGTCGCGCAAGTAATTCGTTGTATCGTATTCGGCCACCACCGACCAGCGCGGCAGCGCAGTCGGGGTCCAGCGCGCGCCGGCAAACACGCCATCCGGGCGTTTATGGGCATAGCCCAGGCTGGCTTCGATATTCTTGCTGGCGCCAAAGGTCTTGGTGGCAACCACATATTGCCCTTTGAACAATTCAGTACCGAACAGATCCGTCATGCCGACGGCAACAGACGGCATCCACTCCGTTTCCGTCCACAAGCGCAATTTACCGTCGACGACTTTATCCTTGTAGCGGCCATAACCACTACCATATTCACCGGGCACGTTGGTAAAACCAGCAATGCCCGTGATCGATACATAACGTCCCGTCATTTGCAGGAAAGGCAGGATATTCGCTGTGGCCCACAACTGGCCATACGGGCTGTCGTAGCTGTAGCCCACGCTGAAGGTGCCGTCCGTTTCCACCACGGCGCTGGGCATATTGATATAGCCGGATTGACCACCGTGATTCGGCGTCGCGGCCATCACCGAAGGCGCGCCAAGCACCAGACAGCCACACCAGGTATATTTGATTGATTTTCTGAGTACGCTTAACAAATCCGGCTACCTAAAATATCCTGCACCTGGAATTCCTGAGAATGTATTCAGAAAATCAATGAGCTTGGGGGAACGTGAATGAAACGAAAAAAGGCCAACCGACGGGCATCTCGCAATGCCACGCGTCAGTTCGCCACTAAAACTGGGCACTCCCTAGCATTGATCGTTGCTTCACCATGCCTAGCGAATGTATGTCACAGAATTTTAACATTGTTTTCTTGTAGCAAATGCTTAACTTGTTTCCCTTGCGCCACACTTGTCCATGCGGCGCAATCGCCGCCTGCGGCCCTGCTGCAGGCTGAAACCGTCACTTCAAACTGCCAAACACTTTGCCGATAATCTTGCTGCCATACGCGAGCGGATTACTGCGGATGGCTTTTTCTTCCTCGCCGATCATCAGGTACAGGCCGTCAAGCGCCCGGTCGGTAACGTAGCCTTCCACCGTCGATTGCTGCTGCGGCACCAGTCCCGTCTTGCCGATCTGGCTCATGGTGCTGTTGTATTTGCTGGCCAGGCCGGAACGGTTGGTCACGGATTTCACGATGGGCAGGAATTTGACGGCCAGCGGCGCGGATGTTTTCTGGCGGAAAAAGTCCGTCACCGAGTTGTCGCCACCGGACAGGATATTTTTCGCATCGCTCACACTCATCGACTTGACCGCGTCGAGCAGCAAAGGCTTGGCCATGGGCACGGCCGACTCGGCGGCACGGTTCATCGCCACCACCAGGTCGTCCAGTTGCTGGCCGCGGCCCGTCATTTTCAGCAAGGGTTTGGCTTGCTCCAGGATGCCGGGCAACTTGATCTTGACCTTGTCGTTGTTCAGGAAGCCATTTTCTATACCCAACTTGGCAACGGCGGCGGACGAACCGGCTTCCAGCGCCGCTTTCAAGCCATTGCTGGCATCCTGGTTGCTGAGGGCATCGAGGGGACTGGCGGCGCCTGCGCCGGACGACAGCAACGCCAGCGCACACAGGACGGCGGCGGGACGGCCAGGGAAAGGGTTCAGGCGCATGGTTTTCCTTTTCTAAAGAATAGACAGACCACCTATTTCTGGAACCTTAGCACATCAAAACTGCAAATGCCGCAGCAATTTTAGCGTTTTGGGGGAAACAAGGGGCGCCACAGATGGCGAAGGGAAAGGACTATACAGTAGCTGCTGTTGTATCCGCGCACGCTAACGCCGGCGGCATGGCTTAGCCGGCTATCGCCGCCAGATGTTCGCGCACCCGCGCCAGATCCGTCTCGCGCATGCGCGCCGCCGTCTGGCGCAAGGATTTTTCTGCGCCGGCAACGCCGGCCGACACCGCCATCGACAGCCAAATGTAGGCCTGCGGCAAATCGAGCGGGCTACCCTGGCCGCTGGCCGCCATCAGGCCCAGATTCATTTGTGCCCGCGCATGGCCCTGGCGCGCGGCCAGCGCATACCAGTCCCAGGCGGCAGCATAGTCCTGCGGCACGTCCTGGCCATTGTCATGCCGCAGGCCCAGCGCGAACTGGGCCAGGCTGTGGCCCTGCGCGGCGGCGCGGCAGTAACAGGCGCAGGCCAGCTGGCTGTCGGGCGCAGGGCCATCGTCGCGGTCGTGCAACACGCCCTGCATGTATTGCGCCGGCGCGTAATCCTGCTCGGCAGCGCGGCGGTACCACTCCAGTGCCAGCGCCAGATCCTGTGGCACGCCCTGACCATGTTCATAGCGCAGGCCCAGGTCGAACTGTGCCCGCACATGTCCCTGGTCGGCCGCCTTGCGGTACCAGAAGATGGCTTCCTGCGCATCGGCAGGCACGCCCTGCCCGTGCTCATGCAACAGTCCCAGCTGATACTGTGCGGCGGGAAAGCCCTGCCCTGCCGCCTGGCGGTAGAACACTTGCGCCCGGGTATAGTCCTGCGCGCCATGTTCATGGTGCAGGCCCAGGTTGTGCTGGGCCGCCGCGTGCCCCTGGCCGGCCGCCTTCACGTACCACTCTAACGCCGCCTGTTTATCGCAGGGCACGCCCTGGCCATTGTCGTAGATCAGGCCCAGGTTGAACTGCGAACTGGCGTGGCCCTGCTCGGCCGCGCGCCGGTACCAGGCAATCGCTTGCCCGCTGTCCTGCGGCAGCACATCGCCATTTTCATAGCGCAATGCCAGATTGAACTGGGCCGGCGCATAGCCCTGCTCGGCCGCCTTGCGCATCCAGGCGGTCGCCTGCTGGCGGTCCTGGCGCACGCCCTGGCCATTGTCATAACGCAGGCCCAGGTTGAACTGCGCCCTTGCATAACCCTGTTCTGCCGCCTTGCGGTACCAGAAAATGGCTTGCACGAAATCCTGCGGCACGCCCTTGCCATTGTCATACATCATGCCCAGATTGTTTTGTGCGCCCGCATCGCCCTGTTCCGCCGCACGGCTGAACCACAGCATGGCTAGCCCGCTATCTTGCGCGAGGCCCTGGCCCTTGGCATACAGCCAGCCCAGGTTGTATTGCGCCGCCGCGTAACCCTGCTCGGCCGCCAGCTGGTACCAGTGCGCCGCCTGCGCAAAATCCTGCGCCACGCCCTGCCCCTTCTGGCACATCACGCCCAGATTGTATTGCGCATGTTCGAGTCCCTGCGCGGCAGCCAGGCCGTACCAGTGCAGCGCCAGCGCATAGCTTTGTTCTATTCCCTGGCCATTGAAATACATGAAGCCCAGGCTGTGCTGGGCGTTCGCATTGCCCTTCTCGGCCAGTCCTTTCAGGCGCAGGTAATCAGCCGTGTAATGAGCGGCCGTGGAATGAGCAGCCGTGGAGCGGGGAGCGGCAAGCGGCACGGTCAAGCCTCGATGGCCAGCGTCTGCGACTGCGCGGGGGCGGCATCGGCGATCAAGCGGTTCTGCTCCTGCAGCACGCCGATAAAGCTGCCCAGCGAAATGGGCCGGTGGTACAGATAGCCCTGCATCGTGGTGCAGCCCTTATCTTGCAGGTAGCGTGCCTGGCCTTCCGTTTCCACGCCTTCGGCAATCAGGTGCAGACCCAGGCCGCGCGCGATCGAGATGATGGCCAGGATGACGGGATAGTGTCCGTGCTCGTCGTGGATCTCCTTCACAAACGACTGGTCGATCTTGATCGTGTGGATGGGGAAGCGGTGCAGGTACGACAGCGAGGAGTAGCCGGTGCCAAAATCGTCGATGGCCACCGACACGCCCAGCTGGCACAGCTTGTTCAACTGCTCGATCGCATATTGCGGGTTGCGGATGCAGATGTTTTCCGTGATCTCCACTTCGATCTTTTCCGGCGCGATGCCATAGCGCGTCAGCGCGCCGCGCATCTTCTCGAAAAAGTCGCCCCGGTCCAGGTATTGCGGCGACAAATTCAGGGACAGGCGCACGGCTTCGCCGCCAGCCGCATTCCACTGCACCAGGTCGCGGCACAGGGCGCCCAGCATCCAGTCCGAGATCGGCAGCATCAAGCCGTTTTCCTCGGCAAACGGCAGGAATTCGCCGGCCGTCAGCAAGCCCCGTTGCGGGTGGTTCCAGCGCATCAGGCCTTCGGCGCCGACGATGCGGCCCGTCATCACGTCCACCTGCGGCTGGTAATACATCTCCAGCTGGTTCAGCTCCAGCGCCTTGCGCAGGCTCTGTTCGAGGGCGATCTTCTGGTGCGACACGTCGAGCATGGACTCGTGATAAAAACTGTGGCCGTTCTTGCCCAGCGCCTTGACCTGGTACATGGCGATGTCGGCGTGGCGCAGCAGCTCGTCGATGGTCTCGCCGTCGCCCGGATAGATGGCGATGCCGATGGAGGCCGAAATATGCACCTGGTTGCCATCGAGGTCGAAGGGCTGGTGCAGGCATTCGAGGAATTTGTCGGCGATCAGGCGCGCATCCTGGCGGTCGCGCAGTTCCGGCAGCACGATGGTGAATTCATCGCCGCCCTGGCGCGCCAGGGTATCGCCGCGGCGCAAACAATCCTTCAGGCGCAGCGCCACCTGCTGCAGCAACTCGTCACCCTTCACATGGCCCAGGGTATCGTTGACCAGCTTGAAGCGGTCCAGGTCGATGAACATCACGGCCAGTTCCGTCAGCTTGCGCCGCGCCTGGATCACGGCCAGCCCCAGACGATCCTTGAACAGCATGCGGTTCGGCAGGTCTGTCAGGATGTCGTGATAGGCCTGATAAGAGATGACTTCCTCGGCGCGCTTGCGGTCGGTGATGTCGCGCGCCACGCCGTAAGTGCCGAAGTATTCCTGCTTCTTCGCTTCGTGATCGTGGCTGTGCATGCCGATCGAATTGAGCGGGATCGTCATCAGCGTATTGTTGAAGGTGCGGTCGCTGCCGCTGCCGCTATGGCACTTCAGGCGCAGTTCCACATTGCGCGAGGCGCGCTCGTCGAGACGGCGCTCATTGAAGGCATAGCGCGCCCGCTCCTGATCTTCATCGTGCACGAGGATGGAGTAATGGCTGCCGATCAGCTCTTCGCGGCTAAAGCCCAGCAACTGCTGCACCCTGTCGTTGATGAAGGTGATGCGGCCTTCGTGGTTCAGGGTATAGATGATGTCGGGCGAGCTGTCGACCAGGTAGCGGTACATCTTTTCCGAGTTTTCCAGCTGCAGCGCGATGCGCTCGTTCTCCAGCGCCAGCTTGCGCTTTTGCAGCGCGTTCTCCACCGTCTTGAGCAGCTCCTCGCGGCTGTAGGGCTTGCGCAGGTAATCGTAGGCGCCACGCTTCAGGGCGCCGATGGCCGCCTCGATGCCGACGTCGCCGCTCATGACGATCACATCGCCCTCGATGCCGCGCCGGTTGATGTGGTCCATGATTTCATGCCCGCTCATGTCGGGCAGGCGCAAGTCGAGCAGGATCAGGTCGAAGCGCAGTTTCGACAACTGCGCCAGCGCCTCGCTGCCGCAGGTGGCCGTGTACAGCTGGTAGCCGCGGTCCTTCAGCAATTCGTGGAGGGAAGCGAGCAGGCGGGGTTCATCGTCGACCAGCAGGATGCGCGGGCTGTTTTCCAGGTCAAACGGCATGGCGGAGGAGTTCATGGACATTACGAAGACAAGGCGGTATTGCCGGGCGCGGGCAGCGCGGCTGCAGCGCTCGCCGGCAAGGGAAGGGGCAGTAAAATTTCAAACGAGGTGCCGGACTTGCTGCTGCGGCAACCGATCACGCCATGCAGGCGCGTGACCAGGTCATGCACGATGGACAGGCCCAGGCCGTGATGCGCCCCTGCCTTGCTGCTGCGCACAGGGGAAAACAGATGGGCCAGCACCTCCGGCGCCAGGCCGGCGCCATTGTCGCTGACGCACAGTTCCAGGTACAGGCGGCGGTCGCGGTTGACGTGGCCACGGTTCGCCACTTCGATGCGCCCGCCATCGGGCAGGGCTTCGACGGCGTTTTTCAGTAGGTTGAGCAGGATTTGCTTGAGCATGTCGGCATCGGCCTCCACCTCGCATGGCGCGTCCTGCATGCGCGTGACCACCTCGATCTTCGGCGGCAGGAAGTCGGTGGCGCGGAACAATCGCAGCACATCGTCGACCACGCGCGCGCAATCGGTCACGCCGCTGGCCGCCACCGGCTGCAAATCGGCCAGGCCGCTGATCAAGTGGCCGACGCGGTCGATTTCCTCGTTCAGGATAGCCATCTCGCCCGTCACCGGTTCCTGTTTCTCCAGCTTGTGATCGAGCACGCTCAGGTAGTTCTTGATGATGGACAGCGGGTTATTCACTTCATGCACGACGCGGCGCGACGCGGCGCGGTATTCCTCGGCCACGTGATCGAGCTGGCGCCGTGCCAGTCCGCGCGCGCTGATGGCCGTTTCCAGCGCCTTGGCGGCCTGGTTGGCATACGCGCGCAGGAAACCCTCGCGCTTCTGGCAAGCGGGAATCTGCCATGCCGCCACGCCGCCAATCAGCACGCCGAGGCTGCGCTGGCCCGCCGCCAAAGGCAGGCAGACCAGGCTGTCGGTGCCGAGAATGCGGAACAGCTGCTCCTCGACGATGCCCAGCACCGGCATGTCGCGTTTCAGGAACGCCAGCTGGCACTCCAGCGCCGAAGCGGCCAGGGGCCCGCCCTTGGCCAGGGGGATCGAAAAGCCGGCCAGGCGCTGCTGATGTTCTCCCGCCGCCACGCCGATCAAGGCATGTCCGGTGGGGTTTTGCAGCAACACGATGGCGGTGTCGAAATCGAACAGGATGCGCGCCGAGCGCGTGATGGCTTCGAGCAGGCTGCTCTCGCCCTGCTGGCGGGCGAAGGTCTGACCCACTTCGGACACCAGCACCATGTTGCGTACTTCGTCGGACAGGCGCTGCTGCACCGGATCGACGGATGGCGGCGCGTACGCGGGTGGCGTGGCGATATCGTCCGCGCCGGCCAAGTCGATGCCCAGGTGTTGTGCGGCCTGCTCCACCTGGCGCGCCACGCTGCCGGCCAGGTTTTCCAGTACCTCCACCTCCAGCGCGCAGAACTGGGCCGCCTGGGCAATCGATTCCGCATCGTCGGCATGACAGCACAGCAGGTGTGCCAGGCGCACGATGCGGATCAAAGGATGACTGGCTTCCAGGCGCGCCAACGGTTCATGGTGATACAGCACGCTATCGGCCAGGAAGGAATCGAGATGCCAGCGTTCGATCAGCCAGGCGCCCGCCTCGGCATGCGTGATCTGCAAGGTGCGCTGCTCCACCGCGCACAGGGCGGCATCGTCGCGCGCCGTGAAATTGAACGCGTATTCCTTCGGCGCCGTGGCCAGCAAGGCCAGGCGGCCCACGTTGTGCAGCAAGCCTGCCAGATACGCTTCCTCGACGTGCGGATAGGCCATGGCCTTGGCCAGTGCGCGCGCCATGACGGCAGCCGATAGCGAACTTTTCCAGAAGGCGCGCAAATCCGTGCTGCCGGAATGGGGGAAGCTGTTGAAGGTCTGGAAGACGGACTCGCTGATGACCAGGGTCTTGATCATGTCCGTGCCCAGCGAGACGAGCGATTGCTCCAGGCTGACGACCTTGCTCTGGCGATGGTAGGCCGAGCTGTTGGCCACGCCGAGGATCTTGCTGGTCATGCCGGCATCCTTGGCGATCAGGGCGGCCAGCTCCGGCATGCCGGCTTCGTCGGCCTGCAGGTGGGCGATCAGCTTGATGAGAATCTGCGGCATGGCCGGCAGGCGGGCAATCAGCAGGCGATTGCGAATATCTTGATCAGATTGATGCATCGTATCAGGCATTGCCGGTTCGAAAAGGAAGCGCGCTCAGCAGCGAAGCGCGGCCACGTTCAGAGGAATCCTCCACTCCTGTAACCAAAAAATTTATTGCCTGAGAGGATGCCGGGGAAAAAGTCATCTTATCATAAGCGCCGGATATTACTTGCAATATAGAAAATTAAGTTGAAATAAATCCAGCGTTCTACCATGGAAACTTATGCCTTGAAGGAACCCAGCAAACGGTGGCGGAAGCGCCGCGATATCAGCCACAGGGCCAGCGCCAGGCCCGTAAACGCCAGCTGTCCCGAGGCCAGCCACAGCACGGAACCGGATAGCAGCGGCGAGATCACGCCGGCCACCACGGCGCCCAGCATGGTGCTGGCAAACGACTGGCACGAGGCCACCGTGCCGCGGATATGCGGGAACAGATCGAGCGCCAGCAGGGTCGCGCCCGGCCCCACCAGCGACATGCCGAAAGTGTAGAAGAACAGCGGCAGCACCGACCAGGGCAAGGATGGCGGCAGAAACAGGTGATACACGACATTGACGCTGGCGGCGCACAGCAGGAAGGCAAAGCCGATGCCGATCTGGCGCGCGAACGTGACCTTGCCGGCGATGCGGTTGGCCGCCGCAGCGCCCATGAAGATGCCGCTCACGCAGGGAATGAACAGCCAGCCGAATTGCGATGGCCCCAGACCCAGCTGCTTGGGCAGCATTTCCGGTGCGGCCGTGATGAACAGGAACAGGCCCGCGAAATTGAGGGCGACGATGCCGGCCTTGATGTGGAACAGGGGCGAGCGCAGGATCTGGCCATAGCTCGACGCCAGGAAACGGGGATTGAACGGCTGGCGCTTCTCCAACGGCAGGGTTTCGGGCAAGCGCCAGTAGCAGAACGCCAGCAGCACCGCCGTGTAAAAGGCAAGGAACAAGAAGATCGAACGCCAGTCGAACCAGATGACGATCCAGCCGCCCAGAATCGGCGCCACGGCCGGGGCGATGGAAAAGATCATCGTCACCAGCGACAGCAGGCGCGCCGCCGCCGCATCCGAATACAGGTCGCGGATGATGGCGCGGCTGATCACCACGCCGGCGCCGGCCGAGACGCCCTGCATGATGCGGAAGAACCACAGATAGTGCACCGTGTGCGCCGAAGCGCAGCCGAGCGAGCCGATGGCAAACATCAGCAAGGACACGAGAATGACGTTGCGCCGGCCGAAGGCATCCGAGATCGCGCCATGCCACAGCACCATGCCGGCAAAGGCCAGCATGTAGAACGTCAGCGACTGCTGCACTTCCAGCGGCGAGGCCTGCAAGGAACCCTGGATCGCGCCAAACGCGGGCAGATAGGTGTCGATCGACAGGGGACCCAGCATCGACAGCCCGGCCAGCATCATGGCCAGCGCACCGCGGCTCAGTGGCGCCATGTGGCTCGGCGTGGGAGGCGGAACGGGGGTAACCGGGTCGGGCGGCACATCGGCCGGAGGGGTGGGAAACATGGTGGATCCAGGGTGACACATCCGGCTTTCTCAGCTGCCAAAATATCTGAGAAAACCGTAGCGAGCGGAAGTGAATTGTGGCCGAGAGCGCAACCGTACTTTAGTACGGTGAGCACCGCAGGCCGCAAGTCACGACGCGCAGTAGGTTTAATCAGATATTTTTAGGCTTGGCTTCTTCGCGGCGGTTGTACCCCGCGACCATGTCAAAGCGGAACAAACGGCATTCCAGCGCGCCGTTGAAGAATGGCGTCTTGCGCGCTTCCTTCAGGCGCAGCAGCTTGGGCAAGCCCAGGTCTGCCGTAAACAGGAACACGGTCCAGCCGGCGAAGCGCTGCTTCAGGGTCGTGCCCATGGCCGAATAGAAGGAGGTCGACAGTTCATCTTCCGGGATGGTGCTGTCGCCGCGCACGCCGATACGCTCGCCGTACGGCGGGTTGGTCAGCATGATGCCCGATACGTCGCTAGGCGGCTTGACTTCCTGCGCCTCGATCTGTTTCAAGGGCACGTCGAAACGCACGCCGGCGCAACGCAGGTTATGGCGCGTCATGGCGACCATGTCGCCCGAGATGTCGCTGCCGAAAATGGTCGGTTCAGCCGGCAGCGGATTGACCTTGATGGCGTTTTTCATGGCATTCCACGGTGCCGGATCGAAGTCGTGGAAGTTTTCAAACGCGAACTGGCGCGAGGCGCCCGGCGGAATCCCCTGCAGCATCTGCGCCGCTTCGGCCAGGATGGTGCCGGAACCGCACATCGGGTCGAACAGCACCATGCCGGGCTTCCAGCCCGATACGCGCAGCAGGCCGGCGGCCAGGTTTTCGCGCAGCGGCGCGTCGCCCGTCTCTTCACGCCAGCCGCGCTTGAACAACGCTTCGCCCGAGGTGTCGAGGTAGACGGTAAACGTGTGTGCGTCGAGGAAGCCGACGATGCGCATGTCCGGCGTCTTGGTGTTGACCGATGGTCGCTCGTTGAACTGGTCGCGGAAGCGGTCGCAGATCGCATCCTTGATTTTCAAGGTCGTGAATTCCAGGCTGCGCAGCGGCGATTTGACGGCAGTGACGTCGACGCGGATCGTGTGGTGCACGCCGAACCAGTCTTCCCAGGATTGCGCCAGGGTCAGGTCATAAATATCGTTTTCCGTCTTGTAGCCGGAATGGGCCATGCGCATCAGCACGCGCGAAGCGATGCGCGAATGCAGGTTGATGCGGTAGGAATCGAGCAGGTCGCCCGAGCAGTGTACGCCGCCCGGTACCTGGTTATGGACCTTCATGGTCGAACTATCCTGGGCGATCTCGCCCAGTTCCTCGGCCAGCGCCGCTTCCATGCCGCGCGGGCATGGGCAAAAATATGAAGCCATGGTGTACCTTTTATCCGTTGAAAAACAATTTACTAAAACCCACAAGCAAAAACTGGGGTCAGACCCGCCGGGTCTGACCCCGGCATTAAAAATTAAACTTACTACTCCAGCGCCCGCTCGACAAAATCGAGGCGGTCCTGGCCCCAGTACCCTTCGCCATCGACGATGTACCACGGCGAACCGAAGACGCTGGCGGCGGTGGCCGCCTCCGTATTGGCGTCGTATTCGGCCTGCACGCTGGCCGTTTCCGACGTTTTCAGCAGCTGGCGGCCATCGAAACCGGCATCGAGCGCGATCTGCACCAGGGTTTCCTCGTCGCCGATGTTGCGCTCCTCGGCCCACAGGCCGCGCATGATGGCGTGCGCCAGGTTCAAGGATGCTTCCACGCCGTGCGCCAGGCGCGTGGCGATGATCAGCTTGGCCGAGGCTTCCGGCGACACGGGGAAGAACTTCGGCTGCAAGGTCAATGGCACTTGCAAAAAGGCCGACCAGCGCGCCAGTTCGGCCAGGCGATACGCCTGGCGCTGCGGTGCGCGCTTGGCCAGCGGCAGGCCGCCCGAGACGCTGAAGACCTTGCCCAGATCGAAGGGGCGCACGTCGATCTGCGCGCCCGTCTTCGCGGCGATGGCCAGCAGGCGCGCGTGACCCAGGTAAGTCCATGGCGAGTGGGGCGCGAAGAAGTACTGCACGACTTTGCTCTGACTTGCACTCATCTCGACTCCCTTAGAAAGGCTTGACCACGACCAGCACGACGACGACCAGCAGCATCACCACCGGCACTTCATTAAACCAGCGGAACCAGGTGTGGCTGCGCTTGTTGAGACCTTTTTCAAACTTGCGCAGGATGGAGCCGCAGGCGTGGTGATAGCCGAGCAGCAGCACCACGAACGTCAGCTTGGCGTGCATCCATCCCGGCATCTTCATGCGGCCTTCGCCCCCACCGTACAGCATCCACATCAACGCCAGCCCCAGCACCATCGCCGGCAGCGCCAGCAGGGACATGAAACGGTACAGCTTGCGCGCCATCAGCAGCAGGCGCTCGGTGGCGACCGTTTCCGTCTCCATCGCCAGGTTCACGAAGATGCGCGGCAAATAAAACAGGCCGGCAAACCAGGACATGACGAAGATGATGTGGAAGGCTTTGGTCCAGAGAAAGAGCATGGGAATTATTCTTATGAAATATCAATCAGATGATCAATGAGTTGTTGTGCCGCTGGACAAGATGCCTTTACCTTCTGCGGATCGATCAATCCGATCAATTGAAAGGAATGTCCCCCTTTGCTATAAGATTTTTTAGTGGTATTTTCCGTTGCCCGCCTAAGCGATTCGTACATTGCATTCTTCCCCAAGGATTCAATTGGATTTTGAATTGAAGGCAAGGCGGAAGCATTAAAATTATTGCCGTAATAATTTTGCAAAGCCATTCGATCTGCAAGCAACCAGGCCTCCATTGTTTGAATCATTAGATAAACATGTTCTTCACCAACCTGCAAAGGCTTATCCCATCCATCGCGCTTCTTTAGAAAATCCCATTTCGGAGTATTAGGTGGAACTGGGTCCTCACTATCGATCAGAAGTAAAATCATCTCATCTGGATGACTTTTCAATGCAGAACAAAAATCCTGAAAGGCAGAATTCCTGGAGCCGCAAACCACAGTTTTAGGTTTTTTCCCTTTCAATCCTGCTCTTTCCCAAAAAGCAGAAAATCCTTGTCGAAATTCCGCTTTTTGAGCAGCACCATCACCACCACCCTCAATATAAATTCGTACACTTACCATCGAGTACCACCTAACTCCCCCATTGTCCATAATTGTCCAAGGCGATATTTCGTCAACCAGTCCTCTAAAGTAGCCGATTTAAGGCGCGAAAGCGATGTCTCTCCATTTTTCTTTTCACAAATCAAAACAGATTCAGGGCTATCACTTAAAGAATCAATCAGCACTTCCGAGTGAGTAGTTACAAATAGTTGGCAACGCGTAGAAGCTTCCTTTAATAACTCCCCGATTGTAGGAATAATATCTGGGTGCAATCCCATTTCTGGTTCTTCGATACAAATGACAGCAGGAGGTTGAGGGTGGCATAAAATTGCCAAGAGACATAAATATCTCAATGTTCCGTCGGACAAACGCGTTGCAGGAATTGGCTGTTGAAGTCCCTGATAAGACAGAAAAACTTGAATTTCATTTGAGCCGACGATATCAACAGAAAAACCAATGATATTTTCGTCCAAACGCTCAAGCAATTCCAAAAGCCGTTGTCGAACACCCGAAAAATGGGTATTCATATGACTCAGCACCAATGCTAGATTACCCGCATCCTCTTCCAAAAAAGTTCTTGGCAGATCAGTTTTTTGAGATTTACGGGGCATTGTCCCCCTACCCAGATGCCACTCCCGATATATCTTCATTGAAGAATAATTACTTTCCACATAAGCAAGCTCTGGATACAAATCCGGATCTTTCCTCTGGGAAAGAATAGATTGATCGATAGATATATCTTCTCGTTTAAGAGCACGTGACGGCGGTTTAGCTTCTTTGCTTGTATTTTTCTTTGGGTCAATTGTAGTTAATACAGGCCATCCTCGATTGTATCGATAGAAAAAATATACATCTGCCTGATTAGCTTTTCGCTTTTCCGAATTCTCAATCGACTCATCTATTAATTCCAGCCGCCCTCCGCGCTCGGATAAAATCAGTTGATGCTTAATCGGCATTGAACCCTGAAACGGAGTAAGCCACAATTCAATTTTAGCCTCCGGCTGCACAGTACCCTTCCATAAGAAATCTGATACTGAACCAATTGATGCTGCCAAATTTTTTGGCGCAGCTTGCATAACCGCCAAGCACTCGATTAGATTTGACTTTCCAGAACCATTAGGGCCAATAATTACATTTAGCGAACGTAGTTCTAGAGGCGAATTTTTTTCACCATAAGACAAAACATTTCTCAGATGAATTTTTTGTATTAACATAATTGACCTTTATTTACGTACTTCGCCGTGGCCAAATACCACGTACTTGAGCGATGTCAGGCCTTCCAGTCCCACCGGGCCACGCGCGTGCAGCTTGTCGTTCGAAATCCCTATCTCGGCGCCCAGTCCATATTCAAAACCATCGGCAAAACGCGTCGATGCGTTCACCATCACCGAGGCGGAATCGACTTCGCGCAGGAAGCGCAGCGCATCGCTGTAGTCTTCCGTGATGATGGATTCGGTGTGCTTCGATGAATACTGGTTGATGTGGTCCATCGCTTCGTCGATGCCGTCGACCACCTTCACCGACAGGATCGCGGCAAGGTATTCCGTGGACCAGTCTTCCTCGGTGGCGGGCACCAGATGCGGATACGCAGCGGCGGCCAGGATCGCATGGCTTTCCGGATCGGCGCGCAGTTCCACCTGCTTGCTCAGGTACAGTTCGGCCAGCTGCGGCAGCACGGTAGCGGCGATGGCGCGCGACACCAGCAGGGTTTCCATGGTGTTGCAGGTGCCGTAGCGGTGGCACTTCGCGTTGAAGCCAATATCGATCGCCTTCCTGATATCGGCCTTGGCGTCGATGTAGACGTGGCAGATGCCATCGAGGTGCTTGATCATCGGCACGGTGGCCTCGCTCATCAGGCGCGCGATCAGGCCCTTGCCGCCGCGCGGCACGATGACGTCCACGTACTGCGGCATGGTGATGAGGGCACCGACGGCGGCGCGGTCGGTGGTGTCGATGACTTGCACGGCATCGGCAGGCAGGCCGGCTCCCAACAAGCCCTCCGCCACCAGCTTGGCCAGCGCGCGGTTGCAATGGATCGCTTCCGAGCCGCCGCGCAAAATTGTCGCGTTGCCGCTCTTGATGCACAGGCCGGCCGCGTCCACCGTCACGTTCGGACGCGCTTCATAGATGATGCCGATGACACCCAGCGGCACGCGCATCTGGCCCACCTGGATGCCCGTCGGGCGGAATTTCATGTTCGAGATTTCGCCGATCGGGTCGGCCAGCGAGACGATTTGCGTCAAGCCTTCGACCATGGTGGCAATGGCTGCGTCGGACAGGGTCAGGCGGTCCAGCATGGCCGGCGCCAGGCCGGCGGCGGCAGCCGCATCGAGGTCGCGCTGGTTGGCCGCGCGCAGCAGATCGGCATCGCGCACGATGGCGGCGGCGATCAGGCTCAAGGCACGGTTGCGCGTGGCGCTGTCGGCACGCGCCATGGCGCGCGAAGCGGCGCGCGCGCGCACGCCCACGTCCTGCATATATTGATTGATGTCCATGCTCGTATCCATAGTGTAAAAACCTAGCCTCGGGCGATCTTCAGGCCCAGCTGCAGCATGGCATCCCAGGCATCGCCCGCGTAGCCCTTGGCGCGCAAGCCCTTGATCATCTTGTCCACCTGCGCCGCCTGCTGCAGCGCCGCTTCCAGCACGGGCAGCGAAATGCGCCGCAGGGCCGGCTCCATCATCCGCTCGCGCGGCCCCCAGATGCGGTATTCCTTCAGCAGCGCGCCCAAAGGACGCCCTTGCGCCATACCGGCCTTCAATTTTAACAGCGTGCGGATTTCTTCGGAGACGGCCCACAAGACCAGCGGCAGTGCCTCGCCCTCGCCTTTCAAGCCTTCGAGCATGCGCACCAGGCGCGCCGGGTCGCCGGCCAGCATGGCTTCGGACAGCTTGAAGACATCGTAGCGGGCCACGTTCAGCACCGCGTCCTGCACTTGTTCGTACGTCAGCTTGCCCGCTGCATGCAGCAAACCCAGTTTCTGGATTTCCTGGTGCGCCGCCAGCAAGTTACCTTCCACCCGTTCGGCGATGAAGTCGATGCTGGCCCGTTCGGCGCTTTGCCCCTGCGCCGAAAGGCGCTGGGATATCCAGGCAGGCAACTGCGCCCGCTCCACATTCGGAATGTCGATATACACGGCCGCCTGCTGCAGGCTGGCGACCCAGGCTGCCTTCTGCGTCGCCCAATCCAGCTTGGGCAAGGTGATCAGGGTCAGGTTGTCGGGACTGAGGTTTTTCGCGTAGCTTTGCAGCGCCGCGCCGCCATCCTTGCCCGGCTTGCCGGTGGGGATGCGCAGCTCGATCAGTTTCTTGTCCCCGAACAGCGACAGCTCCTGGTTCGCCGCCAGCAGTTCGCCCCACTTGAAGCTGCGCTCCACCGTCAGCACGTCGCGCTCGGAGTAACCCTGCGCGCGCGCCGCGCGGCGGATCTTGTCGGCCGCTTCCAGCGCCAGCAGGTGTTCGTCGCTGGTGATCACATATAGCTGCGCCAGCGGCTTGGCCACATGCCCATCGAGCGCGTCTATCCGCAATTGCATGGCGTCCCCGTTACTGCTGCGGGGCTGCCGGCGCGACCGGCGTCACGGACGCCACTGGCGCCACCGACATGGCCGGCAGCACCGGCTTGATGGCGGCCAGGCGGCGCATGATCTGCTGCACCAGGTCGTTGCGCATGTCGCGGTATAGCGCCGCTTCCTCGGTTTCCTTGGCCAGTACCTGCGATTCGTCGAAGGTGATCGGGCGCACCAGGCTGATGGTAGTCGGTGCCAGCAACTGGTTGCCGGCCTTGTCCACCACGCGGAAATTGATCGAATAGCCGAGTTGGTACTCTTGCACCCGGCCATTATTGTTCAGCGACAAAATGGTCTTGGTACGATTCCTCTCCGGGTCGGCGAGAACCTCAAGAACGGCGTCGGCGCCATCCTTGGTTCCCACCACCTCCGTGCTGCCAATGGCACGGATATAGCGCTTCAGGCCGATCGCCAGCGGCGACGTGTCGGGCAAGCCGATGTACATCGTCGCGAACGGCAGCATGAAACTGCCGTTCGAACCGCGCAAATGAAAGCCGCAGGCCGACAGCAAAACAGTCAGGCCCAAAGCCAGCACGGCACGGCGGCCCAGCAGCGATACTTGAGAGGAAGTCGTCATGATTACACCACGATGCTGATTAACTTGCCCGGCACGACGATGATCTTCTTCGGCGTGGTCTCGACGTACTTCTGCACACTTTCGCACGCCAGCGCAGCCGCTTCGATGCTGGCCTTGTCCGCATCCTTGGACACCGTGATCGAGCCGCGCAGCTTGCCGTTCACCTGGATCATCATCTCGATCTCAGACTGCTCCAGCGCTTGCGGGTCGACTTGCGGCCACGGCGCGTTGAGCAAGTCGCCCTGCACGCCAGCGTAACCCAGTTCCTGCCACAGCACGTGGGTGATATGCGGCGCCACAGGGTTGAGCAGGCGCAGGAAGATGGAGAAACCTTCCGCGATCAGCGCTTTCGACTGCGCGCTATCGTCTAACTTGGCCGATTCGAGCGTATTGAGCATCTTCATGCAGGCCGACACCACGGTGTTGTACTGGATGCGCTTCAAGTCGTAATCGGCTTGCTGCAGCAGCTTGTGCAATTCGCGGCGCAGGTTTTTCTGCGCGTCGCCCGTGGCAGGTGCGGCGCCGCCAGCCAGCGCGGCTTGAATCGTCGCCGACTGGGCGTAGCCGAAGTTCCACACGCGGCGCAGGAAGCGGTTCGCGCCTTCGACGCCACTGCCCGACCATTCCAGCGTCTGTTCCGGCGGCGAAGCGAACATGGTGAACAGACGAGCCGTGTCGGCGCCGTACTGCTCGATCTGCGCTTGCGGGTCGATGCCGTTGTTCTTCGACTTCGACATTTTTTCCGTGCCGCCGATTTCTACCGGCTGGCCGTCGGCCACCAGGACGGCGCTTTGCGGACGGCCCTTGTCATCCAGGGACAGGCGCACGTCGTCCGGGTTGAACCAGGTGGTCTTGCCCACCGCGTCCTTGCGGAAGTAGGTTTCGTTGAGCACCATGCCTTGCGTCAGCAGATTGACGAATGGCTCGTCGAACTTGACCAGGCCGAAGTCGCGCATGATCTTGGTCCAGAAGCGCGCGTACAGCAAGTGCATGACGGCGTGTTCGATGCCGCCGATGTACTGGTCCATCGGCATCCAGTAATCGTTGCGCGCGTCGACCATGGCGTCGTTCGAGCCTGGCGAGGTATAGCGCATGTAGTACCACGACGAATCCACAAAGGTATCCATGGTGTCCGTCTCGCGGCGCGCCGGCTTGCCGCACTGCGGGCAGTCGCACTGCAAAAACGCTTCGTATTTGTTCAGCGGGTTGCCCGTGCCGTCCGGCACGCAGTCTTCCGGCAGTACCACTGGCAAGTCTTTTTCCGGCACCGGCACCACGCCGCAGTCGGCGCAATGGATCATCGGGATCGGCGTGCCCCAGTAGCGCTGACGCGAAATGCCCCAGTCGCGCAGACGGAAGGTGGTTTTCTTTTCGCCCAGGCCCAGCTCGGCCAGGTCGGCGGCCACGGCATCGACGGCGGAAGCGAAATGCAGGCCGTCGTATTTGCCGGAGGCGACACAGACGCCATCCTTGCTGCCATACGATTCCTGCCAGGCATCCGTCGAAAATTCCTGGCCCTTGACTTCGATGACTTGCTTGATCGGCAGATTGTATTTCTTGGCAAAGCCGAAATCGCGTTCGTCGTGTGCCGGCACGCCCATCACGGCGCCATCGCCGTAGGTGATCAGCACGTAGTTGCCGACCCAGACTTCCACCTGCGCGCCCGTCAGCGGATGCGTGACGAACAGGCCGGTCGGCATGCCCTTCTTCTCCATCGTTGCCATGTCCGCTTCGATGACGGAACCGAGTTTGCATTCGGCGTTGAAGGCGGCCAGCGCAGGATTGGTTTGCGCGGCGTGGATGGCCAGCGGGTGCTCGGCGGCCACGGCGCAGAAGGTCACGCCCATGACGGTGTCCGGACGGGTGGTAAACACATACAGCTTGCCGTCGCCGATCAGGGCGCCTTCGGCATCCTTGATTGCATGCGGGAAGGCGAAGCGCACGCCCGTCGACTTGCCGATCCAGTTGGTCTGCATGGTGCGCACGCGCTCGGGCCAGCCCGGCAGCTTGTCATCCACATAGGCCAGCAATTCTTCCGCGTAATCGGTGATGCGCGCGTAGTACATGGGGATTTCGCGCTTTTCGATCAGCGCGCCCGAACGCCAGCCGCGGCCATCGACGACTTGTTCGTTGGCCAGCACGGTCTGGTCGATCGGATCCCAGTTCACGGTACCGGTCTTCTTGTAGATGATGCCTTTTTCCAGCATCTTCAGGAACATCCACTGGTTCCACTTGTAGTATTCAGGCTTGCAGGCGGTCATTTCGCGCGACCAGTCGATGGCCAGGCCCATCGATTCCATCTGCTGCTTCATGTGAGCGATATTCGAATACGTCCATTGCGCGGGCGGCACGTTATTGGCCATGGCCGCGTTTTCCGCCGGCATGCCGAACGCATCCCAGCCCATCGGCATGAGCACGTTGTAGCCGTTCATGCGCAGGTAGCGGTACATCACGTCATTGATCGTATAGTTGCGCACGTGACCCATGTGCAGCTTGCCCGAAGGGTAAGGCAGCATCGAGCAGGCAAAATACTTGCCCTTTGGGAAACGCGGGTCGTGTTCGACGGCTTTATAGGCGTCGATCGCCTTCCAGTGCGATTGGGCGGCTTGTTCGACGTCGGCGGGACTATATTTATCTTGCATAATGGATGTGCGACCAGCGTGGCCCGGCCAATAGTGGATATAAACCGAGCATTATACTGGTTGTCGCCGCCCGATAGCGCGGCGCGCTGACGGCCCGGGCTGGCATATTTTGGCCGGCGCACAATTATGCTGTGTAATATATATACAATCTTGTTCTTTGCATCAAAGCTGGCCATGATCGTCTACCAGGAATATCTGCCCATCCCCGCCCTGCGGCCCTGGCTGGACTGCGTCTGGACCTGCCGCGTGCAAACGGGCGCCACGCCCCTCACGCACCAGATCTTGCCGGACAATTGCATCGACATCCTGTGCCAGGACCAGCAAGATGCCAGCTTTGCCGTGGGCATGATGACGGCGCCGGTCGCCGTCGTCAGCCAGGGCCTCGTGCAGACGGTGGCGGCCCGCTTCAAGCCGGGCGCGGCAGCGCGCTTCTTCCAGCTGCCCTTGTGCGAGCTCAGCGATGGACGCACAGGATTGCAGCAACTGTGGGGCCGCGAACTGGCGGCGCGCCTGGGTGACGCCCTGTGGAGCGAGCCCTTGTCCAACCCGCAAAGAATTTCTATCTTGCAAGATTATCTACTGCTGCGCCTGCGCACCGCACCGCCACGGCGCCCGCCCGGCGCGGCCGAACACGCCATCGCGGCCATCGAGCGCGCATGCGGCCAGGTGCGCGTGGATGGGCTGGCGCGGCAACTGGGCGTGTCGCGCCAGCACCTGGCGCTGCAATTTCGCCAGCAAGTGGGCATCAGCCCGAAACTGTTTGCCCGTATCTGCCGTTTTCGCGCCGCCAGCCAGAGGCTGACTAGCCTGGCGGGACAGCCAGACTGGGCACAAGTCGCCTTGCAATTTGGCTATTTCGACCAGTCGCACCTGATCCACGACTTCCAGGATTTCGCCCGCAGTTCGCCCGAGGCGTGGTTCCTGCGCCGCCACCATTGAAACCTTCCATTTTTACAATCACGCGCCGCGCGCCGGTGGCATGATGACGTCATTCTTCATTCATCAGGAGCAGAACATGATCAAGGGCTTGCGCACCGTCACCTATCCCGTCCCCGACCTGGACAAGGCCAAGGCCTGGTACAGCCAGGTATTCAATACCACGCCCTATTTCGACCAGCCGTTCTATGTCGGCTTTGCCATCGGCGGCTTCGAGCTTGGGCTGATGCCGGGCGGCGAACCAGGCACGCAGGGCAGCGTGACGTACTGGGGCGTGGACGGCATCGAGCAGGAAGTTGAACGCATCGTTGCGCTGGGCGGCAGCCTGCACCATCCGATCACGGATGTGGGTGACGGCATCCGCACGGTGGAATTGCTCGACCCGTTCGGCAACCAGATCGGCCTCATCGACAATCCCCATTTCGATACCGCCAAGGTGATGTAAGTTGCCTTAAGCGGCTTCGCCTTGCAGCCACAGCCGGAATTGCTGCAAGGCCGTCTTTTCATGCGCCGTTTCGGGCGTGATCAGGTAATACGCCCGCTGCCCGCGCAGTGGGCGCTCGCATGCGATGCGCAGTTCGCCGCGCGCCAGTTCCGCTTCGACCAGCATGCGTGGCAGCAAGACCACGCCTTGCCCTTGCACGGCCGCCATGGCCAGCATGGAAAACAATTCGTAGCGGGCGCCGTAGTGCGCCCTGTCGCGCCCCTCTCCCTCGACCTGCATGGCGTCAAACCATTGGCGCCAGGCGCCCGGGCGCGTACTTTGTTGCAACAAGGTCAGCTCCAGCAAATCCTGCGGCTGCCACTGGCTGCGCGCCGCCAGCAGGCGCGGGCTGGCGACGGGCACGATTTCTTCATGCATGAGCAGGGTGGCGCGCGTGCCGGGCCAGCGCGCCAGCTGCTCGGGCGTACCCGCGTACAGGGCGCCATCGTATTCCGTATCGGCAAACATGAACGGTTTCGTGTAGGCGTCGATATGCACGACGATGTCCGGGTGCAAGCCGGCCAACGAAGACAGCCGTGGCATCAGCCAGCGCGTGGCAAACGTGGGCACCGAGGCCAGCTGCAAGGCGCCGCCACCGCCCTGGCGCGCCATGGTGTCGAGCGTGTCGCGCTCCAGGCCATCGAGGCGGGCGGCGATTTGCCGCGCATACGCGGCGCCGGCGCTGGTCAGCAACACGCCATGGCGCGTGCGCTGGAACAATTGCACGCCAAGAAAAGTTTCCAGGGAGGAAATCTGCCGCGACACGGCGCTTTGCGTCAGCGAC
This sequence comes from Janthinobacterium leeuwenhoeki, assembly GCF_051380795.1. NCBI lineage: Bacteria > Pseudomonadati > Pseudomonadota > Betaproteobacteria > Burkholderiales > Oxalobacteraceae > Janthinobacterium > Janthinobacterium leeuwenhoeki. Next base: position 124,864 of record NZ_JBNYXT010000006.1, read on the forward strand.
AGTTCGCGCGCCGCATGCGTGTAGCTCTGGTGCCGCGCAGCCGCCTCGAAGCAGTTCAGCGCTTGCAGCATGGGAATTTTGCGTGACATGGGAGTATCCGGCTGGTAAAAGACCCTAGTATGCCGCAAGATATGCGTAACGCGCATGTCTGGGTGCGAAAAAATCGTTTGCGCAAGGCTAGGCAAAAACCTACCATGAGCCATATTCAATCTTGCGCCGATCACCGGCGCTCACCTGCGAGGCCTGTGATGAGCAAAACCGTATTCGACTGGAATTCCCCCCTGCTGCTGGAAGAACAACTGACGGGCGACGAACGCGCCGTGCTGGAAGCGGCGCGCGATTATTGCCAGGGCAGCCTGGTGCCGCGCGTGCTCGAATCGTTCCGCCATGGACGCACGGACGCCGCCATCTTCCGCGAAATGGGCGAACTGGGCTTGCTGGGCACGACGATACCCGAAGAATACGGCGGCGCCGGCCTGAACTACGTGTGCTACGGCCTGGCCGCGCGCGAAGTCGAGCGCGTCGATTCGGGCTACCGCTCGATGATGAGCGTGCAATCGTCCTTGGTGATGGTGCCGATCAACGCCTTCGGCAACGAAGAAACCAAACAGAAATACCTGCCGAAGCTGGCAACGGGCGAATTCATCGGCTGCTTCGGCTTGACGGAACCGAACCACGGCTCCGATCCTGGCAGCATGGTCACGCGCGCGCGCAAAGTGCCGGGCGGCTATAGCCTCTCCGGCGCCAAGATGTGGATCACCAACAGCCCGATTGCCGACGTGTTCGTCGTCTGGGCCAAGGATGATGAAGGCGCCATCCGCGGTTTCGTGCTGGAAAAAGGCTGGAAAGGCCTGTCGGCGCCGGAAATCCACGGCAAGGTGGGCTTGCGCACCAGCATCACGGGTGAAATCGTCATGGATGAAGTGTTTTGCCCAGAGGAAAACGCCTTCCCCGACGTGCGCGGCCTGAAAGGCCCGTTCACATGCCTGAACAGCGCCCGCTACGGCATCGCCTGGGGCGCGCTGGGCGCGGCCGAAGACTGCTACCTGAAGGCGCGCCAGTACACGATGGACCGTCAGCAATTCGGCCGCCCACTGGCCGCGAACCAGCTGGTGCAAAAGAAACTGGCCGACATGTTGACGGAAATCACCATGGGCTTGCAAGGCTGCTTGCGCCTGGGCCGCATGAAGGATGAGGGTTCGCCCGCCGTGGAAATCACCTCTATCATGAAACGCAACAGCTGCGGCAAGGCGCTCGATATTGCCCGCGTGGCGCGCGACATGATGGGTGGCAACGGCATTTCCGACGAGTTCGGCGTCATCCGCCACCTGGTCAACCTGGAAGTGGTCAACACCTATGAAGGCACGCACGATGTGCACGCGCTGATCATCGGCCGCGCCATCACCGGCATCGCCGCCTTCAACTAATGGACGCCTTGGCTTCCACCTTGCGGCCCGCGCCGCTGACCGGCTTGCGCGTGCTCGACCTGTCGCGCGTGCTGGCCGGCCCGTGGGCCGGACAAATGCTGGCCGACCTCGGTGCCGACGTGGTCAAGGTCGAACAGCCGGGCCGCGGCGACGACACGCGCTCGTGGGGCCCGCCGTATCTGAAAGATGAAGACGGCCGCAATACGGCCGAGGCGGCCTACTTCCAGTGCGCCAACCGCAACAAGCGTTCGCTGTGCATCGACCTGGCCGCCCCGGAAGGGCAAGCGCTGGTGCGCCAGCTGGCGGCCGAAGCGGATGTCTTGCTGGAAAATTTCAAAGTAAACGGCTTGCAGCAATACGGTTTGGACGCGGCCAGCTTGCTGGCACTCAATCCGCGCCTCGTTTACTGTTCCATCACAGGCTTCGGCCAGGACGGGCCGTACGCGGCGCGCGCCGGCTATGACTTTTTGATCCAGGGCATGGGCGGCCTGATGAGCATCACGGGCGTGCCCGATGGCCAGCCGGGGGCCGGGCCGCAAAAAGTGGGCGTGGCGCAGACGGACATCCTGACGGGCCTGTACGCCACCATCGCCGTGCAGGCGGCGCTGGCCGAACGGGAACGCTCGGGCCTGGGCCAGCATATCGACCTGGCCTTGCTCGACGTGCAAGTGGCGGCGCTGGGCAACCAGGCAGCCAACTACTTGTGCGGGGGAAAAGTGCCGCAGCGCATGGGCAATGCGCATCCGAACATTGTTCCATATCAAGACTTTCCCACGGCCGATGGCGACATGATTCTGGCGATCGGCAACGATGGGCAGTTTTCGCGCTTCTGCGCCGTCGCCGGCCACCCGGAATGGGCGCAGGATGAACGCTTCGCTACCAATCCGCAGCGCGTGGCGCACCGGGCGATCTTGATCCCCCTGATGCGCCAGACCACGGTCATGCGCACGACGGCCGAGTGGATCAGCGCCTTCGAGGCGCAAGCCGTGCCGTGCGGCCCCGTCAACCGCATCGACCAGGTCTTTGCCGACCCACAAGTGGTGGCGCGTGGCTTGAAAGTGGAGATGCCGCATCCGACGGCGGGCACGGTGGCGCTGGTGGCCAATCCCGTGCGCCTGTCCGGCTCGCCGGTGCAATACCGCTTGCCGCCACCGTTGCTGGGCCAGCATACGCAGGAAGTGCTGCAGCAGTGGTTGGGATTGGAGAGTGGGGAGATTGACGGCTTGCGCGAACGCAAGGTGGTGTGACTCACCCCAACGGCGGAACGGCTGGGGTCGGACCCTGAGGGGGAATGCGCCCGAATCGGGCGCATTCCGATCGCGAAGCGACTGACCCCGGAATTACTTCAGCGTCAATTTCAACGCCGGCTTCTCGCCATAATCGTCATAGCGCTCATTGATGCCAGCGATACAGAAGGTGATTTCTTCCAGTAAATCCGGCACTTGCGCCTTCATTGCCTGCGCGTCTTGCACGACGATTTCCAGCACTTCATTCGGCTTCAGACGGAACTTGCTCATGCCGTCTTCGTCGCGCAGGTAGCTGAGGCAATCGACCCAGGCATCCATGCTGTTGCCGTAGAATTCGGGGAAACCGAAGGCTTGCACGCATTGGGCGTGAAAGCTCGCTGCGTCGGTGATGTCTTTTCCATTCAGGATGGCAGTGGCCATGGTCTTCCTCAGTTCTTCAGCGACAACACGTCCTGCATGTCGAACAGGCCGGTCGGCTTGTCGGCCAGGAAACGCGCGGCGCGCAGAGCGCCGTGGGCGTAGGTGACGCGGCTGCTCGACTTGTGGCTGATCTCGATGCGCTCGCCGATGCCGGCAAACAGCACCGTATGGTCGCCCACGATATCGCCGCCGCGGATGGTGGCAAAGCCGATGGTCGACGGGTCGCGTTCGCCCGTCACGCCTTCGCGGCCATACACGGCGCATTCCTTCAAGTCGCGGCCCAGGGCGCCGGCCACCACTTCACCCATTTGCAGGGCGGTGCCCGATGGCGCATCGACCTTGTGGCGGTGATGGGCTTCGATGATTTCAATGTCGTAGCCTTCGGACAGGCTTTTCGCGGCCAGCTCCAGCAGCTTCATGGTGACGTTCACGCCCACGCTCATGTTCGGCGCGAACATGATGGCCGTTTTTTCGGCGGCGGCGGCAATGGCGGCCTTGCCAGCGTCATCGAAACCGGTGGTGCCGATGATCATCTTGATGCCGTGCTCGGCGCAATACGCCAGGTGCTGCAAAGTGCCTTCGGGACGCGTGAAGTCGATCAGGTAATCGGCGCCGGCCAGGCCGGTGGCCAAATCGGACTCGATCAGCACGCCGGCAGGTTTGCCGAGAAAGGCGGCAGCATCCTGGCCAACGGAGGGCGAACCAACACGGTCCAGCGCGCCGGCCAGCACGGCGTCGGGCGCATTGCTGACCGCTTCGATCAGGATATGGCCCATGCGGCCGCTGGCGCCAGCGATGGCAATTTTCATTTCAGTCATTTTATTCTCTTACGGCAACTTATTTGGTAGGTTCGGCAGCAGGTGCAGGCTCGGCGGCAGGCGCGGGTGCAGGTACAAGCGCAGGCTTGCTCACAGGAATGGCTGGCGCGGCATCGGCCGGCACCGGCACGGCGCTTGGCGCCACGGGCGATGGCACGGTGGCGGCAGGCACGCCGGCCTTGGCGACCTTGGCGAACGGCGACGGACCGGCGATGCGGTCGATGTATTCTTTCTCCGTTGGCAAGTTGCCGCCTTCGAAACGCTCAACCTTGCCATCCTTGCCGAAGTACACGACCACGCGGCTGCTGGTGGTTTCACCACTGCCCCGGGCCAGGCGGAATGGGTAATCCCAGCGGTCGGCATGGAAGATATCGGTCAGCAGCGAGGTGCCGAGGACGAAGCGCACCTGGTCGCGCGTCATGCCCACTTTCAACTGGGCCAGCATCTCCTCAGAGACAAAGTTGCCTTGTTGAATGTCAGGACGGTATGGCGAGAAAAACCACATGAATTTTTGCAGCGGCGTAATGGTGGTCGTTTGTGCGCCCTGTTCGGGGACCAGTTCCTTGCCTTCTTTTTGAGCAGCTGCAGGCTTTTCACCCAGGATGCCTCGGCTGGCGCAGCCGGACATGGCCAGCGCGACACAGACCATGCCTGCCACGACTGGTGCTCGAAATGAAATACGGTGCCAGAGAGATGGCAATACAGCCGGTGTTACGCGCATAAATGACCTCAATTGGATGAACAAAACGCCAGGAGTGACCGGCCCGCCAAAAAAAAGCATATTTTGGCACTCCCCGACAAAACGCTATATGATAAAGCACCTGACCCACATACGAGCAACAAACATGAGTAACAATCCTAGTGATCTCAAGGCAAGCGGCCTGAAAGCCACCTTGCCACGGCTGAAGATACTCGATATCTTCCAGAGTAGCCCGGTACGCCACCTGACCGCGGAAGACGTCTATAAAATTCTGCTGGCCGATAATATGGATGTCGGCTTAGCAACCGTCTACCGCGTCCTCACCCAATTCGAACAGGCAGGCTTGCTCAACCGCAACCATTTTGAAACCGGCAAGGCGATTTTCGAGCTCAACGAAGGCTCCCACCACGACCATCTGGTGTGCCTCGACTGTGGCCGGGTCGAAGAATTCTTCGACGAAGACATCGAAATCCGCCAGCAAAAAGTGGCCGAAGAGCGCGGTTTCAAGATCGCCGAACACGCTTTGGCCATCTATGGCAACTGCATCAAGACGGCTTGCCCGCACAAGACCGCCTGAGGTCTGACACATTCCGCCGGTCGTTCCCACGGGAGCGGCTGGCGCGTCAGCGCCGTAAGCTCAATTATGGCTGAGTGCGCTTGACAGCAACTTGGCCGTGATATCGACAATCGGAATGACGCGCTCGTAGGCCATGCGCGTCGGTCCGATCACTCCCAGCGTGCCCACGATCTTGCCGTTGACTTCATACGGCGCCGTCACCACGCTCATCTCATCCATCGGCACCAGGTTCGATTCGCCGCCAATGAATATCTGCACGCCCGTCGCCTTGCTCGACACATCGAGCAGCTGCATCAAGCCCGTTTTTTGCTCGAACATGTCGAACATCTGGCGCAGCGAATGCATATTCGATGACAGATCGCTCACGCTGAGCAAGTTGCGCTCGCCGGAAATCACCATGTCATCGCTATGGTCGGCCATCGCTTCGCTGCCCGCTTCCACGGCCGCCTGCATCAGGCTGCCCATATCGTCGCGCAACTGGCGCAATTCGCCCTGCAGGCGCACGCGTACGGCGTCGAAGGACAGGCCGCCATAATTCTGGTTGATGTAATTGGCCGACTGCACCAGCTGCGCTGGCGTATAGTCGGCCTCCGTCAGCAATAAACGGTTCTGCACGTCGCCGCCGGGGGCAACGATGACGAGCAGGATGCGTTTTTCCGACAGGCGCAGGAATTCAATTTGCTGGAACACGGATTCGCGGCGCGGACTGAGCACGACGCCGGCAAACTGCGACAGCGAGGACAGCATCTGCGCCGCGTTGGCGATGGTTTTTTGCGGCTGCGGCGTCTGCAGGCGCATGCGCGACTCCACCAGGTGCTCGTCCAGATGCCTGACAGTCAGCAAGGTATCGACAAAGATACGGTAGCCGCGCGGCGTCGGTATGCGTCCGGCCGAAGTGTGCGGACTGGACACATACCCGAGTTCTTCCAGATCGGCCATGATGTTGCGGATCGTGGCCGGCGACAGGTCCAGGCCGGAGATTTTCGACAAGGCGCGCGAACCGACCGGCAGGCCGTCGGCGATATATCGCTCGACCAGGGCTTTCAGCAGTGTTTGGGCACGTGTATCGAGTTGCATGGTGTCTTAGGTAAGCAAATATTCTTTAAACAAACATATTGTTAGGCAAGCGGCAACGAAAGCGGCCGAACATGCAGCAACAGCGCCTATTATGCACGTTCGCCCGTCCAGCGGTGTTCAATCTTCCAGTTGCTGCTGCAGCCATCGCAGCAACTCGTCAAAGTTGGCGCAGATGGCGTCGGGCTGCACCCCGGCGGCCAGATGCGCGTCGCTGCCCTTGCGGTTCATCCAGACGGCACGCATGCCGGCCCCCTGCGCTCCCGTCACGTCGAAATACAAATCGTCGCCGACATACACGGCTTCATGCGGCGCCACGTCCAGCGCGGCGCAAGCGGCGAGGAAGATGCTGGCGTCGGGCTTGGCCACGCCAAAGTCGCTGGCGGCTATCGATACCTTGAAATGCTGCGCCAGACCGATAATTTCAAGGTCTGCATTGCCATTCGAGATGGAACCGACCAGCATGCGCTGGCGCATCCAGGCCAGACCCGGCAAGACGTCGTCATACGGCTGGACGCGATTGCGCGCGGCCAGGAAGTGCAGGATAGCTCCGTCGACGAGGGCGGGATCCTCGCCGGCCGCCTCGAATGCGGTCAGCAAGCCGGCGCGGCGCAACTCGATCAGATTGCCATGAAAATGCGGCTGCGCATTGAGCATGGCCAGACGCTGCTGGCGCAGCACCTCGATGGAAAACTGCTGCGCCACCTTGGGCGCATGCGTGGCCAGCCAGTCGTGCAGCAGGGTTTCCGCGGCGGCAATCACGGGCGCGATGGGCCACAAGGTATCGTCGAGGTCGAACAGGATGGCCTTGGGCGGCACGGCGGATTTTACAGGGGCAAGGGACATGGGACTCACAATGGATGCTGCGTCACAGTGCGCAGGGTGCAGCTATTGTCGCACCGATCGCCGCCGGCATGGCAGTGCCCCCGTGAAATGGGGCCGGGCCAGCACTTCCCGGCGAAAAATTGTTACAGGGTGATACAAGGCAAGATCATCCAGCTTGCCAGATAGACTAAAATAGGCGCCATTCCAATGCGGCGCCAGCGTCCGCGTTGCGCTACCCAACCTAATTCGTTTTGGAGAATGTATGAAAAATTTGTACCTGCGCTCGATGCTGGCGGCGGCTTGCGCCGTCACACTGGCAGCCTGCGGCGGCAGCGGCGGCAACCTGTATCTGCAAGTCGCAGTCAGCGGCCTGGCCAAGGATGGCCTGATTCTCCTGAATGACGGGGAACGCTTGCCGGTTACTGCGGGCCTGTCCAGCGCTGTTTTCACCAAGCTGGTCAAGACCGATGACCGCTACGATATCACCATCGCGCAACAGCCCAAGGGCGCCGTTTGCACCATTATCAATGGCGTTGGCAAGGCATCGAGCTACTCCGTGACCACGGCCCAGGTGAACTGCAAGACCAATACCTACCCGCTCAGCGGCACGATCACGGGCCTGACCGCCGATGGCTTGCGCCTGGTGATGGCCCCCAACCGCACCAGTCCACTGAAAGGCGTCACCGCCTACGAATTCACAAGCGTTGATGACGGCGCCGCATACGGCATTTCCATATTGGATCAGCCAACGGGCCTGACGTGCCGCTTCCAGGGTTCAAAGAGTGCCGACGGCAGCGATACGGTCGGCACGATGGGTTCTGCCGCCACGACCGCGGCCACACTTGACTGCACGCCGCAGTAATCCTTGCGATCCGTCACCTATTTTTTTGGAGAAATACATGAAGTTATCCTGCTTGCGCCCACTCGCCGCGCTGCTGCTGACCCTGGGACTGGCCGCTTGCGGCGGCAAGGCCTCGTATGAGGTCGCCGGCACGATCTCAGGCTTGAACAATGAAGGACTGATACTCGCCAACGGCAGCGACACCCTCCCGGTTCCTGCGGGCAAAACGTCGTTTACCTTTGCCAAGCGCATCGACTATGGCACCGACTACAACATCACCTTCAAGCAACAACCGGCCCACATGACTTGCGGCATCAACGGTGGTTCCGGCTCGGCTGGTCATTACATCAATATCAGCGCCGCTGTTACTTGCTCGCAAAACAGATATACCGTAGGCGGCACGGTTTCCGGCCTGACCGTGGAGGGCCTGGTGCTGATTAACGGTAGTGCAACAACAACGGTGGCCAAGGACGCCACGACCTTCACCATGGCCAGCTCAGTCGCCTATGGCGATCCTTATGGCATCAGCGTCTCCGTTCAGCCGAAGGGTCTGCAGTGCGTCGTACAGCCAGGCACCGAAAAAGGCACCATGGGCGAAGCGAATGTGACGACGGTGAAGGTCGCCTGCAATCCAGTCTGAGGTACAGAAACGGCAGCCGCTGCGCGGCTGCCGGGAAGAGATATCACGGAAATCTATACTTGATATTTCAAAGATAAATTGGAGTTATATGTGGCGATGCAGCATAATGCATCTGTCTCCTCCAACTCTTCCAAGAATTGGATTTAGCCCGCTTTTACCAGCGGGCTTTTTTTTGCCCAAAATTCCTCAAACGGGTTTGTTCAACCCGGGCTGCAGCATGTGCACGATGCTGGAGAAATCCTGCTGGGCATAACCGGCTTGCGCATGCATCTGGTACATCTGGCGCACCAGGCCACCCAAGGGCGTGGGCGCGTTTGCCGACAGGGCCGACTGCTGCGCCAGGCCCAGGTCTTTCAGCATCAGCGCCGTGCCGAAGCCGCCAGTGTAATTGCGCGACGCGGGCGTGCCCTCCATGACACCAGGCCACGGGTTATACACTTCCAGGGTCCAGTTGCGGCCCGAACTCTTGGCCATGATGTCGGACAACACTTTCGGGTCCAGGCCATGCGCCACGCCCAGGTTCAGCGCCTCGGCAGTACCCGCCATCAAGATCCCCAGCAGCATGTTGTTGCAAATCTTCGCTACCTGGCCCGCGCCCGCCTCGCCCGCATGGAAAATGTTCTTGCCCATTTTCTCCAGCAGGGGCCGCGCCTGCTGCAAGGCCGCCACGCTACCACCGACGATAAAGGTCAGGGTGCCGGCCGCCGCCCCCGCCGTACCGCCCGAGACGGGCGCATCGAGCATGGCAAAGCCCCGCGCGCTGGCCGCCTGCGCCACTTGCCGTGCCACGTCGGCGGCGATGGTGCTGCAATCGATGAACAGGGCGCCCGGCTTGGCCGAGTCCAGCACGCCACCGGCCGCCAGGTACAGTTCCTGCACGTGTTTGTTGGCTGGCAACATGGTGATGACGGCGTCAGCCGTCTGTACGGCCGCGCTGGCGGATGCAGCAGCCGTGGCGCCTGCCTCGACGAGGGACGCCACTGCCGCTGGCGCCAGGTCGAAGACGGAGACGTGGAAGCCGGCGGCTACCAGGTTGCGGGCCATCGGCGCGCCCATGTTGCCCAGGCCGATAAAAGCGATATGTTGCATGGTGAAAATCTCCTGTTGTTCTTTTAATGCAGGTCGCGCAAAGGATGGCTATCCCATGGCGCAGTGAAATACTCGTCCAGATACGTGGCGCTGACCTCGGCCAAGCTGGCCGGCTGCCACTGCGGCACGTTGTCCTTGTCGATCAGCAAGGCGCGTACGCCTTCGCTGAAATCGGCATGGGCACAGCATTGCACGGCAACAATCAATTCCAGCTGGAACACTTGCGCCAGGCTCAGATGCCGCGTGCGTTCGCGCATGGCCCAGACCAAAGCGGCCGAGCTGGGCGCGCCCTTGTGCAGCGAGTGGGCCGCCTTTTGCAGCCACACCGAATCGCCGTCGTAGGCGGCAATGGCGGCCACCACTTCGGACAAGGTGGGCGCTTGCGTCAAGGCGGCGATAGCGTCGAAGTTGGCGCGCACTTCCGAGACGGGCAGCATGGATGTCGGCGCCGAGAAACCGCGCAGCAAGCGATTCAGTTGCTGGTGATTCGCCAGCGGGCTGGCTTGCCATTGCGCCAGCGCCAATGCATCAAGCAGCATGGCGCGCTCTTCCTGGCGCAGGAAATAGTCACCGAGGCCCGCGAACAGGGCGTCGGCCGCATTCAGGGGCGCACCCGTCAAGCCCAGGAACAGGCCGCTGCGCCCCGGCATGCGGCCCAGGAACCAGCTGCCGCCCACGTCGGGGAACAGGCCTATCGTGATTTCCGGCATGGCGATGCGCGTGCTTTCCGTGACCACACGGTGGCTGGCACCGGCCATCAGGCCCAGGCCGCCTCCCATGACGATGCCGCCGCCCCACACCAGCAGCGGTTTCACATACGTGTGGATACGGTGGTCGAGCCGGTATTCCTCGGCAAAGAAAGCCAGCGCCTGCGGGTTCGGCACGACGTCCGGCTGCCCGACCACGGCCGTGCGCAGGCTGCGCACATCGCCACCGGCGCAAAAGGCCTTGTCGGTCGACGATTGCAGCACCACACAGGCGATGGCAGAGTCACTGGCCCAGCGCACGAGGGCGCCATCAATGGCGCGTATCATCTCCAGGGTCAGGGCATGCAAGGACTTCGGCGCGTCGAGGGTGATGACGCCCAGCTTCATGCCGCCCGGGCAGTCGCGTTCCTCGATCTTCACGGTTTCAAGCAGTGTTTCAACCATTCTTCCACTCCGCCGGACGTTTTTCCAGGAACGCTTGCACGCCCTCTTTCTGATCTTGCGTATCGAACAAGCCCAGGAACAAGGTGCGTTCATCGGGCAGGGAATTGACCAGCGGATGGCTGCGCGCGCCCTGGATCAGGGTCTTGCACGCCGTCACGCTGCTGGGGCTCTGGCGCGCCACCTTGGCCGCCAGGGCCAGCGCCGTGGCGGGAGCCTTGCCGGTTGGCACGACTTCCTCAACCAGGCCGATGGCCAGGGCCTTGGCCGCATCGACGCGCTCGCCACATAAAATCATGCGCTTGGCCCAGCCTTCGCCTACCAGCCACGGCAAGTGCTGCGTGCCGCCCGCGCACGGCAGCAAGCCGACGGATGCTTCCGGCAAGGCCATCTGCGCATGTTCCTCGGCGATGCGTATGTCGCAAGCGAGCGCGCATTCGAGCCCGCCGCCCATGGCATAGCCATTGATGGCGGCGATGCTGACGCCGCGAAACGCGGACAGCGCTTCGAAGGCCTCGCCAAAGGCGGCGGCCATGGCAAACGCCGTGTCCTTGTTGCCATCGGCAAACACTTTCAGGTCGGCTCCCGCCGAGAAGAACTTGGCGCCGCCGCCCGTGATCACCAGCGCATACACGTCCGGATCGGCATTCAGGTCGGCCACCAGCTGCGTCAGCGCATTCAGGCTGGCCAGGGTCCACGTGTGGGCGGGCGGGTTGTCGAGGGTCACCAGGGCCGTATGGCCGCGGCGTTCCAGCAGCAGGTTGGTATACACTTTGCTCATCGTAAGGTCTCCGTGGCGCCATCTTTCAAAATCGCTCGCGCGACGATCAGGCGCATGATTTCATTCGTCCCTTCCAGGATCTGGTGCACCCGCGTGTCGCGCACGTGGCGCTCAAGCGGATACTCGCGGATGTAGCCATAGCCGCCATGCAATTGCAGCGCATCGTTGGCAACATTAAAACCTACATCCGTGGCGAAACGTTTTGCCATGGCGCAATACGCCGTCGCGTCCGGACTTTCCTGGTCGAGTTTCCAGGCCGCCAGGCGCACCATCTGGCGCGCCGCCACCAGCTCCGTCAGCATGTCGGCCAGCTTGAATTGCAAGGCCTGGAATTGCGCCAGCTCGCGGCCGAACTGCGTGCGCTCCTTCATGTACGCTTGCGCCCGCGTGAGCGCTGCCTGCGCCGTGCCCACCGAGCACACGGCGATATTGATGCGCCCGCCATCGATGCCCTTCATGGCGATGGCAAAGCCTTCGCCTTCCACGCCCAGCAAGTTAGCAACCGGCACCTTTACCTGGTCGAAACTGATGATGCGCGTGGGCTGGCTGTTCCAGCCCATCTTTTCTTCTTTCTTGCCATACACGATGCCGGGCAGATTGGCCGGCACGGCAAACGCGGAAATACCCGCCGCGCCCTCGCCGCCGGTTCTCGCCATGACGATCAGCATGTCCGTCTGGCCCGCGCCCGAGATAAAGGCTTTCGTGCCATCGAGTACATAAAAGTCGCCGTCCCTGACGGCTTTGGTGCGCAGGGACGCCGCATCCGATCCCGACTGCGGTTCCGTCAGGCAATAGCTGGCCAGCTTCTGGCCGGCGGCCAGGGCCGGCACCCACTCGTCGCACAGGGCTTCCTGCCCCCAGCGCGACAGCATCCAGGTGGCCATGTTGTGGATGGTGATGTAGGCCGTGGTCGAGGTGCAACCACCGGCCAGCTCTTCAAACACGATGGCCGCATCCTGGCGGGAGAGGCCCAGGCCGCCCAAGCGCTGCGGCGTGTACAGGCCGCAAAATCCCATCTCGCCCGCCTTGGCTATCGTTTCCACGGGGAAGATCGATTCCGCATCCCAATGCGCCGCGTGCGGCGCCAGTTCGCCTTCGGCAAACGCGCGCGCCGCCTGCTGGAACTCGCGCTGCTCGTCGCTCAGTTCAAAGTCCATGGCAGCTCCTTATTTCAGGCTGATGGTGGTGTTGACCTTGCCCACCGACGCCGCGTCCGTGAACCAGCGCTGGGTGATGGTTTGCGTCTGCGTGTAGAACAGCACGACTTGCTTGCCGAACGGACCCAGATCGCCCAGTTTCGAGCCGCGCGAACCCGTAAAGCTGAACAGGGGGACGGGCACGGGGATAGGCACGTTGATGCCGACCTGCCCCACGTCGATTTCTTCCTGGAAATAGCGTGCCGCCGCGCCGCTTTGCGTAAACAGTGCCGTGCCATTGCCGTTCGGATTCGCATTCACCAGGGCAATCGCTTCATCGAGCGTGTCGACTTCGACGACGATCAAGACGGGGCCAAAGATTTCCTGGTCATACACGACCATGCCGGGTTTCACGCCAGACAAAATCGTCGGTCCGACGAAGTTGCCGTTCGGATAGCCATCGACCTTCACATCGCGGCCATCGAGGGTCAGCACGGCGCCCTGTTCGATGCCCTTGGCGACCAGGCTGTGCACGCGCTCTTTCGCCGCGCAGGAAATGACCGGGCCCAGGTCAGGATTGTCCTTACCCGCGCCCACCGTCAGGGTTTGCGCCTTGGCGGACAGTTCCGGCAGCCATTCGCGCGCTGCGCCCACCAGCACGGCGACAGAGGCGGCCATGCAGCGCTGACCGGCCGCGCCAAAGCCCGCACCCAGCAACTGGTTCAGGGTCTGTTCTTTATTGGCATCCGGCAAGACGACGGCATGGTTCTTGGCGCCCATCATGCATTGCGCGCGCTTGCCGTTCAGACTGGCGCGTTGATACACATGCGTGCCCACCTTGCTGGAACCGACAAACGAGATGGCCTTGATGTCCGGGTGGTCGCACAGGGAATTGACCACGTCTTCGCCGCCGTGAATCACGTTCAGCACGCCAGCAGGAATGCCCGCCTGCAAGGCCAGGCGCACGAGTTTTTCCGTCACCAGCGGGTCTTGCTCCGATGGTTTCAGCACGAAGGTATTGCCGCAGGCAATCGCCATCGGGAACATCCACAAGGGGATCATGGCGGGGAAATTGAACGGAGTGATGCCCGCACACACGCCCAGCGGCTGCATCACGCTGTAGGTATCGACGCCGCCCGCCACGTTTTGCGCGTATTCGCCCATTTGCAGGGTGCCGATATTGGCTGCGTGTTCCACCACTTCCAGACCACGGAAGACGTCGCCTTCCGCGTCGAGCAGGGTCTTGCCCTGTTCCATGGTCAAGGTGGCGGCCAGGTCGGCCATGTTTTCGCGGATCAACTGCTGCAATTTCAGGAAAATGCGCGCACGGGCGCCGATCGGCGTCTTGCGCCAGGTTTTGAAGGCGCGCTGGGCAGAGGCGATGGCCGCGTTGACTTCGGCCGGCGTGGCGAACGGTACCTTGGCCAATACTTCCTGGGTAGCGGGGTTGACGACGTCGCGCCAGACGGTGGTCTGGGATTCGACCCACTCGCCGTTGATCAAGAGGGGAACGGTCGGAATAGTCATAGCTGCAGCGTTTTGCGTGGTCACTCGGTGTCTCCTGGTGTGGGTATAGTCTGTTTGCATTATTCGCACAATACGGGCCGCAAACAAGGCGTGAAAATGCGAGATAATGCAAAGCTGAATCTGTTAATCTGCAAATGTTGTAAATTTGCAGATTCCACAAACCGGGGAAGAGGAAACGCGATGGCAAAGGTTTTCATGGGCGTGCGCCTGCAGCGGCTGCGCGAGGAACGGCGCATGACGCAGGTGGCGCTGGCCAAGTCCCTGGGCATTTCGCCCAGCTATCTGAACCAGATGGAGCGCAACCAGCGCCCGCTGACGGTGCCGATTCTGTTGCGCATCGGCACGGTGCTGGGGGTCGACCCACAGATCTTTTCCGAACACGACAGCGCCAGCCTGGTGGCCGATGTGCGCGACGTGTTTGGCGAATTGCCGGACGCGCCGCCCACCTCGATGGCGGAACTCAAAATGCTGGTAGAAAACATGCCGGAACTGGCGCGCTCGATTTTGCTCTTGCAGCGGCGCTACCGGGTCATGGCGGAGCGGGCCGATACCCTGGCCGCGCGCCTCGACGACGGCAGCCGCGGCGCCAGTTCGGCGGCACCCTCCACGGACGAGGAAGTGCGCGAATACCTGAACCGGCGGCAAAATTATATCGATGAGCTGGACCGGGCAGCGGAGCTGGTGGCGGGTGAACTTGACCCGCAGCAGCGCACGCTCGACGCGTTGCAAAGCCGGCTGCTGGAGCGGCACGGTATTCAGGTGCAACTGTCCGATGGCGACGCGGGCATGGTGCGCAAGCACCGCTACGATGCCCAGCAACATATATTGTGGCTGCCCGACACCCTGACGGGCGGCCAGCGCGCCTTCCAGATGGCAGCGCAAATCAGCCTGCTCGAACACAGCGACCTGATCGACGCCCTGGTGCTGGCGGCGGGATTGTCTGGCGCGGCCGCGCAAACGAGCGCGCGCCTGGCGTTTTCCAATTATTTCGCGGGCGCCCTGTTGATGCCGTATCAACGCTTCCTGCAGGCGGCGGAAACACGGGCCTACGATATCGAGCGCCTGGCGCACCAGTTTGGTGTGGGTTTCGAAGCCGTGTGTCACCGCCTGAGCACCATGCAGCGCCCCGAGGCGGCGGGATTGCCGTTTTTCTTTGTTCGCGTCGACCGCGCCGGCAATGTCTCGAAGCGCCAGTCGGCCACGGACTTTCACTTTTCCAGGGTGGGCGGCACCTGCCCGCTATGGATAGTCTACGACGCCTTCAGCCACCCGGGCCAGGTGCTGACGCAAGTGGCCAGCATGCCCGACGGCTGCACGTATCTGTGGATCGCGCGCCAGGTGAGTACGGCGTCACCAGGCTTCCGGGCGCCAGGCAAGACTTTTGCAGTAGCGCTCGGTTGCGACATTTCGCAGGCGCACCGCCTGATTTACTCGAAGGGACTCGATTTGCACGACCCGAGCAGCGCCACGCCCATCGGCACGGGCTGCAAGGTGTGCGAGCGGCAGGCATGCCCGCAGCGGGCGTTTCCTTCGCTGCTGGCACCGCCGCCGCCAGCATCCGCCTGATTTACTCGACGACTCTTGCGCGCAAGGCGTCGAATTCACGCGTAAATTCCACGCGCCAGTCGCGCCGCGTGGACTCGTCGACCCAGGCCGCATCGAGGCCATTCAACATGAAACCGCGCATGTCGTCGAGGCCAAAGCCGAATTCGCGCATCATCATCCAGGCGCCAGTCGGCGTCACGTGGTGCAGGGTCGGGTCGTCCGTGTTCGGATGCAGTTTCAAGCCCAGCTTGGCCATGGCGCGGATCGGGTGGTCCAGCGCCCAGCGTTCGGGCGCCAAGGTGCGCAGATAATACGAATTGGTCGGCACGACCGTAAACACCAGGCCGCGCTCCACGCAGCGCTGCGCCAGTTCCGGGTTATCGACAATCGTGTAACCATGGTCGACCCGGTCCACCTGCAATGCTTCAATCGCCGTCGCCACATTCATCCACGGCATGCCGAATTCACCTGCGTGCGCCGTGCATTTGAAGCCGGCCTCGCGCGCGGCGCGGTAGGCTTCGATGAAGAGTTCCGGCGGGCGGTCGTTTTCCCGGTAGTCGATGCCGATGCCGATGACTTCGGGCGCGCGGTGCGCCTTCATCCATTCCACCATCTGCACGGCTTCGGCGGGAGCGGCTTCGCGGTCGATGCTGGGAATCAGGCGCCCGATCACGCCGAAGTCGCGCTGCGCGTCGCGGATGGCGGCGACGATGGCGTCTTGCGCCGCGTCATAGCGAATGCCCGAGACGCGCACCGTGCCGGTGGGATTCCAGAAGAACTCCGCGTAGCGCACGCCGTGGCCATGCACGTCTTCCAGGTATTCGTAGGCGAGACAATACAGGTCCGTCGGCGAGACGATCAGGTGCGCGTCGAGTGCGCGCAGCACGCGCAGCACGCCGACGGGCTTGTCGCCACGCGTATAAAACGCGTCAATTTCCTCGGGGGTGACGACATTGCCCGTCTTGGCGGCCAGCGCGCGGAAAGTGGCCTGGCGCACCGTGCCGAACAGGTGGCAATGCAGCTCCACTTTTGGCATGGCGCGTAAAAACTGTTCGATGCTCAGGGGTGAATTAGACATGAAGCTCGTTTCGTAGTGAAGTGGGTCAGACGAGAATGGCGGCCAGACGGCGCATCAGGCGCTCGATGGCGGCCGGACCATCGGCCAGCATCGCCACCTGCGTGTTGATGGGCGCGCGGCGCGGCACGCGGAACTCGCACACCGTCATGCCACGCGTCAGTTCGCCCGTCAATTCGATGGCCACGTGGGCGCTCTGGAACTGGAACAACTGCGGCGCTTCCAGGTACAGGGCCACCACCGGGTCATACATGGGCATGGGCACGGAACCGTCCGTACTGCGGATGCGCACATACGCTTCCAGGTAGCCGGCCAGGCGCAGCGCGCGCGGCGTGCCGATCGCGCGCAGGCGCGCCACTTCCGCGTTCGTCACCAAGAGCTGGCGGCACAGGTTCAAGCCGAACATGCGCAGCGGGATGCCGGACTTGAAGACCTGGGCGGCCGCTTCCGGGTCCGCATAGATATTGAATTCGGCTGCCGCCGTGTGGTTGCCCTGGTCGGTCGAGCCGCCCATCAGGATGATCTCGACGATTTTCTCGGCGATGTCGGGGGCTCGGGTCAGTGCGGTCGCCAGGTTCGTCATCGGCGCGATGGCCATGATGGTGATCTGGCCAGGGTGGGCGCGCACGGCGGCGATCAGCGCATCGACGGCGTGGCCGGCAGCGTCAACGGCGGGGCCGGGCGGCAGGATCTCGCCTGTCGTCGGCATGCCGCTGTCGCCGAGGATGCGCTGCGCCGTTTCGATGACGCCGGCCAGCGGTTCTTCGCAGCCGCGGTAGATGGGCACCGTCAAGCCATCATGCGCCTTGATGCGCAAGGCGTTGTCGTAGGTGATATCGACGGGTGCATTGCCCGCCACCACGCTCACGCCCAGCCACTCGATGTCGGGATTGCTGCCCAAGAGCAGCATCGTCAGCCAGTCGTCGAAACCGGGATCGGTATCGAGCCAGATTTTTTTCAAGGCTTGGGTCATGATGCTTTCCATTCAGAAATCACGCGCCCAGCCACAGGGCGCTGTCGGACGGCAGCACGAAGGACACGGCCGTGCCTTCGCGCCAGGCGGCGCCGCCGGCCGCGCAAATACCCTTGACCTGGCCCAGCGGCGTTTGCAGCAGGTATTCGACGGTGTCGCCGAGGAAGCCCCGCGCCAGCACGGTGCCCGGGTACTGGCCTGCCGCGTCGTCTGCCGCGCAGACGCGCACCTTGTCCGGACGCCAGCCCAGCACCGTGGTGCCGGCAGCGACGGGGGACGTGTACGGCAGGCTGGCACCCGCGTGGTGCAGCGCGCCGTCGCGGTAGTCGAACAGGTTTTCAAAGCCCATGAAGTTGGCAACGAAGCGCGTCGACGGCGTATTGAAGACGGCTTCCGGCGCGGCCAGCTGCTCGATGCGCCCGCCGTTCATGACGACGATGCGGTCGGACAAGGCCAGCGCTTCTTCCTGGTCATGCGTCACGTACAGCATGGTGATGCCCAGTTCGCGCTGGATGCGGCGCAGCTCGGCGCGCATCTGCACGCGCAGCTTGGCATCCAGGTTCGACAGCGGCTCGTCCAGCAGCAGCAGGGCCGGCTCGACGACGATGGCGCGCGCCAGCGCCACGCGCTGCTGCTGGCCACCGGACATCTGCGCCGGCAAGCGGGTTTCGAAACCGGTCAATCCCACGGCGGCAATCACGGCTTCCACTTTCGTTTTCAGCAAAGCTGGCGCGACCTTGCGCAGGCGCAGGCCGAAGGCGATGTTGTCGTACACGTTCAGGTGCGGGAACAGCGCATACGACTGGAACACCATGCCGATATTGCGTTTATTTGGCGCCAGTTTGCCGATTTCGCGACCGTCGAGCACGATGCGGCCCGACTGCAGCGGCATCAGGCCGGCGATGGCGCGCATGGTGGTGGTCTTGCCGCAGCCGCTGGGGCCCAGCAGGGAAATCAGCTCGCCCTGCTCGACGTGCAGGTCCAGGTCTTTCACGGACGTCGTGTTCTTGGCGTAGCCGAGGTTCAGCTTGTGCAGTTCCAGATAACTCATGGTGTATTGCCTCTTACATGTATTTAGAAATGCCCAGCACCTTCTCGGTCACCATCACGAAGGCCATGGTGAACAAGACCAGCAAGGTCGACAGGGCAGCGATCGATGGATCGAAGCTGTTTTCCATATGCCCCAGCATCTCGATGGGCAAGGTGCTGATGCCCGGCCCCGTCAGGAACAGCGAGACGGGCACCTGGTTGAACGAGGTGACGAAGGCGAGGAAGAAGGCGGCGATCACGGCGTTGCGGATATTCGGCAGCACGATCATGAAAAACGCCCGCAGGCGCGATGCGCCCAGCGTGATGGCGGCATCCTCGATATCCACACGCAGATTCACCAGGCTGGCGTACACCACGCGCACCGAGTACGGGATCAACAGCGCGATATGGCCGATCAACAGGCCCGCGTACACGGGCGCATTGATGGTCAAAACGAGGTGGTGCAGCAAGCCCAGGCCGACCAGGATGGCGGGAATGATCAGCGGCGATGTCAGGATTTGCCGGATGAAGGCTATGCCCGGCGGCGGCATGCGCGAAAACGCATACGCGACGGGTATGCCCAGCAGCAGCGCGATGACGGTGGCGATCAGGCCGATTTCCAGGCTGGTCTGGAAGGCGCGGCGGAACTCGGGCGCCGACCACACTTCGAGGATCCAGCGCAGCGAGTACGACTCGGGCGGGAAGGCCAGCGTTTCGCCGCCGGAAAAGCCGGCCAGCACGACGATGGCGAAAGGCCCCAGCAGGAACAAAAACACCAGCCATAAAACGGCACGCGAAAACAAGCTTTCTTTCATACGGAACTCCGGCTCGAGGAAATACGTTTAAGGCCGGCATTCACCAGCAGGGTCATGCAGACGAGAATGACGGCGATCACATTGGCCGCGCCAAAATCGCTCTCCACGCTGACCTTCTGATACAGCAGGGTTTCCAGCATCAGCACCTTGGTGCCGCCCAAGAGGGCCGGCGTCACATAGGCCGTCACGCAGCCCGTAAACACCAGGGTGCCACCGACCACCAGGCCTTCCTGCGTCAGCGGCAGGGTGACCTTGCAAAACACTTGCCAGGGATTCGCGCCCAGCGTCGCTGCGGCCGGTTCCACATCGCGCGGCAGGTTTTCCAGCGCGCCCGCCAGCGACATCAGCATCAGCGGCAGCAGCAATTGCAGCAGGCCCACAAACACGGCAAATTCGCTGAACAGCAAACGCAGCGGCTCGTCCGTGAAACCCATGTTGACGAGCGCCGCGTTGACGGCGCCGTTGCGGCCCAGCAAGACGATCCACGCGTAGGTACGCGCGATCGGCGAGACCATCAGCGGCAAGATCATCATGCCCACCACCAGCCCGCGCCACTTCGGCGACACACGCGCCACCGCTTGCGCGGCCGGATAGCCGAGGATGATGGCCGCCAGCGTGACCAGGGCAGCGATGCGCAGGGTACGCCAGAAGATGGTGCGGTTGAATTCCTGCGAGAAGAATTCGATGAAGCGGTCGACACCCCACTGCATGCCGTCGCCGACGCGGAAGGCGTCGACCAGCAAGGCCAGCACGGGCAGCAGGAAGCAGACGACGATAAAGATCAGCGCCGGCAGGACCAGCAGCAGTCCCAGACGCTTTTTTGGATCAGCAAACATGGTGTTCTCTCCTCGTCACCACTATTTGCTCATGGCCTTGTTCCACTGCGTCATCCAGTTCGTGCGCTGCTTGATGATGGTTTCCGGCTTGACGAATTTCAGCGAATTGATCTGCTCGGCGCCATAGGTATTGAATTGCGCGGCGGCCACCGACAGGCGCACGTCCTTGTTGGCGGGCGAATCGACCAGGTTGGTCGCCAGCTGCGTCTGCACTTCCTTGGACAGCCAGAAATCCATCAGCTGATACGCCAGGTCCGCATTTTTCGAACCGGCAACGATGCCCATCACGTTCATGCCGGCCGCCTGGCCTTCGGCCGGGATGCTCCACTTCAGGGGCAGGCCCGTCTTGAGCATTTGCGACCACGTAAAACGCGCCACGGGCGCGGCCCAGATTTCATCTTGCGCGAACAGGGCGGCCAGCTGCGCGCTGTTTTTCGAGAACGTGACGACGTTGCCCTTCATGCCAACGATCTTGGCAAAGCCGGTGGCGTAGTCGTCCGTCTTGCCGCCCCAGGCCGCATCGGCCATGCGCAGCATCAATGGGCCCTGCGTGGTGCTCACGTCGGGGAAGGCCACGCGGCCCTTCAGTTCAGGGCGCCACAGGTCCTTCCAGGACGTCAGCGGGGCGATCTTGTCGCTGCGGTACACCAGGCCCACCGAGTACAAGGTGTAGCCGACGGCGAAGTTGCCGCCGATGGGGTTTTTCGCCACGTCGTAGAGGGCCTTGTAATTGCTCAGCTTGGCGTAATCCATGGGTTGGATGACGCCCTTTTGCGCCGCTTCCAGCATGCCGGAATCGGACAGCAGCACCAGGTCGATCACCGGGTTCTTGCTGTGCACCACCAGCTTGGCGATGCGGTCCGCGTTATTCCCCGTTTCCACCTTGATATCGCAACCGCATTTGGCCTTGAACGGCTCGTACACATACTTCATGAACAAGGGCTGGGCAATCGGATAGGCCGAAATGACCAGCTCGCGTTTTTCCGCGTGGGCGGCGTTAGCCAGCAAGCCTAGGCTCAACGCCAACATGAGGTGCTTTTTCAAGATGCTTCCTTTCAGGGGACGGCGCTGCGGGACAGCGCCTGTAAAGATGAATCAGACTCAGAAATAATGTCGCATGCCGACAATCAGCACGCTTTGCGTCTTGCCGCCCGAGGCGCCGAAGCCGAACACGCGGGCGAACGTCGCATCGCCTGCCGCTTTCTGGTAGCTCCAGGTGATGGCGACATCGGTGCGCTTGGACAGGAAGTAATCGGCCTGGAAGTTGACCTGATGCCATTTCGGCGTCTTGTTGATCACGTCATATTTACCGGTGGTAAAGAAATACGACGCGCCCAGGTTCAACGCTTCCGTCAGCTTGTGGTTCACGTTCAGGTCCACGTTTTGCAAGGTCAGATTGCTTTGATCCAGGTAGTGGTAGCGCACGTTGGTGTACAGCGCGCCAAACTTGGTCTTGCCGACATTATAAAAGCCTCCCGTGCCGGCGATGGCCTGGCTGTTCACGCCGGCGCCGCTGACGGCGCTCTTGTTGAATATCAACAGGGAACTGCCGTAGTCATTGCCAATGGCGCCATTCGGCGCATCCGGGCTGTTCGGATGGTCCATCTTGGTATAGGCGACGGCCCAGCTGAAGGCATCGACTTTGTAGCCGGCGCCCATGCTGTAGACGCGGTTGCGGTTGGAATCTTCCGGGTTTTCGCTGAAGCCGTACAAGCCCGTGAACGACAGGTTGCTGATGTTCGGGCTGACGTACTTGACGGCATTTTGCACGCGCAAGTTGTTGTAGCCATTGTCGTTGTCGCCGATATGCACGCCGTTGCTGGCAATGACCACCGGGCCCAGCAGATCCTTGACGGCTTCGTACTGGCGGCCCAGGGTCAGGGTGCCCTTGTCATTGCTGGACAAACCCATATACGCCTGGCGGCCAAACAAACGGCCGCTTTGCGCAGCCGCGCCCGTCATCACGTTAAAACCGTTTTCCAGCACGAAGACAGCCTTGGTGCCGTTGCCCAGGTCTTCCTGGCCGCGGAAACCGATGCGGGGATTCTGATTCGTACCGCTCAGCGCATGCGTGCGGCTGCCGTTACCCTCATCCGACACATAGCCGATACCGGCCGACAGCAAGCCATACACTTGCACGCTGCTTTGCGCCTGCGCGGCGCCCTGCGCCGCCAGCAAGCCACCCACTACCATCGTTCCCGTCATCCATTTGTTCATTGCCGCCACCCTAAAAAGAATAAACCCTGAGTTTTTTTGGAATTATTTTATTGATGCGTCCCTTGCATGGCGTGCTAGCGCGCATAGCGGCGCCGCCTGGCAAGCGCTTCTCTGAATATTGTTGCCTTCAAGACAAGTAAAGACCAGTCCAGAATATGGTAAATTGCGGGATAAGAAAATTTGTTTATTTTTATAAATCC
Organism: Janthinobacterium leeuwenhoeki; assembly: GCF_051380795.1. Classification (NCBI taxonomy): domain Bacteria; kingdom Pseudomonadati; phylum Pseudomonadota; class Betaproteobacteria; order Burkholderiales; family Oxalobacteraceae; genus Janthinobacterium; species Janthinobacterium leeuwenhoeki. The sequence goes on from NZ_JBNYXT010000006.1 coordinate 147,804, forward strand.
ATTACTTTTTCTAATAAGCAGCGTCCATGCATGAGTTGAGCAAGAAGATTTCCTTACGACATTTACAAGCGTTTGCCACCCTAGCCCGCGTAAACAGCTTCAGCAAGGCTGCACAGGAATTGTGCGTGACCCAGCCGGCGCTCAGCGCCTCGATCAAGCTGCTGGAAAATCAACTGGGAAAAAAGTTGTTTAACCGCACAACCCACCAGCTGGAACTGACGCGCGAAGGCAAGCTGGCGCTCGACTACGCCACGCATTTATTGAATACGGCAAGCAACACTTTTGCCGATATCCAGCGCGCCATCGGCAGCGGCCGGCACCGCATCCGCATCGGCGCGATCCCCTCGGCCATGGCGATGACGGCCGTCGTCGTGGCGCGCTACTGCGAGCAGCATGGCGATGAAGTGGAAATCGTCCTGTCGGACATGCCCAACGATGGCTTGCTGCACGCGCTGCATTCGGGCCAGCTGGACTTTTGCGTGGGCATCGAGGTGCCCGGTTCCGTGTCGCTGGAAAGCGTAGGCCTGTTCGAAGACGAGCTGGTACTGGTGACGGCGGGACGCCATGCGCTGGCGCCGCTCAAGGAAGTGCGCTGGGAACAGCTGGCGGGGCAGGAAATCGTCGTGTTCACCAAGGGCAGCATCTGGGAATTCGCCTCCAGCGCCCTGCGCCAGCATGGCTTGAGCCCGTCAAGCCTGTACCAGATGATCCACAGCGAGTCGCTGTACGGCGTAGTGCGCGCCGGCATCGCCGTGGGCATCATGCCCAGCCTGTACACGACGTTCCTCAACGACGAGGATCTGCATGTGGCGCCCCTGCGCCAGCCCACCTGCAAGCGCAAGATCGCCTTGATGCGGCGCAATGAAATCAGCCGCAACTACCATGTGGACGACTGTTTTTCAGCGCTGCGGCAGGATTTGCAACAGGTCGACCAGTGGTTTTAAATAACCCCAACAGATGAGCAGCCGGGGTCGGACCCTCAGGGTCCGACCCCAGTCCTAGCCCTTGGGTTTGACAACGTTTACGCAGGTGCCTTCAGCAGATTCGCCAAGGCAACATACTGCTCCAGCCCCACGGTTTCCGGGCGCAGGGTCGGGTCGATGCCGGCCGCCTTGATCTGCTCTTCCGTAAACATGCCGGCCAGGCAGTTGCGGATCACCTTGCGGCGCTGCGAGAAGGCCTTCATGACCACCGCTTCCAGCGTCGCCTGGTCGCACGCCAGGCGCTCGGCCACGGGGATCATGCGCACGATGGCCGATTCCACTTTCGGCGGCGGATCAAACGCCGTCGGCGGCACGATGAACAGCAAGGACATGTCATAGCGCCATTGCAGCATCACGGACAGGCGGCCGTAGGCCTTGCTGCCCGGTTCGGCCACCATGCGTTCGACAACTTCCTTTTGCAGCATGAAATGCTGGTCTTTCACCAGCGGCGCAAAGTCCGCCAGGTGGAACAGCAAGGGGCTGGAAATGTTGTACGGCAAATTGCCCACGATGCGCAGCTTCTGGCCGGCCGGTACGGGGATTTGCGCGAAATCGAATTTCAGCGCGTCACCCGAGTGTATCGTCAGCTTGGCCGGATTGAAGGTCTTTTCCAGGCGCACGATCAGGTCGCGGTCCAGCTCGACCACATGCATCTGCTTCAAATGGCGCAGCAACTGCTCCGTCATGGCGCCCAGGCCGGGGCCGATCTCGACCATGGCATCGTCCGGCTGCGGCGCGATGGCGGCCGTGATGTCGTCGAGGACGAAGCGGTCATGCAGGAAGTTCTGGCCAAAGCGTTTGCGGGCAACGTGTTTCATATTCTGTTTTTCTATTCTAGAGGCGGTGTAGCGGGGTAAAACCGGTGGGTATCAGGCGCGGGTGCTGGCGCGCAGCATGTCGAGCGCCGTTTGCAGCGCTTGCTCCATGCTGTGGCAATCGGCCAGCCCCAGCCCTTGCGCGGCCAGGTCCAGCGCCGTGCCGTGGTCGACCGAGGTGCGGATCAGCGGCAAACCCAGGGTGATATTGATGCCGCGCCCGAAGGTCGCGTATTTCAGCACGGGCAAGCCCTGGTCGTGGTACATGGCCAGCACGCAGTCGGCATCGGCCAGATACTTGTGCTGGAACAAGGTGTCGGCTGGGTACGGCCCGCGCGCATCGATGCCGCGCGCTTGTGCCGCAGCAATCGCCGGAGCGATGACATCGATTTCCTCGCGTCCCAGATACCCGCCCTCGCCCGCGTGCGGGTTCAGGCCGGTGACCAGGATGCGCGGCGCGGCGATGCCGAATTTCTGTTGCAGATCAAGCTGAATAATATCCAGGGTGACGGCCAGGCTATCCATCGTGATGGCGGCGGACACGTCCTTCAATGGCAGATGTGTGGTGGCCAGCGCCACGCGCAGGGTCGGTTCGTCATGGCCGGGTTCGCCGGCCAGCATCATCACCACTTGCGGCGTGCCGGTTTTTTCTGCCAAGTATTCCGTATGGCCGGAAAAAGCCACGCCGGCGTCGTTGATCGTGCTTTTTTGCAAGGGCGCCGTGACCATGGCGCCAAACCAGTCGGCCTGGATGCCTTCCACGGCCGCATCCAGGGTCGCGAGCACGGAACGCCCGTTTTCCTTGTCGAGCACGCCAGGGATGACATTGTTAACAGTGGGAATATCGATCACGGCCAGGCGGCCCGGTCCGAACTGGGGCAGGCCGCTGTTGCGCACGGCTTGCAGCGACAGCGCTGCCAGGCGGATGTCCGGGTCGATCAGGCTGGCTGTCAGCGCCAGGAAGGCGGCGTCGCCCAGCAGGATGCAGTTGACTTCATTGCGCATGGCCCAGGCCGCGCGTATGGAGATTTCCGGGCCGACACCGGCCGGTTCGCCACAAGTAATGGCGATGGCCGGACGGCGGACAAGGGGCAAGTTACTCATGCGCAATGAATCAGCAGCATTACTGCTCGTCCGCGCGGAATTCGACATAAGCACGGTCGCGCACTTCGCGCGCCCAGTTTTCCGTCGCTTCTTCCAGCTTGCGTTCGCGCAAGGCATTGCGTGCGGCGGCGCGCTTTTTCTCTTTCGAGACGTCGTCGCTCTTGCGTTCCAGCACTTCGATCAGGTGGAAGCCAAAGCTCGATTCGATCGGCTCGCTCACTTCGCCCGGTTTCAGGGCATTCATCGCCGTTTCGAATTCCGGCACGGTATCGCCAGGATACAGCCAGCCCAGGTCGCCGCCCTTGGCCGCCGAACCGTCGTTCGAGAACAAGCGGGCCAGGTCTTCAAACTTGGCGGCCTTGTTATCGAGACGTTCTTTCAATTCCAGCAATTTGCGCTTGGCTTCGGCCGCCGACAAGGTCGGCGTTATCTTCAGCAAGATATGGCGGGCATGCGTCTGCTGCACGGCAGCGACGGCTTGCGCCTCGGCTGCACTGCGGCGATCCACCAGCTTGAGGATGTGGAAACCGGTGTTGCTCTTGATGATAGGCGTGATCTGGCCCGGCTTCAATTTCAGCAACTGTTCCGTGAACAGGGGCGGCACGCGGTCGCTATGGCGCCAGCCGATATCGCCGCCGCTCAGCGCATCGCTGGCGTCGGAATAGGTGGCGGCCATCTTGGCGAAATCGGCGCCCGTACGCAGCTGACGGCTGACTTCTTCTGCACGCGCGCGGCGCGCAGCGATCTGTTCTGGGCTGGAATTTTCCGGAATGCGCACGAGAATCTGCGCCAGGTTCAGCTCCACCTGTTCGCTGGCGGCCGCTTTTTCCGCTTCCAGGAAGTTATCCACTTCGGAATCGGAAATCTGGATCTTGGCGTCAACTTCATGCTCGCGCAGGCGCTGCATGATGATTTCATCGCGGATTTCTTCACGGAAGGTCGCAAACGGCGTGCCTTCTTTTTCCATCTGGTTGCGCAGCTCTTGCACCGTCATTTTTTGCTGTTCAGCAATACGGCCAATCGCGCGGTCGAGAGTCAGGTCATCCACGCGCACGCCCATTTCCTTGGCCAGCTGCATTTGTGCGCGCTCAACAATCATGCGCTCAAGCAATTGACGACGCAGGTCGGCAGGATCGGGCAAGGGCACGTTCTGCGCCTTCATGCGCTGCTCCACGCTCTTGATGCGGGCCGCCACTTCATTGCGCGTAATCACCTCGTCATTGACGACGACGGCGATGGAGTCGATGCTCTGGCCACTGCTCGACGCGGGGGGCGTGAAGCCCTTGGCCGGTGCGGGTGCCGCCGCTGCGGCAGCGGGCTTGGCCGCAGGCGCTGGCGCAGCCTGTTGCGCCCAGACACTACTGGTCGTGGCGCCGAAAATGGCGCACAACAAGACCGTTGCAATTTTGAGTTGGTGCATACTGGCATTACGCATAATGTGTAGAGCGCTCATGAGTTCAGGTGAATAAAAAAACCGGTTTGTGCCAGCGCCGGGAACACCGGCGGCGGCAACGGTGCCTATCTTAACGGAGTGGCTGGCTCAATGTCTGGTAACCGGGGATGGTTTTTGTAAAAGTTTCCAGGCCATTCGCGCCCAGACCCAGGCCATTCGACAAGCCCGTCAATTCCAGCTGGAAGAAGATCGGCGTCGAAACAGTCTTGGACGTCGTCACGAAACGCTGCGCTCCCATGCGAAACACCCAGCAGTCGCCCTTGTATTCCAGGCCGACCAGGCTTTCCAGCATGCTGCGATCCTTCACCGAGTAACTGATGCGGCCCACGCCATACAGGCGGTCCGTCAACGGCCATTGGGTCGACACTTCAACATTGCGCCAACCAGTATCTCCACGCTGGAAACGACTGCCAAAATTCAATACTTTCTTGGCACCGGGCTGATATTGCAAGGTGTAGTTGTAGCTGACCAGCTGGCGATCGCTGGGATTGTACTGTACCAGGCTGTCGGCGGTCCAAGTCTCGGACACGCGGCCCGTTGCCGCCAGCAGGATATCCGAACGCGACTGGTTGACGGGCATGCTCGAATCGAGTTGCACGCGCTGGTCGGCAAAGTAGAAACGCTGGCCGAAAGTCAGGCGCATGCGCTCGGTACCGTCCGCTTGCAGGAAACGCGATACCAGGGCGGCCGTGACCTGGTTGGCATCGCCGATACGGTCGCTGCCGACAAAACGGTTTTCCGTGAATATCTGCGTCAGGTTGAACGTGCCGGCGGCCGTATCGAATTTCGGAAACTTCGACTGGTCGCGGTACGGCGTGTAGACGTAGAACAGGCGCGGCTCCAGGGTTTGCGTGCCGCCCTTGGCGCCAAACAGATTCGTGTCGCGTTCAAATACCAGGCCACTATCGACCGAGAAAGTCGGCACGACGCGCGTAAACGACGTATCCGCAAACTTCGCCTTGGTCCTGGCGTCGTTATCGAGCTGATACGCGCTGGCATTGAGCATCAGCTTGGGCGTGACGAAATAAGCAGGGCGCACGATGGGGAAACTAACCTGCGGCACGGCCACGAGGCGCGATCCCTGCACCTCGGTCGGGTGGGCGAAGCGCGTCGCTTCCGCGTCGAAGGTCCAGTCGAAACCGCCCCAGACGTCGTATTTGCCAGCATGGAAGTTCACCGCCGGCAAGCGGTCATACGGGCGCGGCACGGTCACCGTGGGATCGGGATCCTGCAGCACCTGGTAATTCTGCACGCGCGCCGTCAGGCTCCAGTCCTCGGTGCGGTAATCGGTGCGCAATTCGCGCAGCAGCTGGCGCTCGGTGGCGGTGGCGACAGTTTTCGAAAAATCGTTCGGGTAATTATTGTCGGACGCCTCGCGCAGATCCCAGCCGTAACTCCAGCCCTTGGCCAGCGCCTGCTCATGCTTGGACTTGATCATGTAGCGGTTGGTCTTGGTCTGCTTGTCGTTAGGCAAGAACTCAAACGACGTTTCGCCCTGATACAGGCCCGCATCCGTCTCGCCCATGTAACGGCCCGTCGCACCGAGCTGGATGCCGCGCCGCTGTATGTAGCGCGGGAACAGGGTCAGGTCGCGGTTCGGCGCGATGTTCACGTAATACGGCATCAGCAGCTCGAAACCGTTCTTCGAGGCAAAGCCAGGCGTGGGCGCCAGCCAGCCCGAGCGGCGCGCACCGGACAACGAAAACGAGATGCCCGGCGTGCCCAGGATCGGCACGTCCTTGAAATAGATGATGGTCTTGCTGCCGGTGCCCACGTCGCGGCCCGTATCGAGGTTCAAGGTGCTCGATTTCAGGTACCAGTCCGGATTCGGCCCTTCGCAGGTACTGTACGTGCCGTCGATGACAGTGGCTTCGTCGGGGTTGATGAAGTCGACGCGCTCGGCTTTGCCCTGGCCGCCGCCCACTTCGAAGCGGTACGTCGGATTGAGCAAAAAACCCTTGCCGGTCTCCATGTTCAGCTTCAAGACATCGCCCGTGTAGTAATCGCCGAAACGCCACATCTTGATGTGGCCCTCGGCGTCGAACTGATCTTCAACTTGTTTGTAACAAGCTGTATCTGCCGTCATTTTTGTGGTTTTTCCGCGCTCAATCACGACATTTTTATCGAGATTGATCTCCCTTTCGGGCCGACCGTTCATGCTGTTCGCCGTCATGACGGTGGGGGCATCGGGATCTTCCACATGAACCGGGCGCGGCGCTTTCTGGGCGTGGACAGGCACCGTCGTGGCGGCGACGAGCGCGCTGATGGCGAAAGCCCAGCGCTGCGAAGGGGGGGAGGCCGAAAACCAGCTCATGAATTGGAAGGGGAAAGCACCATGACAGGCGATTTTTTGATTTGAATCCCTTATTATATGGGAATCTGCATCATCAACCCGATTCCACAGGCCGCTTAATGTCATTCTCTTCCAATTCCTCCACCGCGCCGGCTCAAGCCGACGCTCGCCTGACCCTGTTGAAAGCCTGGTTGACCTCGCTTAACCTCGTCGCGCCCGAATCCGCCCGCCCCGCTTCCAGCGATGCCAGCTTCCGCCGCTACTACCGTCTCGATGTGCTGCCTGGCAATACAACATTACCAGGAAGTACACTCATCGCCATGGATGCGCCGCCCGAGCGCGAAAACGTGCCCGCCTATGTCAAGGTGGCTGGCTTGCTGAAAGGCGCTGGCGTGTCCGTGCCCGAGATCATCGCGCAAGACCTGGACAATGGCTTCCTGCTGCTCTCCGACCTGGGCACGACCACCTATCTCGACGCCCTGAACCACGACAACGCCAGCGTGCTGTACGCCGAAGCGCTCGAGTCGCTAATGAAAATTCAGCTGGCCAGCCAGCCCGACGTGCTGCCCGAATTCGACCGCGCCTTCATCTTGCGCGAAATGCATCTGTTCCCGGAATGGTTTATCGGCAAGTACCTGGGCGCCACCTTGACGGATGTGCAACAAACCCAGCTGGACAAGGTCTTCGAAGCCATCACGGCGAATATCTTGTCGCAGCAGCAAGTATTCATGCACCGCGACTACCATTCGCGCAATTTGATGCACATCAACGATGGCTCCATCCCCAATCCCGGCATCCTCGACTTCCAGGACGCCGTCTTCGGTCCCGTCACCTACGACATCGCCTCGCTGCTGCGCGACGCGTATATCCAGTGGGATGAAGAACTGGTGCTCGACTGGGTGATCCGCTACTGGCAGCGCGCCAAGCAGCTGAGCTTGCCAGTCAATCCCGACATCGACGCCTTCTATCGCGATTTCGAATTCACGGCCCTGCAGCGCCACCTGAAAATTCTCGGCCTGTTCGCGCGCCTGAATTACCGCGATGGCAAGGATCTGTACATGGGCGACTTGCCAACCGTACTCGACTACGTGCGCAAGACAGCCAACCGCTACACGGAACTCAAGCCGCTGGTGCGTTTGCTCGATGCCCTCGAGAATAAAACGCCGCAGGTCGGCTACACATTCTGATCACTTCAGAGCAATGTACAAAATAAATCAGAAAACGAGTATTCCATGAAAGCCATGATCTTTGCCGCAGGCCGCGGTGAACGGATGCGTCCGCTTACCGATACCTGTCCCAAACCGCTGCTGAAAGTGCGCGGCCGTCCGCTGATCGTCTGGCATGTGCTGAACCTGGTGCGCGCCGGCATCACGGACATCGTCATCAACCATTCGCACCTGGGCCACCAGATCGAGGAAACCCTGGGCGACGGCAGCGCGTATGGCGCGCGCATCGCGTACTCGCCCGAGACCACGCCGCTGGAAACGGCGGGCGGCATCGCCCAGGCGCGCCACCTGCTGGGCGATGAACCGTTCCTGGCCATTTCCGGCGACATCTATTGCCCCTACTTCGACTTCAAGCAAGTACTCGACGTGCTGGCCGACAAGGATGTGCTGGGCACGCCGTATCCGGCCGACCAGCGCGACATCGCCTGGACTTACCTGGTGCCCAATCCCGACTTCCACCCGAATGGCGACTTCGGCCTGACCTTGTTCGCGATCAACAATACGGACGACACCAAGTGGACCTTCGCCAATATCGGCGTGTACCGCCCTGAGATGTTCGACGGCATCACGCCCGGCAGCCACGCCAAACTGGGCGATTTGCTGCGCCGCTACGCGGACCAGGGCCGCGTGGGCGGCGAAGTCTATACTGGCGAGTGGACCAATGTGGGCACCCCAAAGCAGCTCGACGCGCTCAATGGCGTGACAGCCACGGCCAGCGCAACATGATGGCCAACTACGCGGCCCGGCGCGCGGCGCTGCTGGCGCAGATGCTGCCGGGCAGCGTGGCCATCCTCGCCACGGCGCCCGAAGTGCCGCGCAACAGCGATTGCGATTATCCGTATCGCCACGACAGCTATTTCTATTACCTGAGCGGCTTTACTGAACCCGACAGCGCCGTGGCGCTGGTGGCCGCCAGCGCCACGGCACCGGCGCGCGCCATCCTGTTTTGCCGCGCCAAGAACACGGAGCGCGAAATCTGGGACGGTTTTCGCCACGGCCCCGAGGCGGCGCGCGCCAGCTTCGGTTTTGACAGCGCCTTCCCCATCGAGGAACTCGACGTGGAAATGACGCGCCTGCTGGCCGACGCTCCCGCCATTTACTACGCGCTGGGCGGCAGCCTCGATGCGCAAGTCAAGGTCTGGCGCCACAACGTGCGGCAAAAGGCCCGCAGCGGCGTCACGGCGCCCGCCATCGCGCACGACATCCATGACATGCTCGACGCCATGCGCCTGCTGAAAGACACGCAGGAACAGCAGCTGATGCGCCGCGCGGCCGCCATTTCCAGCGCGGCCCACGCGCGCGCCATGCGCGCCACGCGGCCCGGCATGCACGAATACGCGCTCGAAGCGGAGCTGCTGTACGAATTTCGCCGCAGCGGCGCGCAGTTTCCCGCGTATTCCTCCATCGTGGCCGGCGGCGACAACGCCTGCATCCTGCATTACAGCGCCAACAACGCCGTCCTGCAGGATGGCCAACTGGTGCTGATCGACGCCGGCTGCGAACTCGATGGCTACGCCTCCGACATCACGCGCACCTGGCCCGTCAACGGCCGTTTCAGCGGCCCACAGCGGGCGCTGTATGAACTGGTGCTGGCCGCGCAACAGGCGTCGCTGGACATGCTGCGCCCCGGTTTGCCGCACAGCGCCATCCACGAGGCGGCCGTGCAGGTGCTGGCGCAGGGCATGCTGGATTTGCAATTGCTGGACCGGCAAAAATGCGGCAGCGCGCAGGACGTCATCGCCGACAAGGCCTATATGCCCTTCTACATGCACGGCACCAGCCACTGGCTGGGTATGGACGTGCACGACGTGGGCGCCTACCGCGACACGGGCGCCCCCGGCAAGCCATGGCGCGCTTTGGCACCGGGCATGGTGCTGACGGTGGAACCGGGCATCTATGTGCGCCCGGGCGCGGGCGTGCCGGAACAGTTCTGGCATACCGGCATCCGCATCGAAGACGATGTGCTGGTCACGCCGCAAGGCCATGAAGTCTTCAGCACGGCGCCCAAAAGCGTCGCTGAAATCGAACAACTGATGTCACAGGATTAACGCCGCCGCATGCATACACCGTCCACTTTCGAGCTCGCCATCTGCGGCGCCGGCCCCGTCGGCATGGCGCTGGCCGCCCTGCTGGGGCAGCGTGGCAGCCGCGCCGCCGGCATCGCCCTGCTCGACGCCAAATCCATCGAACAAGCCAGGCGCGACCCGCGCACCATCGCCCTGTCGCACGGCAGCCGCCAGATTCTCGAAGAAGCGGACGCCTGGCCCGTGGCGGCGACGCCTATCCACCAGATTCACGTCTCGCGCCGCGGCCAGTTCGGGCGCAGCCTGATGGACCGCAGCGAGCATGGCGTCGAGGCGCTCGGTTATGTTGCCCGTTACGGCGCCGTCGTCAGCGCGCTGGCCGACGTGTGCGAGCGCCTGGGCGTGGCCAGCCTGCGCCCGGCCCTGGTCACGGGCAGCGCGGAAGACGCCGATGGCGTCAGCGTGCAGATTGAGCAGGCTGGTGCCGCGTCGAGCTTGCGCGCCAGCCTGCTGGTGCAAGCCGAGGGCGGCCTGTTCGGCCAGCAGCCGGAACGCGCCGTCAGCCACGATTATGGCCAAAGCGCCATCATTGCCCATGTGCGCACAAGTGCCCCCATCGCGCACCGCGCGTATGAGCGCTTCACCGACGAAGGCCCGCTGGCCCTGCTGCCGCAGGACGATGGCTATGCGCTGGTGTGGTGCGTGCCGCCCACGCGCGCCGAACAGTTGCTGGCCCTGGACGACGCTGCCTTCCTGGCCCGCCTGGGCGCCGCCTTCGGCAGCCGCCTGGGACGCTTTACCCACGCGACGGCGCGCCTGGCCTATCCGCTGGGCCTGAACGCCCAGGCGGGCGGCACGCCGCGCACGGTCGCCATCGGCAATGCGGCGCAAACCCTGCATCCGGTGGCGGGACAGGGCCTGAACCTGGGCTTGCGCGACGCCGCCGTGCTGGCCCGCGTGCTGGCGCAGGACAGCAGCCCGGCCGGGCTGGAACGCTACGCCAGCCTGCGCCAGGCCGATCGGGGGCTGACCGTACGCGTCACCGACACCATGGCGCGCATCTTCACGGGCAGCGCGCCCACCCAGGGTTTTCTGGGTTTGTCGCTGAGCTTGCTGGACGTTGTCAGCCCGGCGCGCAAAAGCTTAGCGGAACTGATGATGTACGGCCGCCGCTGAGGGCGCACAAGGGGCCATGGCGTTGTTGCCATGCCTTGCCGTACTAATCGTACTGTCTTCGGCAAGGCGCCTAGCCCTGCCCCCCCCTGTGCAACCCTCAGTCGTAACGAGCAGGCACGGGCAAAAAAGAAACAGGCGAGCTATCCGGCATGGAATAAACGGCCCGCGGATGCGACAATGGCTGTCACCTGGCTTTCGGCGACCGTTCCATGACAGATGCTTTGCCCGCAGCACCGCCTGCCGCTCTTCCCGGAGTACTTTTTTCCCGCCTGCTGGAAGATTCCCTCGACGCCGTGATCATCATCGATGAGCATTGCCGCATCCGCTATATCAATGGCGCCATGCAGGCACTGTCGGGCTATGCCAGCGGAGAATTGCTGGGCCAGACCCTGAACGGCCTGCTGCCCGACGCCGTCGGCGCGCAGCACGACAACCACGTGGTCAACTACATCCGCAGCTCGCGCAGCTCCAGCGTGCTGGGCAAGATACGCGAATTCGCCATCCGCCATCGCGACACGCAAATGATCCCCATCGAAATGAAGGCGCTCGACCTGGGCGTGATCGACGGCATGCGCTATTTCGGCGCCTTTTTGCTCGACGTGCGCGAACGGCGCGAACTGGCGGCGAAAAACGCCAGCCTGCTGGCGCAGCTGGAACAGCAGGCGCTGCACGATGCGCTGACGTCGCTGCCCAACCGGCGCGCCTATGAAGCGCAAGCCGAGCAGGCGATGGCGCGCGCGGCGCGCAGCGGCGCCGCCCTGAGCGTGGGCGTGGCCGACCTCGACCACTTCAAGAAGATCAACGACCGCTATGGCCATGCCGTGGGCGACGCCGTGCTGCGCACGGTGGCGCAGGCGCTGCGCGACACGGGACGCATCACCGACGTGGCGGCGCGCCTGGGTGGCGAGGAATTTGGCCTGCTCTTCCCCGACGCCAGCCTGCAGCAGGCACACCAGGTGGCCGAGCGCATCCGCGCAGCCGTGGCAGCGGCGGTCACCGTGCTGCCCGACGGCCGGCCGCTGCACGTCACCATCAGCATCGGCGTGGCGCCGCTGGTGCAAGGCGCCAGCCTGGACGCGGCCATATCGGATGCCGACAAGGCCCTGTATGTCGCCAAGCACCAGGGACGCAACCGGGTCGTCGCGGCAGCGGCAGCCCAATAAAAAACGGCCCGCGCAAGGCGGGCCGCTCCTCCTGCAGCGAGAGACTTTATTCGATTGCCTTGAGCATATCCTCGATCACCTTCTTGGCGTCGCCAAACACCATCATCGTGTTCGGCTGGTAGAACAGGTCGTTGTCCAGGCCCGCATAGCCGGACGCCATCGAACGCTTGTTGACGATGATGCTCTTGGCTTTATAGGCTTCCAGGATCGGCATGCCGGCGATCGGCGATTTCGGGTCTTTCGCCGCCGGATTGACCACGTCGTTCGCGCCCAGCACCAGCACCACATCTGTCTGGCCGAATTCGCCGTTGATGTCTTCCATCTCGAAGACCTGGTCGTACGGCACTTCCGCCTCGGCCAGCAGCACGTTCATGTGGCCCGGCATGCGCCCCGCCACCGGGTGGATCGCATACTTGACGGTGATGCCCTTGTGCGTGAGCTTTTCCACCAGCTCTTTCAACGAGTGCTGCGCGCGCGCCACGGCCAGGCCGTAGCCTGGCACGATGATGACGGTTTCCGCATTGCCCATGATGAAGGCGGCATCGTCGGCCGAACCCGATTTTACGGGACGCTGTTCCTGCGCGCCCGCCACGCCGGCGGCCGGCGCATCGCCGCCGAAGCCGCCGAGGATGACGTTGAAGAACGAGCGGTTCATGGCCTTGCACATGATGTACGACAGGATCGCGCCCGACGAGCCCACGAGCGAACCGGCGATGATCAGCATCGAGTTATTCAGCGAAAAACCGATGCCGGCCGCGGCCCAGCCCGAGTAACTGTTCAGCATCGAGACCACCACCGGCATGTCGGCGCCGCCGATGGGGATGATGATCAGCACGCCCAGCGCAAAGGCGATGACGGCCATGATGACGAAAGGCGTCCAGGCCGACTCCACCCCGTCGGCAAAGCAGAACACCAGGCCCAGCGCGATCATCACCAGCGCCAGCACCAGGTTAAGCATGTGCTGGCCCTTGAAGCTGACGGGCGCGCCCTGGAACAGGCGAAACTTGTATTTGCCCGACAGCTTGCCGAAGGCGATCACCGAACCGGAGAACGTGATGGCGCCGACAAAGGTGCCGATGAACAGTTCGAAGCGGTTACCGATGGGCAGCGCCTCTCCCTGTTTGGCGATATTGAAGGCCCACGGTTCCGACACTGCCGCCACGGCGATGCACACGGCCGCCAGGCCAATCAGCGAGTGCATGGCGGCCACCAGTTCCGGCATCTTCGTCATTTCCACGGTTTTCGCCAGGTAGGCGCCGATGGCGCCGCCCGTGACGATGCCGATGATGACGAGGGTCAGGCCCATGCCGCCCGTTTGCTGTTCCTTCAGTTTCAGGATCAGCGCCACGGTGGTGACGGCGGCAATGGCCATGCCGCTCATGCCGAAGGCATTGCCGCGGCGCGCCGTCGAGGGCGATGACAGCCCTTTCAAGGCCTGGATGAAGCACACCGAGGCGATCAGGTACATCATCGTCACCAAATTCATGGTGACGAAGCTCATGGCGTGACTCATTCTTTTGCTCCTTGCTTGGCTTTCGGTTCTTTTTTACGGAACATCTCGAGCATGCGCTGCGTGACGAGGAAGCCGCCAAACACGTTGACGGCGGCCAGCGCCACGGCCAGGGTGCCTGCCGCCTGCGCCAGCGGGCCTTGCGTCAGGCCAGCCGCCAGCATGGCGCCGACGATGATGATGGCGGAAATGGCATTGGTGACGGCCATCAGCGGCGTATGCAGCGCCGGCGTGACGGTCCAGACAACGTGGTAGCCGACATAAATGGCCAGCACGAAGATGATCAGGTTAATGATGGTGTGACTGATTTCCATGATGTTATTCTCTCCGGCGCCGCGTTATTTACGTAAGATTTCGCTACCTGCGCAGACCAGGCTGGCCTTGATGATTTCATCCTCGCGATCGATCAGCAATTGGTCGTCCTTGTCGATGATGAGCTTTAAAAAGTCCAGCACGTTGCGCGCATACAGGGCCGAAGCATCGGCCGCCACCAGGGTCGCCAGGTTCGGCTCGCCCACGATGTAGACGCCGTGTTTCAGCACCGTCTTGCCCAGTTCGGACAGGGGGCAATTGCCGCCCTGCTCGACGGCCAGGTCGACGATGACGGAACCGGGTTTCATGGCTTTCACCGTCTCTTCGGAGATCAGGATGGGCGCGGCGCGGCCGGGGATCAGGGCGGTGGTGATGATGATGTCGGCCAGTTTCGCCCGTTCATGCACCAGTTCGGCCTGGCGCCGCATCCAGTCGGCCGGCATGGCGCGCGCATAGCCGCCCGAGCCCTTGGCGATTTCCTTTTCTTCATCCGTGAGGAAAGGCACGTCGAGGAACTTGGCGCCCAGGGATTCCACTTGTTCCTTGACGGGCGGGCGCACGTCGGACGCCTCGATGACGGCGCCCAGGCGCTTGGCCGTGGCGATCGCCTGCAAACCTGCCACGCCCACGCCCATGATCAGCACGCGGGCTGCCTTGACGGTGCCGGCCGCCGTCATCAGCATGGGCATGAAGCGCTGATACGTATTCGCGGCCACCAGCACGGCCTTGTAGCCGGCGATATTCGCCTGCGACGACAGCACATCCATCGACTGCGCGCGCGTGATGCGCGGCACGGCTTCCAGCGCGAAGGCGGACAGCCCGGCCGTGGCCATGGCGGCAATATTGTCAGCGTCAAACGGGTTCAACATGCCGATCAGCACCGTGCCGCTGGCCATCAGGGCCCTTTCTTCGGCATCGGGTGCGCGCACCTTGAGCACGATGGCGCAGCCATAGGCTTCCTGGGCGCTGCCGATCTGCGCGCCGGCGGCGGCATACGCGTCGTCGGGAATCGAGGCTTGCAGGCCCGCTCCCGACTGCACGACGATCTGATGCTTGGCTGCCAGCTTCTTGACTGTCTCGGGCGTCGCTGCCACCCGCGTTTCACCAGGCCGTGTTTCGGCCGGTATGCCTATCCTCATGATGCCTCCGCTAATTGATAAACTGACTAGAATCTAACACGGAAAGCAGCGCGTTAAACGTTTGTGAACCAGCAACTTTTAGTTGTACGACACTAATTCCATCCCCATCCCCGTATTCGTTTCACCATGCGGCGCAGCGCCCATATTGTGGGAAAGGTGTGTCAATCTCACCACAGTCGAGCACGAGTGCGCGCTTGTTTTGACCACGGGGAAAGCCTATATTAGCGGGCGTTTCCTGCCATCTTGCCGCCTCAGCCCCCATGCTAGTGCGCTCCCCGGGAAAGACGTAAGTATTTCCCACCGCTATTTGCTAAAACGTTGTCATTTATCAATATGTCCGCGCAACAGAAGGCCGGGTTCCAACCCCGCGCGCAGAACAAGATAAAATGTCGGCTCTTTCAAGGATGGAATCATGCCGAGAATCTGGAAACCCTCTGTCACCGTTGCCGCCATCGTCGAGCGCGACGGCCTGTTTTTACTGATTGAAGAAGAGACCAGCGAAGGCATCAAGCTCAACCAGCCGGCCGGTCATCTCGACCCGTTCGAGTCGCTGGAGCAGGCGGTGATCCGCGAAACGCTGGAAGAAGCGGCCTACGATTTCATCCCCACGGCACTGGTCGGCATGTATATGTCGCGCTATCAGTCACTGCGCACGGGTGAGGACGTGACTTATTTGCGCTTCACCTTTTGCGGCACGGCCGGCGCCGAGCATGACCGCCCGCTGGACGAAGGCATCATCCGCACCCTGTGGATGACGCGCGACGAGCTGGCGGCGTGCCAGGAGCGCCACCGCAGCCCCCTGGTGCTGCAGTGCGTGGACGAATACCTGGCCGGCCGGCGCGCGCCGCTGGCCCTGCTGCACACGCATGCGTCCGTTTTCAATAGCGCATAGCAATATTATCTAAAAGTAACTGGAAAGCAAGATGAGCAAGAAGAAAGTCGTTATCGGCATGTCGGGCGGGGTCGATTCCTCGGTCGCGGCATGGATGCTGAAGGAACAAGGCTATGAAGTCATCGGCCTGTTCATGAAAAACTGGGAAGATGACGACGATTCGCAATACTGCTCCACGCGCCAGGACTGGATCGACGCGGCCAGCGTGGCCGACGTCATCGGCGTCGATATCGAAGCCGTCAATTTCGCCTCCGAATACAAGGACCGCGTGTTCGCCGATTTCCTGCGCGAATACCAGGCCGGCCGCACGCCGAACCCGGACGTGCTGTGCAACGCCGAAATCAAGTTCAAGGCCTTTCTTGACCACGCCATGACCCTGGGCGCCGACCTGATCGCCACCGGCCATTACGCGCGCGTGCGCCAGGCGCCCACCGATGCTGGCCGCTATGAACTGCTGAAAGCCGTCGACGCCAGCAAGGACCAAAGCTACTTCCTGCACCGTTTGAATCAGGCGCAATTGTCTAAAACCCTGTTTCCGCTCGGTGAAATCCCGAAGACGCAAGTGCGCCAGATCGCCGAAAAGCTGGCCCTGCCGAACGCGCAAAAGAAAGATTCGACGGGCATCTGCTTTATTGGCGAGCGCCCGTTCCGCGAATTTTTGAACCGCTACCTGTCCTACAAGCCGGGTCCGATGAAAACGGCCGACGGCAAGACGGTGGGCGAACACGTGGGACTGAGTTTTTATACCCTGGGCCAGCGCAAGGGCATCGGCATCGGCGGCGTGAAGTCGTACCAGAATGCCGACGGCAGCAGCGACGCCTGGTATGTGGCGCGCAAGGATATCGCCAACAACACCTTGTGGGTGGTGCAGGGCCATGACCACCCGTGGCTGCTGTCACCTGCCTTGACGGCCGACCAGGCCAGCTGGGTTGCCGGTGTGGCGCCGCAAGCGGGCGCCTTGAGTGCCAAGACGCGCTACCGCCAGGCCGACGTGGCTTGCCAGCTGTTGCCGGAGGGGAATGAACACTTCAGCCTGGCGTTTGATCAGGCGCAATGGGCCGTCACGCCGGGCCAGTCGGCCGTGCTGTATGACGGCGATGTCTGCCTCGGTGGCGGCATCATCGCCAGCGCCACAGGTTTGGCCGGCAGCTAGGCGTTGCCCTGCGCGGCAGCGGCCAGGGCCTGCTGCTTGCGCACCATGGCAATGACCGTGTTGCGCACGGTTTTCAGGACCGTGTCGGCCATGAAGGGTTTCACGATGAAGCCCGACACGCCCATGGCGTGGGCCGCCTGCAGCGAGGCGGCGTCGATGCCGCCCGACACCATGAAAATGAGCGTCTTCGGATACTGGGCGCGGATGGTTTGCACCACATTCGTCCCATCTTCCACCTGCTCGCGCGCGATGCACACGAAATGCGGGTGGTGCTTGACCAGCAGCGCCAGCCCCAGCGCGCTGGTATGCGTCTGCCCGCAGACATCGTAGCCGCCATCGGTCAGGACCGTGTTCAGCAGCCCGCGCGCCACGGCGCTGCTATCGATCAGGACTGTCTTTAACATCATGATTGCTTCCCTTGCTTGATTGGTCTTGCCTGGCGCTCTATTTTTCCCACACCAGCTTGTTCCAGGTAACACCTAAAGTCACGTCCGTCTTGAGTTCGACTAACTTTCTTGAAAGATACAGTATTTCCCGCTCTTTTCGCAGGCTTTCGCCCAGCGCACCGGGCAAAATCCCCGCGCCGGCCATCACGGCGTCGATATTGCCGTAAGCGCGCAACAGTTTCGCGCCCGTCTTCAGGCCGATCTTCGACACGCCGGGGATGCTGTCGGTGACGTCGCCCATCAGCGCCAGCAGGTCGGGCAGCAGTTCCGGCGGCACGCCGAACTTTTTCTCGACCCAGGCATGGTCGTGCCAGACACCCTTGAAGTGGTCCCATACCAGCGCGCCATGGGCGATCAGGCCATGCAAATCCTTGTCGGTGGTGGCAATGACGGCCGCGCCGCGTCCCTCGTGCAGCCAGCGCATGACGGCCGTGCCGATCACGTCGTCAGCCTCGACCTCGGGAATGCTGACGACGTGCATGCCGAAGCTGGCCAGGGTGGCGTAAAAGCCGGGCAAGGCGTCGCGCAGCACCTGCGGCATGGGCTGGCGCCCTTCGCGGTAGCCGGCATACAGGGCGTGGCGCCAGGTCGGGCCGCCGAAATCGAAGGCCGGCAGGATGTGCGTCGGCTCGTGGTCGTTGATGAGGGTGCGGAACGACGACAGCGCATGGCGCAGCGCGATCTCCGCCTTCAGGTCGGAATCGGGTTCAGGACTGGCTTCGTAGACGCGGCGTACGATATTCAAGCCGTCGATAGCGAGGAGTCTGGCCATGCGGTTAGTCGATACTGGTTGAATCGGGCATTTTACCGTATGCTTCCCCGCACATAGCCCTTGAATGCCCCTTATTTGGCGAAATCGTAGGGCCCGCCACGTTCGAGCGCCCGCTGGTAGGCCGGGCGCGCGTGGATGCGCTGCAGGAACGCCGTCAGCTTCGGCAGGCGCTCGTCGAGTCCGCCGCGCATGGCCGCCGCTTCCAGCGGAAAGCTCATCTGGATGTCGGCCGCCGTGAATTCATTGCCGGCAAACCATTTGGTCTTCTCCAGCTCCGCTTCCATGTAGGCCAGCTGGCTGTGGATATTGGGCAGGATGAAGCTGCTCTTGACCTTGTTGGCGATGCCGCGCGCAATCGGTTTGACGAAAAACGGCATCGGCGACGATTCGACCTTGTCGAACACCAGCTTCATCAGCAGCGGCGGCATGGCCGAGCCTTCCGCGAAATGCAGCCAGTAGGTCCAGCGCAGCTTCTCCGGCGTGCCCGCCGCCGGTATCAAGCGGCCATTACCGTAGCGCTCGACCAGATAGTCGATGATGGCGCCCGATTCGGCGATGGTGTTGGCGCCATCCGTGATCACGGGCGACTTGCCCAGCGGATGCACGGCCTTCAGCGAGGCGGGCGCCAGCATGGTTTTCGGGTCGCGCTGGTAGCGCTTGACCTCGTAGTCGAGGCACAGCTCTTCAAGCAGCCAGAGCACGCGCTGCGAGCGCGAGTTGTTCAGATGGTGGACGACGATCATGGTTTTCCCGTTAGGCGATGGTTGAGTTCCAGTATAGCCGGGACGGCCGGATCGGGTCGGCGCCAACGGATCGGCAAAAAAATTGCGAGAAACAGTATTTTCAATTGATAACTTTTCAATCTTCCCTTATCTTGTTTTGTTTCCAATAAGTAAGGAATTTCCACGTGCATGTCGATGTCAACAACACCAGCCCCCAACGCGAAGCCATCACCTTCAGCGCCACCGGCAGCGAATACTTCCGTATCTGGATCGTCAACCTGCTACTGAGCATCGTCACCCTGGGCATTTATTCCGCCTGGGCCAAGGTGCGCCGCAACCGCTATTTCTATTCGAGCACCCACCTGGCGGGCGGCAGCTTCGAATACCATGGCAACGCCGTCGCCATCCTGAAAGGCCGCATCGCCGCCGTCGTGCTGATCGCCGGCTACAACATCGCCTTCCAGGTTTCGCCCATCGTCGGCCTGCTGATGTTCGTGCTGCTGGCCGCCGTCCTGCCGTGGCTGGTCTGGAAAAGCCTGCAATTCAAGCTGTACAACACCAGCTACCGCGGCATCCGCTTCGGCTTTGACGGCAGCGCCAGGGAAGCCTACAAATACTTCCTGTGGCTGCCCATCCTGAATACCTTCACGGGCGGCCTGATGACGCCTTTCCTGCACCAGCGCCTGAAGCGCTTCCAGCACACGCAAAGCCGTTTCGGCGCCACCCATTTCAGCTTTGACGCCACGGTCGGCAGCTTCTACAAAACCTATCTGCTGTTCTTCGCGCTGCTGCTGGGCGGCTTGCTGGTGCTGATTTTCGTCGTCTTCGGCAGCGTGTTCGCCTCGTTTGCGGCGAATGCGAATGACAAGACCAAGGTTGGCAGCCTGCTGTTTGCCATCGGCGCCTTGTACCTGTGGGCGTTCACCGTGCTGCCGCTGTTCCTGACCATGATTCAGAACCTGATCTGGAACCATACGCGCTTGCAGCAGCACCAGTTCCAGTCGCAGCTGACATGGGGCCGCACCACCTTCGTCATGCTGAGCAATCTGCTGGGCATCGTCGTCACCCTGGGCCTGTTTACGCCATTCGCCCATGTGCGCTGGCTGAAATACCGCCTGGAAGCGACCTCGATGCTGGTGCATGGCAGCCTGGACGAGTTTGTCGCCGCCACGGGCCAGCAAGTATCGGCCACGGGCGAAGGCATGGTCGACCTGCTGGACTTCGACCTGTCGCTGTAGCATGACGCCCGATCACCACGCGCCGGGCGCGGCCCCCGTGCCCGCGCGCTATTTCGACGGCCAGACTTCGCGCCTGTACCACGTGACGCTCAGCGTGCGCGATGGCCAGGCCGTGCTGGCCGGCGACATCGAGCGCAGCTGCCCGCTGGGCGAGCTGCATGTATCCGAACGCAGCAGCCACGCCGTGCGCAAGGTCAGTTTTGCCGATGGCGCCTACCTGGAAATCGCCGACCAGACGGCCTTCAACAGCCTGCTGCACGACACGGGCCACCGTGACGGCTGGGTGGTGCGGCTGCAGCAAAGCTGGCGCGGCGCCCTGCTGGCCACCGTGGCCACCATCGTGGCCCTGTGGCTCAGCTATCAATACCTGCTGCCGCTGGCGGCCAAGGGCATCGCGTATGCCTTGCCGCAGTCGGTCGAACGGCAGTTGGGCCAGGGCGTGCTCGATATGCTGGACCGCCATGTATTCGCGCCCAGCCAGCTCGATGGCGCGCGCCAGCAAGCCTTGCGCGCCCGGTTCGCGCGCCTGGCCACGCCCGGCGACAGCACGCCCGGGCACCGCATCGTTTTCCGCAAGAGCAAGATCGGTCCGAACGCGTTTGCCCTGCCGTCCGGCGACATCGTGCTGACGGACGAAATGATCGAACTGCTACCGGACGACCAGGCCATCATGGGCGTGCTGGCGCATGAACTGGGGCATTTGCAGCAGCGCCACCTGACGCGGCGCATCATCCAGACCTCGGCCGTGGGCGCCGGCGCCGCGCTGCTGTTCGGCGACGTCTCGACGGTGGTGGCGACCCTGCCGCCGCTGCTGCTGGACTTGAAGTATTCGCGCGATGTCGAACGCGACGCGGACGACTACGCGATCGCCATGCTGCGCCAGAACGGCATCCCGCTGGAACACCTGGCGCAGGTGTTTGTCGCCCTGGGCAAGCTGGACGAGGGCACGCCGTACCTGTCGAGCCATCCGGCCAGCGCCGAACGGGTCGAGCGCATCCGCGCCGCACAGCAGTAATCCTGCGCGGCGTCCAGTGGGCGCCGCGTTCTTTCCCACCAGCACGTTGCGCGAATCGAAGGTAGACTCGGCTTTATCAGTCTGACTTCACCGGAGTGCCCATGCACCTAGTACCATTTCGCTACCTGGCCTTCATTGCGACGGCCGCCATCTTTGTCCTGTCCCTGTTTTACTACGATCATTACTGGCTGCCCCTGCTGGCCGGTGCGCTGACCCTGGTCGGCATCAGCGACCTGCTGCAAACCAAGCGCGCCCTGCGCCGCAACTACCCCATCCTCGCGCACTTCCGCTTCTTTTTTGAGAGCATCCGCCCCGAAATCCGCCAGTATTTCCTGGAAAGCGACAGCGAGGCGACGCCGTTCTCGCGCAGCCAGCGCAGCATCGTCTACCAGCGCGCCAAGGAGCAGACGGACAAGCGCCCGTTCGGCACCCAGATCGACGTGTATGCGGCGGGCTACGAATGGATCAACCATTCCATCGCCCCCGCCAAAGTCACGGGCCACGACTTCCGCATCGAGATCGGCAACCATCCGGACTGCCCCCGCGCAAAACCGTACTCGGCCAGCGTCTTCAATATCTCGGCGATGAGCTTTGGCGCCCTGTCGGCCAACGCCATCCTGGCCCTGAACGGCGGCGCGCGCAGCGGCGGCTTCATGCACGACACGGGCGAAGGCAGCATCAGTCCTTATCACCGTGAAAACGGCGGCGACCTGGTGTGGGAAATCGGCTCCGGCTATTTCGGCTGCCGCAACCAGGACGGCACGTTCTCCGAGGAGCGCTTCATCGCCAACGCCAGCTCGGAGCAGGTAAAAATGATCGAGCTGAAAATGTCGCAGGGCGCCAAACCGGGCCACGGCGGCGTGCTGCCAGGGCCAAAAGTGACGATCGAGATCGCCACCACGCGCGGTGTGATGGTGGGCGAGGATTGCGTCTCGCCGGCCGCGCACAGCGCCTTTTCCACGCCGCTGGAAATGCTGCACTTTATCGACCGCCTGCGCACGCTCTCCGGCGGCAAGCCGACCGGCTTCAAACTGGCCATCGGCCACCCATGGGAATTTTTCGCCATCGTCAAGGCCATGCTGGAAACGGGCATCACGCCCGACTTCATCGTCGTCGACGGCAGCGAAGGGGGCACGGGCGCGGCACCGCTGGAATTCACGGACCACGTAGGCACGCCGCTGCAGGAAGCGCTGGTGCTGGTGCATAACACCCTGGTGGGCGCCAACCTGCGCGAGCGCGTCAAGATCGGCTGCTCGGGCAAGATCATCACGGCTTTCGACATCGCCCGATTGCTGGCACTGGGCGCCGACTGGTGCAATTCGGCGCGCGGCTTCATGTTCGCGCTGGGCTGCATCCAGTCGCAAAGCTGCCACACGGACCGCTGCCCCACGGGCGTGGCCACGCAAGACCCGCAGCGCCAGCGCGCCCTGGTGGTCTCCGACAAGATCGCCCGCGTGGCGCACTTCCACCAGAACACCATGAAGGCGCTGGCCGAACTGATCGCCGCCGCCGGCCTGGCGCATCCGCAGGAACTGCGTCCGCATCACCTGGTGCGGCGCATCTCGCCGAACCAGGTCAAACTGGCGTCGGCCCTGCTGCCCTTCCTCGACGCGGGCCAGTTGCTCGACCCGAGCCAGCTGCCGCAGCTGCCGCCCGTGTTCGGCCTGTACTGGCCGAAGGCGCAATCGGCATCGTTCCAGCGCCTGGATTGAGGTCTGCATTGCGCAAGTGGAGCAATACCACTTAATAACCACTTGCGCAAAAACCCAAATCCAATACAATACCAAAACAAATACAAAACGCAGGCAGCTTTTCCGGTGATCGCCCAGACGCGCCACCACGGTGCCAGAATACGTATGCCGTCGTCAAAATAAATACCGGAGGAGTTGCAGCATGGAGCAGGGTTTGCGCGAGAAAGTAGGACAGCTGTTCATGGTGGGCTTCGACGCCCTGCAGGCGGACGAGCATATCAAGACCTTGATACGCGAAAAGAAGGTGGGCGGCGTGATCCTGTTCCGCCGCAACGTGCACACGCCCGCGCAAGTGTCGGCCCTGTGCCGCGAACTGCAGGAAATCAACGCGGAGGTGTCCGACACGCCGCTGCTCATCTCCATCGACCAGGAAGGCGGCATGGTGATGCGCATCGAGCAGGGCGTCACGCCGATTCCAGCCGCGATGGCCTTCCAGGCGGCCGGCTCCATCGAAGACTGCGAACGCATGAACCAGATCAGCGGCGATGAAATGCGCCAGGTGGGCATCAACCTGCTGCTGGCCCCCGTGCTGGACGTCAACAACAACCGCAACAACCCTGTCATCGGCGTGCGCGCGTACGGCGAGGATGCCGCCACCGTCATAGCCTACGGCATGGCAGCCATGCGCGGCCAGCGCGCCAGCGGCGTGGCCGTGACAGCCAAACACTTCCCCGGCCACGGCGACACGGCCATCGACACGCATTACGCCATGGCCCTGGTCCCGCACGACAAGGAACGCCTGCGCGCCGTGGAACTGGCGCCCTTCCGCGCGGCCATTGCCGGCGGCGTGGACGCCATCATGACGGCGCACGTGGTCTTCCCCGCCTTCGAAGCCGACACCAGCGTGCCGGCCACCCTGTCGAAAGGCGTGCTGACGGACCTGCTACGCGGCGAGTTGAAATACCAGGGTGTGGTCATCACCGATTGCCTGGAAATGGCGGCCATTGCCGACGGCATCGGCATCGCCCAGGGCGCCATCGCCACCTTGCAGGCGGGCGCCGACATCGTCCTCATCTCGCACCGCGAAGCGCAGCAGACGGCCGCCATCGAGGCCGTCATCGCCGCCGTGGAGCGCGGTGACATTGCGATCTCCCGCATCGACGCGGCTTGTGCACGCGTGGCTGAACTCAAGCGCAACCGCGCCGTGCGCGACTGGCGCACCCGCCCCGTCACGCCACCGGCGCTGATGCAGCCGGCCTCCATGGCCCTGTCGCAGCTGCTGCAAAAGGCCGCCTTGCGCGTACAGGGCGACTACCGCGCGCTCGACGCCAGCCTGCCCGTGACCCTGCTGACGGTGGAAGTGCGCTCGCGCAGCGAAATCGACGAAGTGGCGCTGGGCCGCAACAAGGAAGCACGCAGCTCGATGCTGCCGGCGCTGCTGGAAGCGGGCCTGGACGTGCGCGAGTACGCCTTGTCGGCCGAAGCGCTGGACGAAGAGGTCAATGCGGCCATCGCCTTTGCGCAAGGCGCGCAGCAGATCGTGCTGCAAACGTATAACGCCATGTTCGTCGACGGCCAGCGCCGCCTCATCGAGGCCCTGCCGCAAGATAAACTATGGCTGGTGGCGGGCCGTTTGCCCTATGACCTGGACCTGGCGCCGCACGCGCAAGGCCGCCTTGCCGCCTTCGGCTGCCGCCCGGCCGCGCTGGTGCCCGTGGTGGAAAAGCTGGCGGGCAAGGCGTAAGTGCAGCGCCAGCGTAAAAAAACCCGCAGCAGCGGGTTTTTTGTCGTTCAAGGCCGCACGACGGGCGGCAGGGCCGCCACCGCCAGCAAGGCAAAGGGCCCGAGGAACAGGCCGATGCCGAACCAGAGTCCTCCGTGGCGGCCGCGCCGGCTGGCCAGCAGCCAGGTGGCGACCGCAAACAAAAACATGAAGATCAACAGTATCGCCATTGCCACTCCTTGCCATGCGGAAAACCCAGTGTAGCCCACGGGCGCGCCCGTGGCTAGACTGAAATACAGGCCCTAGCGCTGCACCTGCATCAGGATCACGCGCTTGCTGCTGCCGTCGGCCGGCGGCGTGGCGGATGGCGGCGGCGGGCTGTCGCAGGAGCCGCAGGAACCGCAGCCGCTGCCACAGCCCGGCGCCACCTTGAAGAAGGTCGACATCTTCGCCTCATCGAGGCCGCAGCGCACCAGGCCGCGCACGATGGCGCGGCGCACACCCGCCGGCAGATATTTGGTCGAAAAATGCAGCAGCGCGGCTGCGACGATCAGGGCGACGATAATGGTTTGCCACATGGTGTGCTCCTAGGCGCCCAGCATCAGGGCGACGCGATACGTGATGAACGAAGCGGCGTAGGCCAGGGCGAACATGTAGCCGGCCATCAGCAGCGGATAGCGCCAGCCGCCAGTCTCGCGTTTCACCACGGAGAGGGTCGACAGGCACTGCGGCGCAAATACATACCAGGCCAGCAAGGACAGCGCGGTGGCCATCGACCACGAATGGGCGATCAGCGGTTCCAGGGTGCTGGCCAGCGCGTCGCCCGTTTGCGACAGGGCGTACACGGTGCCCAGAGCGCCAACGGCCACTTCGCGCGCCGCCATGCCCGGCACCAGCGCGATGCATATCTGCCAGTTGAAACCGATGGGCGCGAAGATCACTTCCAGGCCGCGGCCCAGGATGCCGGCCAGGCTGTAGTAGATCGGCGGATGGATCGCGTTGTCCGGCGGGCCGGGGAAGGTGCTGAGGAACCACAGGATGATCATCAGGCTCAGGATGATGGTACCGACGCGCGTGAGGAAGATCTTCGCGCGCTCCCACAGGCTGACGGCCAGGTTGCGCAGATGCGGCCAGTGATACGCCGGCAGTTCCAGCATCAGCGGCTGGTTGCCGCGCACGCCCATGCCGCGCTTCATGACCCAGGCCACGGCCATGGCCGAGATGATGCCGGCGAAGTACAGGACGAACAGCACCAGGCCTTGCAGGCTCAGATAGCCCCATACCTGGCGTTCCGGGATGAAGGCGGCGATGATCAGCGCATACACGGGCAGGCGCGCCGAGCACGTCATCAGCGGCGCGATCATGATGGTGACCAGGCGGTCGCGCGGGTTCTGGATGGTGCGCGCCGCCATCACGCCGGGAATGGCGCAGGCAAAGCTCGACAGCAGCGGGATGAAGGCGCGGCCGGACAAGCCCACGCCACCCATCATGCGGTCCAGCAGGAAGGCCGCGCGCGGCAGGTAGCCGCAGTCTTCCAGGCTCAGGATAAAGAAGAACAGGATCAGGATCTGCGGCAGGAATACCAGCACGCTGCCGACGCCGCCGATGATGCCTTCCACCAGCAAGCTTTTCAGGTGACCATCTGGCATGTTCGCCGTCAGCACGGCGCCCAGATGACCCACGCCATCGGTGATCATTTCCATCGGCGTGGCGGCCCAGGCAAACACGGCCTGGAAGATCAGGAACATCAGCACGGCCAGGATGAGGGGGCCGAACACGGGGTGCAGCACCACGTCGTCGATCTTTTCCGTCAGGTTGCCGCTGTCGCCCGCGTCATTGCTGACGGCGGCCAGGATGCGACGCACTTCGCGCTGGGTTTCTTCGACGCTGACGGCATCGATGGCCGCCAGCGGTTTGGCGTCCACGGCCGGCAGCGGCAGCATGGCGTCAATGGCGTTCAGCAAGGCTTTTTCGCCATCGTGCTGCACCGCCACGGTTTCCACCACGGGCATGCCCAGTTCCTGCGCCAGCTTGGCCGTGTCGATCAACATGCCGCGCTTGCGCGCCACGTCCGTCATGTTCAGCGCCAGCAGCATGGGCAGGCCCAGGCGCTTGACTTCCAGCACCAGGCGCAGATTCAGGCGCAGGTTGGTGGCATCGACGACGCAGATGATGGCGTCCGGACGCGGGTCGCCGCGGCGCAAGCCGCCCACCACGTCGCGCGTGATGGCTTCATCTGGCGTGGTGGCGGACAGGCTGTAGGCGCCCGGCAGATCGAGCACACGTACGGGTTTGCCGGCGGGCGACGTGAAATGGCCTTCCTTGCGCTCGATGGTCACGCCGGCGTAGTTCGCCACTTTCTGGCGCGCGCCCGTCAAACGGTTGAACAGGGCGGTCTTGCCGCAATTCGGATTGCCCAGCAGGGCAATTTGTGGCTGATGCGGCGGCTTGTGCACGCCCGCATCGACGATAGTTTCGACAGCACCCATGGTTATTCCGGTTGAAGCAGCGGTTGAATCGTGATCAGCGCCGCTTCGAAGCGGCGCAGTGCAAACGTGGCATTACCGACCTTGATGGCCAGCGGATCGCCACCGGGCATGCCGCGCTTGAGCATGCGGAGTCGTTCGCCGGGAACGAATCCCAGCTCCATCAAGCGGCGGGCCAGGTCGACGCCGTCCTCCGTCTGTCCTGCCGTGTGGGGCGTGATATGCAACACCGTGCCGCTCTGGCCGACTGCCAGCGCATCGAGCGTCATCAAGGGTGGAACTAGAGTCATGAGCAAATTCCGTTCAAATTAAGAACACCTGATACAGGCTGCGGCGCGCGGCGCCTTGCACTGCTCCCAGGTTTGTAAGGTAAAACGCCACTGTTGCGCATTACCGACAAGCGGCCTTTCCATCTGTCCAGACGGCGACCGTCCGAGACAATACCAGCATTATAAACATGAATGCGAATAGTTTTTATTTAGCCCGGAGAGCCGCCCCCATCAAGGGCTGCGTCATGCGCGCGAATCGCAGATCAAGCTGCGGCGCAAGGCAGCCAGGCGCCGCACACTTGAGCAAAATCGCTTGCATTGTCCCCCACTTTGCGCGACAATGAAACGTAATGATAATGATTCTCATTAAAACACTAGCAACAATGCTTCTCAGCACTAGTGTCTGTTCATACTCCAGCCAGAAGGTGTATCAATGATTGTATGTGTCTGCAACAACATATCTGATCGTGAAATCCGTCAAGCCGTCGATCTCGGCCTGTCCAGCATGGCCGAACTGCGCCGCGACCTGGGCGTGGCCACCTGCTGCGGCAAATGCCACACCTGCGCGCGGGAAGTGCTGAACGAGCACCTGAACGCCACGGTGGTGCTGCAAGAAACCGTATTGATGCGAGCTGTACTGACAAACTAAAGAAAGCGATGAATGCCATGACGATGATGCCCCCGCCCGTAACGGTGCAGGCCGTGCAGCAATTTGCCGACTTCGACAAGAAGCGTAACAAGTTCGCGCCGCTGATGGCCATCGTCGTCCTGCATATCGCCGGCTTTTACGCCATCCAGAGCGGCCTCTTGAGCCGCGTGGTCACGGCGGCCATGCCGACCATTACCACCATCAGCATCATCGCCCCGCCGGCGCCACCCAAGCCGCCGGCACCGTCCGTGCCGAAAACCGTGGAATTGAGCGCACCCGTGCCGCGCGCCGTGATCCCGCCGCTGCCGCTGATCGCCGTGGCGCCGAGCGAACCGACGATCACGCCGCCGCAGCCGACGCGCGCCGAAGCGGCGCCTGTCGCCACTGCCGCGCCGATAGCGCCAGCGGCACCATCGCCGACGCCACCAGCGCCGTCGACGCCGCGCACCGTCAGCAGCGTCGAATACATCAAGGCGCCGCAACTGATCTACCCGAATCTGTCGCGCCGTCTGGGCGAGTCCGGCACCGTGGTGTTGCGCATCCTGATCAATGAAAAGGGCTTGCCGGAGCAAATCCTGATCCAGAAATCGACCGGCTACAACAACCTCGATGAAGCAGGCCGCCAGGCCGCCCAGCGCGCGCTGTTCAAGCCGATGATCGAAAACGGCAAGCCCGTGCCCGTGTACGTGCTCGTGCCACTGACCTTCCAACTGAGCTAGACTTCCGGCGGCCACGGCGCCGCTGCCAGCCCGCAAGCACCGCACCAATGCCTTGCTTGCTGCGCCCTGTTTTCTGTACCAGTCAAGCAACTGCTTGTTTCAGTCTGCCAGCCACCATCCCCGGGCCAGGCAGACTTTTTTTTGCCCGTTACATCTCCGCCCACATCCGCAGCAAATTATGATAATGCCCCGTCAAGCCCACCGTCGCGGGCGAATCGCCATGCTCGCCGCGCACGCTCTGGATGTTTTGATCGAGCTCGAACAGCATGCTGCGTTTCCAGTCCTCGCGCACCATGCTTTGCGTCCACAGGAAGGAGCAGATGCGCTCGCCGCTGGTGACGGGCAGCACCTGATGCACGCTGCTCGACGGATACACGATCACGTCGCCGGCCGGCAATTTCACCTCATGCGTGCCGTAGGAATCGACCACCACCAGCTCGCCGCCTTCGTATTCGTCCGGCTCGCTCAGAAACACGGTCGACGAGACGTCGGCGCGCATCGACTGCATGCCGTTTTTCGGCGTGCGGATGGCGCCGTCGATATGCAGGCCATAGTGCTCGCCGCCCGCATAGCTGTTGAAGAATGGCGGCAGGATGCGCAGCGGCAGCACGGCGGCAAAGAACAGCGGATTGGCCATCAGCGCGCGGCTGACGATTTCGCCCAGCTCCAGTGCCAGCGGCGAACCTTCGGCCAGCTGGCGGTTGCGCTTGACTTGCGCCCCTTGCGCCCCGACGCTGGCGCGTCCGTCGACCCAGTCCGTCTGCGCCAGGCGCTGGCGAAAATGCGTCACCTGTTCCGGTGTCAGCACGCCGGGTATATGCAGCATCATCTTGCTATCCTTTTTCAGTAAACATCGCTGCGTGATTATCGCATCGCCACCGGCGGCCAAGTATACGTAAAGGCAAGAATGTCGCAAACATTGTGCGCCGTTTCCATGCGACAGCCCAGGCCCGCCGGACATGCACGACAGACGGCATGAACGCGAATGAGAATGGCCTTCATTTTCCTTAACAAATAAAAAACGGAAAAATGCGGCAACCCATTTGAGAATGGGTTTTATTCGCACGATATTTACGTTAAAAAGACGGAAAAACACCGTTTCGCAGCAAAAAATGCCCATATTTTGCGCTATCATGCGGGCATAGCGAAACCGGCAACCTGCGCGCCACCAGGCAGCCTTGCGCCACCCGGCAGTGAACGCCAGCAGCCTGCGGTTTCATCATCGAACGCAACACAGAACAAAGGAAATCCCATGAAGGGCGATAAAGAAGTCATCCGCATGCTCAACGCACAGCTCACCAACGAACTGTCGGCCATCAACCAGTACTTCCTGCATGCGCGCATGTACAAGCACTGGGGCCTGGAAAAGCTGGGCAAGAAGGAATACGAAGAATCGATCGGGGAAATGAAACACGCCGACAAGCTGATCGACCGCATCCTGATGCTCGACGGCCTGCCGAACCTGCAAGCGCTGCACAAGCTGCTGATCGGCGAGAACACGCCGGAAATGCTGGAATGCGACTTGAAGCTGGAACGCGCCGCGCACGCCACCGTCAAGGAAGGCATCGCCATCAGTGAAAAAGCGGGCGACTACGTTTCGCGCGACCTGTTCCTGATGATCCTGGAAGACACGGAAGAGCATATCGACTGGCTCGAAACGCAGATCGACCTGATCGCCAAGGTCGGCATCCAGAATTACCTGCAAAGCCAGATGGCCGTGGAAGAGTAATCTTTCGCAGCATCGAAAAAAAACCGGCAGAGCCGGTTTTTTTACGTGCGTCCTCAAGTCTTTGTGGTCTGCGGCTGGCGCAGCTTGACGAACAGCACCGCCACCGCCGCGCACAGCAACAGGGCGCCGGCCAGCCGGATGACGTTCTCCGGATTGCCGCCCAGCCAGCTGCGGTAATACAGGGGCAGGGTGAAAATCTGGATGATCATCGGGATGACGATGAACATGTTGAAAATGCCCATGTAGACGCCCGTGCGCTCGGGCGGAATGCAGCCGGCCAGCATGATGTAGGGGTTGCCCATGATGCTGGCCCAGGCCAGGCCCACGCCCAGCATGGGCAGCAACAGCAGCGCCGGGCTGTGGATCAGCGGGATGCTCAGCATGCCCACGCCGGCCGCGCACAGGCACAGGCTGTGCATGCGCTTGGGGCCGAACCGGCGCGTGAACGGCACCAGCGCAAAGGCGGCGACAAAGGCGACGAAATTATAGAAGGCGCCCACCTGCCCGTTCAGCAGGCCCGCGTCACGAAAGCCTTGCGACGCGGGGTCCGTCGTGTGAAACAGGGTCGCCGCCAGCGACAGCGCAATGTACTGCCAGTAGCAGAACAGGGCGTACCACTGGAACAGGTTGACGAGGGCCAGCTGCTTCATCGTCGGCGGCATGTCGCGCAGGGCCGCGCCGATATCGGCCAGCGTGTGGCGCCAGCCCGGCGGGCGGCTGCGGATGGCCGCCAGCTCACTGGCCGTGAGGGGGTTTTCCGGCGTCGTCTTCAGGGTCCACAGCACCGAGACGAGCGAGAACACGGCGCCGATCAGGAAGGCGGCGATGACGATGTGCGGGATATGGCTGCCATTGACGGCATCCTTGTTCATGCCCAGCATGACCAGCAGCGATGGCGTCAGATAGGCCAGCGTTTGCCCCAGCCCCGTAAACGCGCTTTGCGTGAGAAAACCCAGCGAGTGCTGCTTCTTGTCGAGCTTGTCGCTGACAAAGGCACGGTACGGCTCCATCGTCACATTGTTGGCCGCGTCGAGTATCCACAGCAGACTGGCGGCCATCCACAGGGTGGGACTGAAGGGCATGGCCAGCAGGCCCAGGCTGCACAGGATGGCGCCGATCAGGAAGTAAGGCGTGCGGCGTCCCCAGCGCGTCACCGTGCGGTCGCTCATGGCGCCGATCAGCGGTTGCACGAGCAAGCCCGTCATGGGACCGGCCAGCCACAGATATGGCAGACTTGCTTCATCGGCGCCCAGGTATTTGTAGATGGGGCTCATGCTGCTTTGCTGCAGCCCAAAGCTGAACTGGATGCCGAAAAAGCCGACATTCATGTTGACGATCTGCCAGAACGACAGATGCGGACGATGTGCGCTGGCGTCGCTCATGCTGCTTCCCTTTCCAGCCACAGCATATGCCAGGGCTGCAAGCCTACCGTGCCGGCCAGCACACTGCCATCGAGGCTGTTGCGCCACTCGCCTGCGGGCAAGGTGTAGCGCTGGCTGGTGCCGCTGAAATTGCTCAGGTTGAGAAACGCGTCGCCGCGCAGCAGCGCCAGCACGGACGGCGCGTCGGCCGGCAGCACGCTGCGCGGCGCAGCGGCGGCCAGGGCCGGCAAGCGCCCGCGCGCGTCGACCAGCTGGCGCAGCGCCAGGTACAGCCGGCCGCTGGCACTCACGCCATCGTGGCGCCATGCCAGCAGGCTGTCGTCAAACGCGGGGCGCTGCAGCCAGCGGCTGTCCATCGCCCGGTCGGCGCGCTGCGTGTAGCTGTAATCGTTGGTCATGCCCAGTTCATCGCCCATGTACAGCACCGGCAAGGCGCCAAAGCTCAAGGCCAGGCCATGCAGCAGCAGCAGGCGCCGCAACGCGTATTCCTGCTCCTGCACCGTGATGGCGCTTTCCAGCCCGGCCAGCGAAGCGGCCATGCCGTTGCTGCCATGCGCCTTGTCGGCGCTGCTGCTCTGGAAGGCGGCGCCGCGCGCATAGCTGCCGGTGCCCGGCGTGCCGGCAAAGAACTGTGCGATGCGCGCCAGGCGCGCCGGCCCGTCCGCGCCCGCTTCATTGAGCAGCACGTTCCAGCCGATGTCATCGTGGCAGCGCACATAACTGAGCCAGCTTGCGGCCGGCGGCAGCGGCGGCGTGGCGGCGATCACCTGCTGCAGCAAGTCTGTGCTTTCCTCCGCCAGCGCGCCCCAGCCGGCGGCCATCAGGCTGCTGTGATAGGCGATATGGCATTCGGGCGCGGCATCGCTGCCAAAGTAGGCGGGCAGCTTGGGTGTGGGCACGATGGCTTCGGCCTTGAGCAGCACGCCCGGCGCGACGATGGCGGCGATGGCCCGCAAGGCTTGCAGCAGGCTGTGGGCTTCGGGCTGGTTCATGCAGTCCGTGCCTGCGCGCTTCCACAGGAAGGCCGTCGAATCGAGGCGGAACACCTCCACTCCCTTGTTGGCCAGGCCCAGCATGGCGCCGGCCATGGCCGCGAAGACGGCCGGATTGGCATAGTTCAAGTCCCACTGATACGGGTAAAACGTGGTCCAGACCCAGCGCTGCAGCTCCGCCACGAAGGTGAAATTGCCCGGCGCCGCCTGCGGGAAGACCTGGCCCACGGTTTGCTCGTAGCGGTCCGGCTGCGCGCGGTCGGGATAGGTGTGGAAAAAATCGCGCAGTAGCGGATCGCCCGCCTTGGCGCCCAGCGCCCACGCATGATCGTCGGCCACGTGGTTGAGGATCAGGTCCGAGCACAGGCTGATGCCGGCCGCGCGCAGCTGCGCCGTCAACGCCAGCAAGTCTGCATTGCTGCCCAGCGCGGGGTCGACTTCCTCGAAGCTGGCGACGGCAAAGCCGCCATCGCTTTCGCCAGCGCGCGGACGCAAAAACGGCAGCAAATGCAGATACGTCACGCCCAATTCGCGCAGGTGGGCAATGCGCGCGGCCACGCCCTGCAGGCTGCCGCCGAAGCGCTGTACATACGCGCTGTAGCCCAGCATGGACTGGCTGGCAAACCAGTCCGGCTGCGCTTCGCGCTGCGCATCTTGCCGCAGCAGCGCCGGCGCGCGCGCCGCGTACAGCCGTCCCACGCTTTCCATCAGGTCGCCCAGCCAGGGCAGGAAGTCCGGCCGCTGGCCATACAGGCTACCCAGGCGGTCGAGCAAGACCGCCTCCTGGCGCGCATAACGGCGCGCCGCATCGTCGCGCAAGTGCGTGGGGAGCGGCGCCAGCAGGCGCGCCAGGGGGCTGCGTATCGACATCATGAATCCTATCCTTGCTTAAAATGCGTATTTCAGGCTGAGCTTGACGGCGCGCCCCGTGATCGAGCGGGCCGCATGGCCATCACCCTCGACTTCCGTATAGCCGATCTTGTTGAGCAGATTGTTCGCCGTCAGCGCCACCTGCATTTGCGGCGTGAGCTGGTAATTGACGAAGGCATTGAGCACCTGGTATGCCGGCAAGGTGATCGTGTGCGCATCGTCGCCCCACGACTTGCCCGTGCCAACCAGGCTGGCGCCCAGAGTGGCCGGTCCCCATTCATAGGTGGGCGCGAGCTGGTACACGACACGCGCCTGGCGCCGCGGCGTATTGCCGATCAGCGCCACGTCGGCCGCCGCCGTGCCCGTGATCTCGGCATCCGTGAACGTCAGGCCGCCATTGATGCGGAAGTCGCCGGCGCTGTAAGCCGCTTCCAGCTCCACGCCCTTCGCTTCATAGCTATTGGCCGTGCGCAGCTGGGTAGTCGCTTCGTAATTGCTTTCCTTCGTCTTGGCCTGGAACACGGTGACGAAGGTGCTCAGTGGTCCCTGCCGCCATTTCACGCCGCCTTCGAGCTGGCGCACGGTGTTGATGGCCACCGGCACGCTGCCGTCGAGCGGCGTGCCGAACAGGATGCGGTCGGCATTGAAGGCCACGCCTTCGCTGACGCGGGCAAACACGGCCAGGTTGGCTTGCAGCTTGTAGTTCGCGCCCAGCGAGTACGAAGTGTGGCCCAAGGTGTAGTCGACCTGCTGCACCGTCGACGGCAGATAGGCTTGCGCGCCGGTGGCCTGATTGGCCGTGCCGCTGGCATGCTGGCGGTCGCGCCGCAAGCCGCCGTCGAGATTCAGCGCGCCGCTTTCCCAGGCCAGGTTCAGGTACGGCGACGTCGTGCGGTATTCCATGTCGACGGCGCGCGAGCAGCAGGCGCCGAAGGCGGGGCCGATATAGCCCGGCGTGCCGCTGGCCGTTTGCAGCAGCGCCGGCTGGTCGCCCGTGGCCTGCATCAGGTATTCATTGAAGTTCCAGGTCAGACCCAGCTTTTGCTGCGACAGGTACAGGCCGGCCGTGGTGGTCAGCTTGCCGCCGTCGAGAACAAAAGTCTTGGCCAGCTTGGTGTCGCTCAGGGTATTGCTGGCGTCGTCGATCGAGGTATTGAACACCACGGCGGAAAACGCACGGCCAGCGTAGGGCTTGCCCTGGTTCGGGCCGCTGGCAAATACATAGCTGCCGTCGCTGCCGTTATTCGACGGGAAGACGCCGGTGAAGCGACCCGAATTATCGGCATAGCGGAAGTTTTCACTCACGCTCCAGCCCTGCCCCAGCTTGAACGATGCTTCCAGGCCCACGGTGTCGCTCTTGACGTGCAAGCCGTCGTTGACGCGGGTGGCCACGCGCTGATTATCCTTGTTCAGCACCATGTCGGGCACCCAGTACGGCGAATAGAAACTGGCCTTGCGCGGGTCGATGTCGGCGATTTCCCCGATGCGGCCATTGCGCACGCTGACCGGTACCGGCAGGGCCGTGGGCGACTGGTCGTCGAGGTGCTTGAACGACAGGCGCACGAAGCCGCTGTCGAATTCATGCGTGACATTGCCGCGGATCTGGCCGCCCTTTTCGCTGTTCACGCCACTGTGGCGGATGCCTTCGCCCGACCGCCAGGAGCCGCCGATGAAGAAGCGCGTGCGCTCCGAAATCGGCGCGCCATAATCGAAGTCCACGCGCGTCTGGTCGTAGCCCAGGCCGCGGCTGAGCGCCACGCTGCCGCCCTGCTCCTTGCCGTTCTTGCTGATGAAATTGATGATCCCGCCCGGCGAATTGGTGGCCAGGGTGGAGGCCGAACCGCCGCGCACCACTTCCAGGTGGTCCAGCGTGGAATCGATCTTGACGAAGCTGTCGGGCGTGGTGAAGTTGAAGTCGCCGAACTGCAGCACCGGCAAGCCGTCTTCCTGGATCTGCACATAGCGCGCGCCGCCGGCGGAAATGGGCAGGCCGCGCACGGTGATATTGGCATTGCCTTCGCCGCCCGAGGACTCGGCCCGCAAGCCGGGCACCGAGCGCAGGACTTCGGCGGCGCTGGTGGGTGCGTTGTGCAAGATGGTGTCGAGCTCCATGCTGCTGACGGAATTGCTCGATTTCATTTTGGATGTGCCGCCGGTGGTGCCCGTGACCACGATGCGTTCCAGGTTCAGGCCATCGGCGGGGCCGGCGCTGGCGGTGTCGCCGGCCGATTGCGCCTGGGCGACGCCCCATTGCAGCAGGGCCAGGGCGATGGCTGCGGCCATGCAACCGCGTTGAGCAGTACGTGTCTTCATCTTGTCTCCAGTGTTGTATGCCGATACATCGAGGTATCCGCTTGTTATGAGTCCTGGCCGCTGCATGCCGTGGCGCGCTGGCTGAGCCGGTACGTCATTATTCAACGGATAAGAATTTATTGCAATCGATTGCAATCGAGCACTGCAACATGGAAATATTGTTGTTTTTAAGAGAATACTACGGGCAATACATGACTAGAAATGCGATGCCTGACGCGATTTTAGGGGTTTTCATGCTGCAATGCAGCATGAAAATAAACGGTGGAATAAGAAATTATTGCAATCGGTTGCAACCGATTGCAGATGCGCGCCTCAGCGGCCCGAGGCGCGTACGATCAGCTCGGTTGGCAATTGCTGGGATGGCGCGGGCGCGCCGTCGACCAGTGCCAGCAGCGAGGCCACCAGCGCGCGCCCGGCGGCGCGGATCGGCTGGCGCACGGTGGTCAGCGGCGGATGGAAATACGCGGCCAGTTCAATATCGTCGTAGCCGACCACGGCCACCTGTTCCGGCACGGCCACGCCACGCGCGCGCAGGGCGCTGATGGCGCTCATGGCCAGCAAGTCGCTGCAGGCAAAGATGGCGTCAAACGGCAATTGGCGGTCCAGCAGTTCCTGCACGTCCGTCGCGCCGCCCTGCGGCAGGAAGGAGCCGGCCACGTACAGTTGCGGGTCCGGCGCCAGTCCCTGCGCGGCCAGCGCCTGCGCATAACCCTGGTGGCGCTGCGCCACCTCGGGCAGTTTGGCGTCGCCAAAGAAGGCGATGCGCGTGCGCCCCGCCGCCAGCAAGTGTTCCGTGGCCAACCTGCCGCCGGCGACATTGTCGCCGCCGACGGTGCAATACAGCTGCTGCGGCAATTGCGCACCCCACACGACGATGGGCACCTGGCGCGCGGCCAGCTGGTTCAGTTGCTCATGGTGGCGCCACTGGCCGATCAGGATGATGCCGATCACGCGGCCGCTATCGAAGGACTGGGCGGCTGCATCGAGGGTTTCCGCATCCACACGCGAAATGAGCATGTCGAAGCCCTGCTCCGTCAGCGCATCGGCCAGGCTGCCCAGCATGCTCAGGAAAAAAGGATCGGACAGGTGCTGGCGCGTGGCCGCGTCATACGGCACCACCACGCCTACCGTGCGGTTCTGTTTCAGGCGCAGGTTTTGCGCGCCGATATTGATGGAATACTTGAGCGAACGGGCCAGCGCGATGACGCGCGCGCGCGTCTCTTCATTGACCAGCGAGCTGCCGCTCAGCGCGCGCGACACGGTGGATGTGGACACGCCGGCCAGGCGCGCGATATCGGCCATCTGCAGGCGTTGCTGCGCCTTCGAATCAGTCACGGTCATCGTGCGCTCACTGCGGCGCGGTGTCCTTGAACGATGGCCGCTCGGACAGTTTGTCGAACAGGCGCGCCAGCGCCGGATGGTCCGCGCGCCAGTCGATTTCCGGGAAGCGGAAGCTGAGCCAGCCCAGCGTGCAGCCCACGGCCACGTCGGCCAGGGTGTAGTTCTTGCCGGCGCAATACGCGCTCTCGCCCAGGCGTGCTTCCAGCGCCGCCAGGCCCAGGGTGATTTTTTCCAGCTGGCGCGCGATCCAG
Source organism: Janthinobacterium leeuwenhoeki (assembly GCF_051380795.1). Classification (NCBI taxonomy): domain Bacteria; kingdom Pseudomonadati; phylum Pseudomonadota; class Betaproteobacteria; order Burkholderiales; family Oxalobacteraceae; genus Janthinobacterium; species Janthinobacterium leeuwenhoeki. Next base: position 185,655 of record NZ_JBNYXT010000006.1, read on the forward strand.
GCCGCGCTTTGCTGCTCGGGCGGGCGCTGCGTGCGCTCCAGGCGCACCAGCACGCCCGCGTCGAGGATGCCGTCGGCCAGCGCTTCCCAGTTCTTGATATCGGCCCGCTCGCGGCCATTGCCGCCGGCCGGCAGCAGTTTGCACACGGGCGTGAGCGTGTCGAGGTATTCGACGATGACTTTCGAATCGATGAGCGTGCTGCCATCTTCCATCACCAGGCAGGGCACCTTGCCCAGGGGATTGGCTTGGGCGATGCGGGTTTCCGGCGCCCACACGTTTTCCAGCTCGAAGACATAGTCGAGCTTTTTTTCCGCCAGCACGATACGGGCTTTGCGGACATACGGGCTGGCGAGGGAACCGATCAGTTTCATAGGTACTTTAAGGTAAAGGAGCAGCAAGCAGTATAGCATCGGCGGCAGCGGTGTTTGGCAGCACGCGCCCGACGGCCCCCAGTGTGTGGCAGGCACGCCGCATCGGGGCCGGATTAGGCCAGATTGCGGTGCGCCGGCGGCCCACGGACGGCTGGCCAGCGGCCAGCGGTGGTAAAATCTCCCTTTACTGTGGCGCCGTCAGTGTTGCTGTATTGCAATAGCCCTGCCCTCCCCCTGCGCCACACGCCAACCGTTTCTTTAACTTGCGTCCGCTCTCATGACTTCTACACCTCCGTATTCCACGCTGTCGGCCCTGTCTCCGCTCGATGGCCGCTACGCCAGCAAGACCGATCTGCTGCGCCCGATCCTGTCCGAAGCCGGTTTCATGCACCACCGCGTGAAAGTGGAAATCTCCTGGCTGCAAGCGCTGTCGCAAGCCGGTTTCGCTGAAATCAAGCCTTTCTCGGCAGAAGCGACCGCCCTGCTCGACAAGATGGCAGCCGATTTCTCGGAAGCCGACGCGGCCCGCATCAAGGCCATCGAAGCGGTCACCAACCATGACGTCAAGGCCGTCGAATACTGGTTGAAGGAACAAGTGGCGGACGTGCCGGAACTGGTGGCGGCGTCGGAATTCATCCATTTCGCCTGCACCTCGGAAGACATCAACAACACCTCGCACGGCATGATGCTGAAAGCCGCGCGCGATGGCGTGATGCTGCCGGCATTGAACGGCCTGGTGGCCAAGCTGACGCAGATCGCGCACGACAATGCCGACGTGCCGATGCTGTCGCGCACGCACGGCCAGACGGCCAGCCCGACCACCCTGGGCAAGGAATTCGCCAACGTCGTGGCCCGCTTGCAGCGCGCCGTGAAACGCATCGAGCAAGTGGAAATCCTCGGCAAGATGAATGGCGCCGTGGGCAATTACAACGCCCACCTGTCGGCCTACCCTGGCTTCGACTGGCCGGCATTCTCGCAGGCCGTCATCGAACAGCGCCTGGGCCTGGTCTTCAATCCGTACACCATCCAGATCGAGCCGCACGACTACATGGCCGAACTGTTCGACGCCTTCGCGCGCGCCAACACGATTCTGCTGGACCTGAACCGCGACATCTGGACGTACGTGTCGCTGGGCTACTTCAAGCAAAAGCTGAAAGCGGGCGAAATCGGTTCGTCGACCATGCCGCACAAGGTCAACCCGATCGACTTTGAGAACTCGGAAGGTAACCTGGGCCTGGCCAACGCCGTCCTGAAACACCTGTCGGAAAAACTGCCCGTCTCGCGCATGCAGCGCGACCTGACCGATTCGACCGTGCTGCGCAATATCGGCGTGGGCCTGGGCTACACCCTGCTGGCCTATGACAGCTGCCTGCGCGGCCTGAACAAGCTGGAAGTGAACCACGCGCGCCTGGCGCAAGACCTGGACGCGACCTGGGAAGTGCTGGCCGAGCCCGTACAAACCGTGATGCGCCGCTATGGCATCGAAAATCCGTACGAGCAGCTGAAAGAGCTGACGCGCGGCAAGGGCATCTCGAAAGAAGCGCTGCAAACCTTCGTCAATGGCCTGGCCATTCCGCAGGATGCCAAGGACGTGCTCTTGACCATGACGCCGGGCAACTACATCGGTATCGCAGCGCAATTGGCAAAAGCCATCTAAGCAGTTTCCACATGGGATCATGCTATCCCACTCCCGCGGGGCGGCCAGCACACAAATGCTGCCCGCCCCGCGGTTTTTCCGGCAATCTTTCTTGTAGAATCTGCAGCACGCAGCGCAATTTGCTTTTCTTTGGTATATTAGGCCGAACTAGTCCTAATGCGTACTACTTTCAAGAAAGCCGTCGATGCAACGCTACACCACCACCGCCATCATCCTGCACTGGCTGACCGCCCTCCTGATCATCAGCGCCTTCGTCATGGGCCTGGTCATGGTCGATATTCCCGGCCTGACGCCCACCAAGCTAAAATATTTCTCCTGGCATAAATGGCTGGGCGTGACCGTGCTGGCCATCGCCGCCATCCGCCTGCTGTGGCGCAAGGCGAATGTACCGCCGCCGCACCCGGCCAGCATGGTTGTCTGGCAAAAGAAGGCGGCCGATGCCATGCACGTGCTGTTGTACATCCTGATCTTCGCCGTGCCCGTCTCCGGCTACCTGTACACCCTGGCTGCCGGCGTGCCGGTGATGTACCTTGGATTATTCCAGCTGCCCGTCATCATGGCGCCGAACCCGGAACTTAAGCCACTTTTAAAAGAGATTCATTATGTTCTGAACATGACGATGGCAGCCGCAGTGGCCGCCCATGTGCTGGCGGCGCTGAAGCACCAGTTCATCGACCGCGACGGCGTACTTAAACGCATGCTGCCTTAACGTCCCTTGCTCACTGAAACACAGGAAAAATAAGATGAAAAACACCCAACGCATCGTCCTCGCCTCCCTGCTGGGCCTATCCGTGGCCGCCACCGCCGCCACCCTGCTGAAAGTCGATCCCGCCAAGACCAGCGTGTCGGCCGTGTTCAAGCAAATGAACGTGCCCGTGGAAGCGAAGTTCAAGAAATTCAATATCGCCATCGATTACAACCCGGCCACGCCGGACGCCTCGAAGGCATCGGTGGAAATCGACACGGCCAGCATCGATATCGGCGACCCCGAGTACAACAAGGAAGTGGCCAAGAAAGAATGGTTTAACGCGGCCCAGTTCCCGAAAGCCACCTTTGTCTCGAGCAGCATCAAGGCCGCCGGTGCGGGCAAGCTGACGGTAAGCGGCAAGCTGAGCATCAAAGGCAAGACCACCGACGTGACCTTCCCCCTGACGGTGAAGTCCGATGGCGGCAAATATGCCTTCGACGGCGCCCTGCCGATCAAGCGACTGACCTACAACATCGGCGAAGGCGAGTGGAAAGACACGAGCATGGTTGCAGACGAGGTCACAATTAAATTCCACGTCTCAGCCCAATAATCGTTTTATTTCTCGTTGTTTAACTCTAGGAACTCAATGAAACTTTCGCACTTGATGATCGCCGTGCTGGCAGCCGCCGGCGCGGGTTCGGCCATGGCCGCCACCGACACCTACAACCTCGACCCGACGCACACCTTCCCCAGCTTTGAAGCCGATCACATGGGCATGTCCGTCTGGCGCGGCAAGTTCAACAAGACCAAGGGAACCGTAACCCTGGACCGTGCCGCCAAGAAAGGCAGCCTGGATCTCGTCATCGATGCCGATTCGATCGACTTCGGCCTGGACGCCATGAACACGCACGCGAAAAAAGCGGACATGTTCAACGTCGAGAAATTCCCGCAGATCACCTACAAGAGCACATCGTTCAAGTTCAACGGCGAGCAGCTGGTGGAAGTCGATGGCGAACTGACCCTGCTGGGCGTGACCAAGCCCGTCAAGCTGAACGTGAGCAAGTTCAAGTGCATCATGCACCCGCGCTACAAGCGCGAAGTGTGCGGCGCCGATGCCACGGCGGAATTCAAGCGCAGCGACTTTGGCCTGAACTACGGCATGCCGGCGTTCTCGCCGGAAGTCAAGCTGGCCATCCAGGTGGAAGCCATCAAGGCCGACTAAACACGACCGTGCCGCAGACAAGCCCGCCTCGCTGCCCGCAGCCAGGCGGGCTTTTGCATGCGCCACGCGAATCCGCTGGACTTTTCTATCGTGTGGCATCACTATCCATCGGCATGATGTTGTTCTGACATGGCACCCCACTCACCCATCGCGCGGAGGACTACATGAATTTCATTATCTGGATCGTTATTGGCGGCGTCATCGGCTGGCTGGCCAGCATGGTCATGAAAACGGATGCGCAACAGGGCATCTTCCTCAATATCGTCGTCGGCATCGTGGGCGCCTTCCTGGGCGGATGGCTGCTGGCGCCCCTGTTCGGCACGGGCACCATCAATAGCGACAATTTCAGCCTGTCTGCGTTGCTGGTCTCGTTCCTGGGCGCCGTGATCCTGCTGGGCATCGTGAATCTTTTGCGCCGCGGCAAGATACGCTAAGCAGGCAAAAAGCAGCGCAGAGCAAGTGGCCGGGCCGCGCAAGCGCCCGGCCATTTTTCATTGCTGCCAGAACAATTGTATGGACCATACCACAGCCTCGGCAGGGAAAAATGCGCATTGGCAGCCGGTTTCATCCCCTTCGCCGCCCAAAACCATGCCATTCAAGCAAGCACATGCGAACATGCTGCCCGGAAAATGTGATTGACTAGTGCGAGTTCGATACGGATACTCTAGGTCGCCCGCTGCACAATCAGCGGGTACTCCGCTGATTCCGACTTCCCTACAATGTAAAAGAACAGAACTCGAATGAAAAAATCTTTAATCGCGCTCGCCATCCTGAGCAATTTCGCACACGCCGACGAAGGCATGTGGATGCCCCAACAGCTGCCACAAGTAGCCAAGGAACTGAAAGCGGCCGGACTGAAACTCGATCCGACCAACCTGACCAAACTGACCGAGTTCCCGATGGGCGCCATCGTCAGTCTGGGCGGTTGCTCCGCCTCGTTTGTCTCGCCGCAAGGCCTGGTTGCCACCAACCACCATTGCGTCTACAACAGCGTGGCGGTCAATTCGACCAAAGAGCGCGATTTGCTGGCCAACGGCTTCCTGGCCAAGACTTTCGCTGAAGAATTGCCGGCCGCCCCAGGCAGCCGCATCTTCGTCACCTCGGCCGTGACCAATGTCAGCGACAAAATCATCAGCGCCGACGTGGCCAAGCTGCAAGGCAAGGCGCGCATCGACGCGATCGAGAAAAACCAGAAGAAACTGGTCGCCGAGTGCGAAAAAGAAGCCGGTTTCCGCTGCACCGTGTCGGCCTATTACGGCGGCCTGGAGTTCTACCTGATCAAGCAACTGGAAATCCGCGACGTGCGCCTGGTGCACGCGCCTCCAGCAGGCGTGGGCAAGTTCGGCGGCGACACCGACAACTGGATGTGGCCACGCCACACGGGCGACTACGGCTTCTACCGCGCCTATGTCAGCCGCGACGGCAAAGCTGCCGACTTCAGCAAGGACAACGTGCCTTACCAACCAAAACACGTGCTGAAACTGGCCAAGGATGGCTTGAAAGAAGGCGATTTCGTGATGGTCCTGGGCTACCCTGGCCGCACCAACCGTCACCGTTTGCCATCGGAAGTAGCGTACACGTTTGACTGGAACTACCCGGCATTCGTGAAAGCATCGGGCGAAACCCTGGCCATCATCGCGCGCGAAACCAAGGACAACAAGGATGTGGCCCTGAAATACGCGGGTCAAGTCGCTGGCGTGAACAATTACTACAAGAACCGCCAAGGCATGCTGGACTCCTACGCCGGCAGCGACTTCCTGGCGCGCAAGACGACGGAACACGATGCCCTGAAAGCGTGGGTCAACGCCACGCCAGCACGCAAGGCTGAATTTGCCGGCGATATCGAGCAAGTGGAAAAGCTGATCGCCGAACGCGATGCCGACACCAAGCGCGATTTCTTCCTGAGCTACGCACAGCCACGCCTGCTGAGCACGGCACGCAGCCTGTACCGTTTGTCGAACGAAAGCACCAAAGCCGATGCGGAACGCAAGTCCGGCTACCAGACGCGCGATTTGCCACGCCTGGAAGCGGGTATCACCTCGGTCGAGCGCACCTACGATGAAAAAGTCGACAAGGCACTGGTACTGAACAGCCTGAGCAAGTACGCCGCGCAACCGGCCGCACAGCGCCGCGCCAGCTTCGACGCCGCTATCGGCATCAAGGACGGCATGTCGCCGGCCGAGCTGTCCGCCGCCCTGGACAAACTGTATGCGGGCAGCAAGCTGGCCGACAAGGAAGAACGCGCAGCATGGCTGAAACGTACGCCAGCCGAGTTCCAGGCCAGCAAGGACAGCTTCATCCAGGCAGCCGTCGCCATGTACCCGGATTCGCTGAAAAACGAAGCGGAAGACGAAGAACTGGCAGGCAAGATCCAGCAAGCCTACGCCAACTACATGAAAGCAAAAATTGCCTTCATGAAGAGCAAGGGGCTAGCCGTCTACCCTGACGCCAACAGCACCTTGCGCGTAACGTTCGGCAAAGTTGCCGGCCGTGACCATGGCGCCGACGGCACCACCTGGACTGCCTTCACCACCGTCAATGGCGTCGCTGCCAAAGCCACGGGCGAAGGCGAGTTCAATGCACCTGCGAAACAACTTGCCGCGATCAAAGCCAAGGACTTCGGTAAATTCGTCGATCCCAAGCTGAAAACCGTGCCGGTCGACTACCTGGCCACTTTGGACATCACCGGCGGCAACTCCGGTTCGGCTGCCCTGAACGCAAAAGGCGAATTCATCGGCCTGGCCTTCGACGGCACCCTGGACTCGATCATTTCCGATTGGGACTACAACAAGGCCAACACCCGTTCGATCCAGGTCGACCTGCGCTACATGCTGTGGAACATGAAACACATCGACCACGCAGACAACCTGCTGAAAGAAATGGGCGCTGAATAACAAGAAGCAATAACCCGGCAACGGGCGCTTTAGCCTGAGCCACTCCTGCGGGAGTGGCTTTTTTTCGCCTAGCGTTTTACCTTGCTAAAGCGGTAAGGCACGGCTTGCTCCGCGCCAAACACTTGCGCGCGGCCACTTCCCAGCGGCAGCATGACCCGCCGGCCCTCCTGCAGCGGCAAGGCCAGGTCGGCGCCGGGAAAGCGCTGCGCCAGCGCAGGATAAGCGTGACGCGCGATGCCGGCGGCAGGAATCACGATGCGGTAGTCGCTATCGCCAAAATCCAGCAGCAGCGCGGCAAGCTCATCCGGCCCAGGCAGCGCCGTGATACGCAGGCGCGCGCCTCCCTTGACGAGTTCGAAGGCTGACCACAGGGGCAAACTGCGCTGCGTGGAGCCGATCTGCAGCAGCGGCGCCTGGCGCGCCTGCGCCGACGTCAGCAAGATGTCAGGCCGCTCTTCCGGCACGGCGCCATCGACGGCCAGCAGCCAGCCACGATAGCGTATCAGCGCGCCCTGCGCGGCAGCCGTGACGGATCCGCCCTGCGCCACCGGTCCCTTGCCTGCTGGCAAGCGCAACGGTGCCGCCTGCGCCGCCAGGCAAGCCCACCACGCCAGCGCCGCCAGCGCTGCCATCACTGCCTTGCCCATGCCGCCTCCCCTCGCGCGTGAAACGTATTCATAACACAAGTACTGCAGCAAGCCCTTGCGGCGCCTCAAGGCAGGAGCGCCGGTGCTACAATTGGCCCCTAGCGGGCGTACTTACCCAGCGCGCCTTCCCCCTCCCAGACTCAGACCGCTATGCCACCAGACTTGCGCACGACCTACGAACTCGGTAACCACAACCAGACCACTACCTGGCTGGAATGCATCACTTTCTATAAAGATCTCGCCGCACGCTATCCGCAGCTGCTGCACTTCGAACAGATCGGCCTGTCCGACTCGGGCGTACCCATCCACGCTGGCGTCGTCAGCGCGGACGGCGTGTTTGACCGCGAGCAAATTAAGCGCGCTGGCCGCACCGTGTTCTTCAACAATAACGGCATCCACCCGGGCGAACCGGAAGGCATCGACGCCTGCATGGCCATCGTGCGCGACCTCTGCACGCAACCGGAACGCCTGGCGGCGCTGGGCAGCACCGTGCTGCTGTTCATTCCGATCTACAACGTCGATGGCAGCCTGAACCGCGCTAATACCTCGCGCGTGAACCAGGATGGCCCGGAGCAATTCGGTTTCCGCGGCAACAGCCGCCACCTGGACTTGAACCGTGACTTCATCAAGTGCGACAGCCTGAACGCGCAAGTGTTCAACCGCCTGCTGGCCAGCTGGGACCCGGACGTGATGGTCGACACGCATACGTCGAACGGTGCCGACTATCCGTACACGATGACCCTGATCCACACGCAGACGGATAAGCTGGGCAATGGCCTGGGTCCCTTCCTGCAAGACACCATGCTGCCGCACATCTTTGCGCAGATGGAACAAGCTGGCTGGCCCACCTGCCCTTACGTCAATCCCGTCAAGGACAGCCCAGACCACGGCATCGCCGAATTCCTCGAAGTGCCCCGTTTCTCGACCGGTTTTGCGGCCCTGCATCACGTCATCGGCTTCATGCCGGAAACGCACATGCTCAAGCCCTTTGCCGACCGCTACGCTTCCATGCGCGCCCTGCTCGACATCACCATGGCGTTCACGGTGAAACATGGCGAGAAAATCCGCCAGCTGCGCGCGCAAGCCAAGGCTGCCGGACGCACGCAAGCCGAGTGGCCCATCCACTGGAGCATGAACGAAGAACAGCCGTCGACCTTCCCCTTCAAGGGCTATGCGGCGCAATACACGCCTAGTCTCCTGGGCAACTACCAGCGCCTGTCGTATGACCGCTCGCAGCCGTGGGAACGCGATATCACCTATTACAACCGCTTCGATGCGGACGTCACGGTAGCGGCGCCGAAAGCCTATATCGTGCCGCAAGCCTGGCGCGAAGTCATCGAGCGGCTGCGCTGGAACGGCGTCGAAATGAGCCGCATCACCACCGAACAGACGCTAACGGCGCGCTACTACCACATTGCCAACGTCGGTACGCGCGCCACGGCCTACGAAGGCCATATGTTCCACGACACGGTCGACGTCGAAGCGCGCACGGGCCAGTTCACCGTACAGGCGGGCGATTATGTCATCAGCCTGGAGCAGGACAAGGCCCGCTACGCCGTGGAAACGCTGGAGCCGCAGGCGCACGACAGCTTCTTCCGCTGGGGCTTCTTCAACAGCGTGCTGGAAAAGAAGGAAGCGTTTTCCGATTACGTATTCGAAGACATGGCCTCCGAACTGCTGCGCGATGAGCCGGCGCTGGCGGCCAAGTTTGCTGACTGGAAAGCTGCCAACCCAGCCTTGCTGAGCAATCAGGAAGCCGTACTCGATTTCATTTTTGAACACTGCCAGCGCTTTGCCGAGCCGGAATGGCGGCGCTACCCCGTCATTGCCCTGATGTAAATCAAGGCGGTAGCAACTGCAACATCCTGGCGCCGCAGCGGAGACCCCGGTGCGGCGCCTCTTTCTGTGCCCTGCCCACAAGGTAATCCCATGCACTACGCACTAAACCTGCGCACCTTCATTTACAGCCATTATTTTTACCTGGGCTTGCGCGTGGCCATCGGCCTGGTCGGCCTGGCCTTGCTGGTCCAGGAAATCAGCGACAGCGCCACCGCCATGACGGTGTGCATCGGCGCCCTGTGCACGACCCTGATGGACATGCCCAGCCCGCTGCGCCACAAATTCAACGAAATGCTGGCTTCCGTGCTGCTGTGCAGCGCCGTCACCTTACTCATCAGCCTGTGCGGGCCCGTGCAGTGGCTCCTGATGACGGTACTTGTGCTGGTGAGTTTCCTCGCCAGCATGATGGTGGTGTACGGCAAGAAATCCATGCCCTTGCAACTGGCCGCCCTGTTCATCATGACCATGTCGATGGAGCACCAGATGACGTGGCAGCAATCGTTCCACCACGCAGGCCTGTTCATGCTGGGTGGCTTGATCTATCTGACCTACGCCATGGCCATCGCCTGGGTCTTGCGCCACCGCATCAAACAGCAAGTGCTGGCCGAAGCCCTGTTCGAACTGGCCGCCTACATCGACATCAAGGCCGATTTCTACGACACGCGCTTCAATTTGACGGAGCAATTCAACAAGCTGGTGCGCCATCAAAGCATCCTGGCGGACCGCCAGCAGGCGTCGCGCGACCTGATTTTGCGCAGCCACAAGAACAGCAAGGACGCCATCGTCGTGCAAGTGCACGTGTGCATGCTGGATTTATATGAACTGATCCTCTCCACGCACACGGACTACGCGCTGCTGCGCCAGCACCTTGCCGACTCCGACGTCTTGAAATCCTTGCACGACCTCGCTTACAAGGCGGCGCGCGATATCGAAGCCGTGGCCTACGCCGTCACGCGCAAGCGCGCCTCGTATGCGCAGATCAACTATGACAAGGAATGGGCCGATATCGAAGCGGAGATTGCCTGCCTGCATGCGGAGGGAGACAAGGCGCAAGAAGCGCTGGCCACCTTGCGCGCACAGCGCAACAAGATCCGCGCCATTTTAAAAATGATAGCCGAGCTGCACCTGGCCACGCAAAAAATCTATGCCGACGTACCGTTCTGGAGCGGTGCGGACATGGCGCCCTTCTTGTCGCAGCAGAAATATGAACTGAAGACCCTGCTGTCGAATCTGCGCCTCGATTCGCCCGTGTTCCGCTTCGCCCTGCGCGTGTCGATGGCCATCTCGGTGGGATTGCTGATTGGCCACTGGCTGCCGTATGCGGCGCACAGCTACTGGATTGTGCTCACCATCGTCATCATCCTGCGCCCCACCTTCAGCATGACGCGCCAGCGCCGCGCCGACCGCATCATCGGCACCATCATCGGCTGCCTGGTCACGGCCATCGTGATCCGCTTCGTACACAGCAATATCGTGCTGATGGCCATACTCTTCCTCTCCATCGTCGCCACGCCCACCTTCATCTATTTGCGCTACCGCTACACGGCCATCGCCGTCAGCCTGATGATCTTGCTGCAAATGCACCTGGTGGCGCCCAGCAACCCCAACCTGGTCAGCGAACGCCTGATCGATACCCTCATCGGCGCGGCGGTGGCCACCGTGTTCAGCTTTGTGCTGGCCAACTGGGAATACCAGAGCCTGCCACGCCTGGTGCGCCAGGTGCTGAATGTGAACCTCAGCTATATGCAGGCCAGCTTTGCGCTGCTGCAAGGAAAATGTTTCGATGACTTCGCCTACCGCATCGAGCGCAAGCGCCTGATGGACAGCCTGGCCGCGCTCAGCTCGGCACTGGTGCGCATGCTCGATGAACCGGCCAGCAAGCAGCGGGCCGTGGAAGACATCAACCTGTTCATCGTGCAAAATTACTTGCTGGTGGCCCATGTGGCGGCCCTGCGCTCTATCCTGGGGCGCCACGCCAGCCAGCTGCCTGTCGCGCCCGTCAACGCCTTGCTCAGCCATAGCCATACGCAAGTGTGTTTGACCCTGTCGCGCGCGCTGGAGCAGCTCGACAACCAGGCCGCCATCAGCGCGCCGCTGGCTACCCCGCCCGCGCCGCCCGTCAGCGACGTGGCCTGGTCAGGCTGGCCGCTGGTCAAAAGACGCATCCGACTGTTGCAGGCAGATGCGGACAAGATCGTGATACATAGTGCGGCGATCGTGCACATCGTCTCACCGCGCAACTGACCTGTTTTTCAGCCGCTTTATGCAGGCTGGCCTGCCTGCGGCAGGCTACCAATCACTACTTCAGATACTGCTCAAACCAGCCGATGGTGCGTTTCTGCAAGTCGCGCTGGTGCTCGGGCTTGCGGAAAGAATGGCCTTCGCCGTCGTAGATGAACAGGCTGGACGGCACGCCCATGGCGCGCAAGCCGTGCCAGAATTCCAGCGACTGGGCGGCAGGCGTTTCCACGTCGCGTTCGCCCACATAGATCAGGGTCGGCGTCTTGGCCGCCTTGATCGATTCGATGGGCGAGGCACGGCGGTAGACCTCGGGCTTGTCATACGCGGAGGCGCCAAAGAAGGGGATCATCCACTGGTTGATGCCGTTCTGGCCGTAGTAACTGATCCAGTTCGACACGCCCGCACCCGCCACGGCCGCCTTGAAGCGGTCGCTGTGCGTGACGCCCCACATGGTCATGAAGCCACCGTACGAATGGCCGATCAGGCCCAGGCGCTGGCCGTCGACGGGCGCCACTTTTTCCACCGCATCGATGCCGGCCAGGATATCGCGCCAGTCGCCGCCACCGAAGTCAGCCATGTTGGCACGCGTAAATGCCTGGCCTTGGCCGAAGCTGCCGCGCGGATTCGGCAGGAAGACGAAATAGCCCTTTTGCGTCAATTCCTCGATCACGGTACCCGCTGCCACGTAACGGGGCGAGGCGGCTGCGCCTGGGCCGCCATGCACGTTGACGATCATCGGATAGCGCTTACCTGCATCCGTCTTCAGCGGTCCCAGCAGCCAGCCTTGCACCTTGTATTGCTCGTTGTTCCAGCCCACGTTCTGCACCGTCAGCTGCGGCGCAAAGCCGTCATTGTCGCGCGTGATCTTTTTCAGCTGGCCCACCGGTCCCGCCACCAGGTAGCTGGCGTGCGTAAAGTCTTCCTGTGCGGCGGCCGCCTGCCGGCCATCGGCGCTGAACGACAAACGGCCATCGCTGCCGCTGCTGCTGAGCTCACCGAGCAGCACAGCTTGGCGTGGGCCCGTTTGCGCATCGACAGGCACCAGCGCCAGCTGCGAATCGATCAGGGCCGTTGCCAGCAAGCCGGTGCCGCGCCAGACGACACCATTGAAGGTGCCGCGATAGTCGGGCGTGAGATTGCGCGGCGTGCCGCCGGCCAGCGATACGGTATAAATATCGCCGCCGATGGAGCCGAAATCGCTCATCAGGCCGCCGATGAAGACCACCGTCTTGCCATCCGGCGAGACGGAAGGCAAGTTCAGCTGCATGGCCGGTGACGCGATCACGCGCAGGGCGCCCGTGGCCGCATCGATATGACTGAGCTTGGCGACCCACCAGTTACTGTCGCCATTGCCTTGCGCGCTGGTGGCAACAAAGCCGCGGCCATCAGGCGTCCAGCTGTATTCGTACACATAGGTGTCGCTTGGTGACAGCAAACGCGCATCGCCGCCGCTGGCAGACACGACGGCGATGCGCTGGGCATCGTCTTCGCTGCCCACTTCGCCCACCTGGCGCGCACCCGCCTCCACGGCGCCGGCCAGCTTGCGCGCCCCCACCGTGGCGAGCAGGGCCAGCTGCTTGCCGTCCGGCGACCAGCGCGCCGTGCTGGCCACGCCTTTGATACTGGTCAACACGCGCGCTTGCACCTGTGTCATCGTGGCCAGGTACAGCTGCGCCGTGCCCGCCTTGGCGTCGTAGCCGATGAAGGCCAGCTGCCTGCCATCGGGCGACCAGCTGGGCTTATCGTACGAACACACGGTGCATGGATCGAATTGCTGCACGATGGCGCCGTTGGCGGCGTCGCGCACGACGATGACTGCATGCGGGCGCTGCGGCTGTTCGCCCGCCTTGCTCGATTCGATGGCGGCGATGCGCTGGCCATTGGCCGACAGGGCCACGGCGCGGTAATCACGCAATGCCGGCCCGGTTGCAGGGGCGGCCTGCGCCACGCTCCCAAGAAGGCTGCTTGCCAGCAAGCCGCAAGCGGCCAGATCAGTTATTTTCATCATGTAAATTCCGGTTAGAAATAAAAAAAACCGCCGGCAAGCGCGGCGGTTTGGAATGGAACAGACTGCATTAGCGGGTCTTCTTGCCCAGGTGCGAATGCCGCATGCTGTACAGGAAATAAATGGCTACCGTTACCGCCATCCACACGCTGAACACGACAAACGTCGTATGCGGCAAATCGCGCATGATGTACAGGCAAGCCAGTATGCTCAGGCCTGGAATCACGTACGGCCCGAACGGCACGCTGAAGCCTTCGATGCGATTGGCGCCCTGCTTGTGGCGCAGCACCGGCACGGCGATCGAGACCACCATGAAGGCTGTCAGGGTGCCGATGCTGACCATGTCCCACAGGTAAGTGGCATCGACGGAGCCAGCCACCAGGGCCACCACCAGGCAGACGATGATGGTATTGCTGACCGGCACCAGGGTGCGCGGGTGGATCTTCTGGAACGACTTCGGGATCAGGCCGTCACGGCTGACGGCAAACAGGATGCGCGTCTGGCCGTAGATCGTCACCAGGGTCACGCTGAAGACGGAAATGACGGCACCGGCCGACAGCACCAGCGCGGGCCAGGTCTTGCCCGTGACGTTTTGCAGGATCACCGCCAGGCCCGCTTCCTGGCCTTCGAACAATTTCGCCTGCTGCGCGCCCAGGGCCGCCACGGCCACCAGCAAATAAAACACGGTGACGATGAGCAGGGCGCCGAGTATGCCGCGCGGCACATTGCGCGTGGGGTTTTTTACTTCGTCGCCCGCGGTGGCCACCGTATCGAGGCCGATGAAGGAGAAGAAGACGGTACCGGCGGCCGCCGTGACACCCGTCATGCCGGCAAAGCCCTTGCTGTTATCGCTATTGAAGAAGGGGAAGAAATTGTCGGCGTTAAAACCGGAAAACGCGATGACGATGAAAAACACGAGGATCGCCAGCTTGATGATGACCATGATGGCGTTCATCAGAGCCGATTCCTTGGCGCCGCGCAGCAGCAAGAAGCCGCACATACAGATCAAAAAGATCGGCGGCAGGTTGATGTGGCCGGCATGAAACTCCATACCATGCGGGCCGGAAACGATCATCGGCGTGCGCAGCATCTCCGGAATATGCCAGCCGAAGGCATTTTCCAGGAAGTTGTTCAGGTAGGACGACCAGCCGATGGCCACGGCGCTGCCAGCCAAGCCGTATTCGAGCAGCAAGCAGGCAGCCATGATGAAGGCAAGGAACTCACCTACGGTGGCGTAAGCAAACGAATACGAGGAGCCGGAGGCGGGAATGCGGAACGACAATTCCGCATAGCACAAGGCCGTCAGGCCGGCCGTGATGGCGGCGATCAGGAACGACAGGACGACCGATGGGCCCGCCTTGGGCACGGCTTCGACCATGGTAAAGAAAATACCCGTGCCGATGGTGGCGCCGACGCCTATCATGGTGAGGGAAAAAAGGCCGATGGAGCGGCTCAAGCCACTACTGCTGAGGCCTTCAGCATAGTCGACCATAGTATCGATCGGCTTGGTGCGGCAAAGTTTCTGGACCAGGGTTTGGCTCACTCGACTTCCTTTATGAGGCACACGTATTTTCGCATGACGGGTAAAAACAAATAGCGCTCCGGCCCTACCTGGTAAAAAACCGGAAAGATCGCGCCCATTTTTAAAACTAAACGATTATAGGGCTTTCATCGGCTCAGCTAAATAGAACTTTGATGTAAGGAAACAACGCCAGGCGTGCGCCGCGCAATGCGCATAGGCGCTAGCGAGGCGCGGGATTGCCAACATGAAAGAAAAAGCGCGCCGCTGCAAGAGCAGGGGCGCGCTGTGGAGTTAGTTCAGTTCGGCTACTTTACTTCTTGCCGGGCGGAACATCGGCTGGTGGCCAGCCCGCTTCGTAGCCTTGCGGCACATCGTCGCGGCGCTCTTTCGGCGCCAGGCCCAGCGCGTAGTACAGCACCGTCAGCAGGATCAGCCAGGCTGGTCCCACCATCAGGGCGATGCGCGTATCGGGGAAATACGCCATCAGGCCGATCACCAGTGCCAGGAAAGCCAGCGAAATCCAGGAACCGTAGGGCGCGAACGGCATGCGGAAAGCCAGGTTCTTGATTTCCAGCGGCGTCAAGGTCTTGCGGAACTGGATCTGCGTGACCAGGATCACGCCCCAGGTCCAGACGGCGCCGAAGGTGGAAATCGAGGTGACCCAGATAAACACTTTTTCCGGCACCAGATAGTTCAGCAGCACGCCCAGCAGCAGGGCAAACACGGACACCAGGATGGCGCGGCGCGGCACGCCGGCAGCCGTGGTTTCCGCAAACGCCTTCGGCGCCTGGCCTTGCAGCGCCAGGTTGTACAGCATGCGACCGGTACTGAAGATACCGCCATTGCACGACGACAAGGCTGCCGTCAGCACAACGAAGTTGATGATGCCGGCGGCCGTCTTGATGCCCAGGCGCTCAAACGTCATGACGAAGGGGCTGCCGGTGGTGCCGATTTCATTCCATGGATAAATCGACAGGATGACGAACAGCGCGCCGACATAGAAAATCAGGATGCGCCAGAACACGGAATTAATGGCGTCGGGAATCGATTTCTTCGGATTCGCCGCTTCGCCAGCCGTCAGGCCGATCATTTCCACGCCCAGGTAGGCAAACATCACCATCTGTAACGACATCAGCACGCCTTGCGCGCCATTCGGGAAGAAACCACCATGCGTCCACAGGTTCGAGATGCCGATGGCCACGCCGTCGTTGCCGAAACCGAAGATGATCATGCCGGCGCCGCCGATAATCATCAGAATGATGGTGACCACCTTGATCAGGGCGAACCAGAACTCGAACTCACCGTAGGCTTTCACGGCTAGCAGATTGATGGCGCCCATGGACCCCAGAGCCGCCAGGGCCCAGATCCAGCGCGGCGTGTCGGGGAACCAGATGCCCATGTAGATGGCGACGGCGGTAATTTCCGCTACGCACGTGACCAGCCACAGGAACCAGTAGTTCCAGCCTGTCAGATAGCCTTGCAGGGGCCCCAGGTAATCCTGGGCATAGCGGCTGAACGACCCGGCCACCGGATTGTGCACGGCCATTTCACCCAGCGCGCGCATGATCATGAAGATGACTGCGCCACCGATGATGTACGACAACATGATGCCGGGACCGGCCATCTTGATCGCGTTGCCGGAACCCAAAAACAGCCCCACGCCAATCGCGGCGCCCAGCGCCATCAGGCGGATTTGCCGCTCGCCCAGGCCGCGGTGCAAGCCTTGTTCACTCGTTTTCATTACGTGTCTCCGTTTTTTTCTTGAATACACCGATCCCTCCACCCCAATGGCGGTTCCGCTCTTGCTGGAAAGGAGGAAAAGGCGCGCCGGCGGCAAGCGCCGGCATGCTCAGATGATCAGGCCAGTTCGGCGATCAGCTCGATCTCGACGCAAGCGCCCAGCGGGATTTGCGCCACGCCGAAGGCGGAGCGGGCATGCTTGCCGCTGTCGCCGAAGACTTCGACGAACAGTTCCGAGGCACCATTGGTCACCAGGTGCTGTTCCGTGAATGTGGAGGTGGAATTGACCAGGCTCATGACCTTGACGATGCGTTTGACCTTGCTCAAGTCGCCGCCGCACGCGTCTTGCAGGGTGGCGATCAGTTCGATGGCGATACCGCGCGCAGCGATCTTGCCTTCTTCCGTGGTGACATCCTTGCCCAGTTGACCGACCCAGACCTTGCCATCCTTCTTGGCCAGGTGGCCGGACAGAAAGACGGTGTTGCCTGTACGGGCATGCATCACGTAGGCGGCAGCTGGCGCGGCAACAACTGGCAGTTCGATGTTGAGGGCTTTGAGTTTTTCGTAAAACGACATGCTATTTCTCCAAGAAAACAATATAAGCGAAACCAAAATTCATGCACGGCAGGGCACGCAGGATGACGCCCTGGCAGCGCGGCAGTGACCGACGACAGTGCCAGATTAAACATCATCATATTGGTGAACCAGCAGTTTTAGTTCACAAATAGGCCCGGTTATTCAGTGGATTATACCGACAATCAAACAAAATTCAGCATCGGTTCATGAAGCATGCTCTACAGGCATCGAGCGTGACTTTTTTCATTCAATTGTCACTTTTACAATGTCAAGCCCTGCGGGTCAAGGTTTATCGCCGCCAAAAATGCCTGGTCGTGCGAAACCACAAGTAACGCCCCCTGATATTGCAGCAACATCTGCTCCAGCGCCTGCAGGCTGGCCAGGTCCAGATGATTGTCAGGTTCGTCGAGCAGCAACAGTTGCGGCGGCGCCTGCGCATACAGTTCGGCCGCCAGCGCCACCTTCATGCGCTCTCCGCCGCTGAGCAAACGACTGGGCATGGTGGCGCGCGCGCCGGCAATGCCCAGCAGCGCCAGCCGCGTGCGCAGCTCGCCTTCTGGCAGGATGCTGTTGCGTTCCTGCAAGCGCTGCACGGCGCTCCATTCGCCTTCTTGCAGTCCCGCATGCTGGTCCAGCCACGCCACCCGCGCATGGCACAGTACCTCGCCGCTGGCGGGCGCCAGCTGTCCGGCGATCACGCGCAGCAGGGTCGACTTGCCGCTGCCATTATTGCCCGTCACGGCCAGGCGGCGCGGTCCGTTCAGTACCAGCTTGATCGCTTGCACCTGGCCATGCGGCAAGACCAGTTCGCGCAATTCCAGCAGCAACTTGCCGTTCGGCACGGCGCTGTCAGGCGCCAGCAGCAGCCGCTCGGCCTCGGGTGCACAGCGGGCGCTGGCGTCCATCACCCTTTGCCGGCGCGCCTGCTGCGCCTCTTGCGCGCGCAGGCGCAGCTTGCCCTGGCTATCCTGGCTTTTCTCCTTTTTCGCATCGAGCAAGAGCTTGCTTTGATTGCCTTCGCGTCCGTCCCGTTCGCCGCGCATCACCCTTTTCTGCTGGCGTTCTGCTTGCTGCTGCGCCTCGCGCTGTTCGCGTCTGGCGCCAGCCTTTTCCGCCTGCAGGGCAGCGGCGTAGCTTGCCTGCTCCAGCGCGCGCTGCTGCGCATACATAGTGTAATTGCCGCCATAGCTGCGCAAGCCCTGCGACGACAACTCGGCGATGGCATCGACGTGCTCCAGCAAGCCGCGGTCATGGCTGACCAGCAGCAAGCCGCCCGGCCAGCGCGCCATCTGCGCCACCAGGCGGGCGCGCTGCTGCGCATCGAGATGGTTGCTCGGTTCATCGAGCACCAGCCAGTCCGCCTGCGACAGCCAGGCGCCTTGCAGGGCGATGCGCTGGCGCTCGCCACCGCTCAGGCTAGCCGTTGGCGTATCGGCATCCACATGGTGCAAATCGAGCGCATCGAGCGCCTGGCGCAGGCGGACGTGGGCATCCCAGCGTTCGCCCACCAGCGCGTAATCAGCCTCGTCCACGCGGCCTTCCCCGATGCGATCCAGCGCGGCCAGCAAAGCTGCCATGCCAGCGAGCGCCGCCACGCTGGGATAGTGTTGCGGATCGAGCTCCTGCGCCACGTAATGCACGCTGCCATCGCAGCGCACGACGCCGGAAGACGGCTGCGCCTGGCCCGCCAGCAGGCGCGCCAGCACGCTCTTGCCGACGCCGTTATCGCCGACGAGGCCGATACGTTGCGGGGAAAAAGAAAATTGCAAATCGGAAAACAGGGCGCGGCCATCGGGCAGCACATAGGAAAGACGGTCGAGTTGTAGTAATGCAGGCATGGATGCTCCTTGAGCAAGGCTGGCGAACCCGCGCGGCGCAAGGCGTCGTAGCGGGATGGGCGAGGCCGTGCACAGCACGGCAGTATCAATGGCGCATGTCGAAGCGTCCTGGAGAAATGGGGAAGGAGCGTCAGTGTAGCAGAGCGGGCTTGTCAGCGCTGGCCCAGGGTCGTGTCGCCGAACAGGTGCTTGAATTCGCGCGGCTGCGAACGCCAGTACTGCGGCGGCGCCTGCACTTGCGCGCCCAACTGGGCCGCCGCATGCCAGGGCCAGCGCGGGTCGAACAGGATGGCGCGCGCCAGCGCCACCATGTCGGACTGGCCGTTGGCAATGATGTCTTCGGCCTGCTGCGCCTCCGTGATCAAGCCCACGCTGATGGTCGGCAAGCCGCTGTCGCGCTTGATGCGTTCGGCAAACGCCACCTGGTAGCCGGGGCCCACGGGGATTTGCTGCTGCGGCGAAATCCCACCGCTGGAGACGTGGATAAAGTCAGCGCCCAGTTGCTGGAGTTCCTGCGCGAAACGCACACTTTGCTCGATTTCCCAGCCGCCCTCGACCCAGTCGGTGGCGGAGATGCGCACGCCCACGGCCACCGTGGCCGGCACGGCGGCGCGCACGGCTTCATAGACTTCCAGCGGAAAGCGCATGCGGTTTTCCAGGCTGCCGCCATACGCATCCGTGCGCTGATTCGACAGGGGCGATAGGAACTGGTGCAACAAATAACCGTGCGCCGCATGCAATTCGATGCCTTCGATGCCGAGCGCATGCACGCGCTGGGCGGCCGCGACAAAAGCGCCCTTGATTTGCAGCAAACCCATCTCGTCGAGGGCGATCGGCACGGTTTCCCCGGGCGCGTGGGCGATGGCCGATGGCGCCACCGTTTGCCAGCCGCCGTCGGCCAGGCGCACGCAGGCACCACCCTGCCAGGGCGCGCGGCTCGACGCCTTGCGTCCCGCATGGCCCAGCTGCACCACCAGCGGAATCGGCGCGTGGCGGCGGATAGCCTGCACCACGTGGGCCAGCGCAGCTTGATTCGCATCCGACCACAGGCCCAGGTCTTCGGCCGAGATGCGTCCCTCGGGCGAGACGGCCGTCGCTTCCGTCATCAGCAAGCCCGCGCCGGACAGGGCCAGGTGGCCCAGATGGATCATGTGCCAGTCGGTGGCGTTGCCGTTGTCGGCCGAGTACTGGCACATGGGCGCGATGGCGATGCGGTTGGCCACCTGCAGCGGCCCCAGTGCATACGGCGTGAATAGCTGGCTCATGGGGGACTCCGGAAAAGGGGAAGCACCGATTCTACTGTGCTTTGCAAAGCACGGCTTACACCTGCTTACGTTTGATACAGCGCAAGGGCTAGCCTTGGACAGGTGCGACCGCTAATCTGGACACATCAACAATACCCGCAGTACCACCCCAGGAGAACACATGAACACGACGACTACCGCCAGCCGCATCCACCCCTTGATGGCCGGCGCCGCCATTTCCGTGACGGTCCTGTGCCTGGTGGGCGCGGCGTCCATCGCCGGCATCCTGCCCAATTCGCGGGCGAACGTGCCTGCCATCCCTGCCGATGTGGCCGCCATGACGCCGGCCGGCACCAATGCCCTGGCGGCAGCGGTTGCCGCGCCTGTCGTCGCGCAAGCCGCCCCGGCACCGGCACCGGCACCTGTCGTGCGCAAGCGCGTCGTGCATCACACGCAAGTGGCGCAGGCGCGCCCCGCCTACAATGACAACAATGATGGCTACCGCGAGACAGCCTACCGCGAACCCGTACGCCAGCCGCAGCCAGTGCCTGCGCCGGCACCGGCACAACCGAACTACGTGGGCATCGGCACGGGCGCCGTCATCGGCGGCTTGATCGGCAACCAGGTAGGTGGCGGCCGCGGCAAGGCGCTGGCGACAGTGGCCGGCGTGATCGGCGGCGGCATGCTGGGTAATGCGCTACAAAATCAAGTGCAGCAACCACAGCGTTAATCAGTCTTACAACGCCTAACAAAACCGTAGCGAGCGGAAGGAAGTTGCGGTCGAGAAGCGCAACTGTACGAAGGTACAGTGAGCATCGCAGGCCGCAAATTACGACGCGCAGTAGGTTTTGATAGGCGTTCTTAGTCGTACGGTCCTAGATAGTCAAGCTTGCCCACGGCCACGCCATTGTTTCTCAGGATGGCGTGGACCATGGAGACGTGAAAATAGAAGTTCGGCAAGGCAAAGCTGAGCAGGTAATTGTCGCCCGAGAATGTCGTTCCCTCGTCGGTCCAGTTCAACACCACTTCCTTCTGCGCGCTGCCCGCCATCTGGCCCGCATTCACGCTGTCGATGTAGGCGATGGTGTTGGCGATGCGCTCTTGTAACTGTTCGAACGACACTTCGTTATCCTCGAACTTCGGCGCCGGTACACCGCTCAGGCGCTCGACCGACATCTTCGACGTATCGCTGGCGCGCTGCACCTGCGCCGTCAAGTCCAGCATGTCCGGTGCCAGCTGCGCGCCCAGCAAAATCTCGGGCACGATGCCATCCTCCTCCACATGGGCTTGCGCTTTTTCCAGCAGGGCCGAGACGACCCGCAAGCCGCGAATGAAGACGGGGATGGTTGCCTGATACATGGACACGGACATGGCGAACTCCTGATAGTGAACGATGAGCCAGTGTACCCGAGGCGCTGTTTTCCGGCAGCGCGCGCCATGCCACTCCGGTGCGCCAGCGCACCGAGCGGCACAGTTCATTCTACTTTTCCAGATTCACCTTGCCATCCGGCGCATGGCCGGGCTGTTGCGCAGGTTCGGCCTGCGGCGCCTGCTTGTCCTTGCGCTTGCCGCCCAAGAACTTGACGATGGCCGCGCCGCCGCCCACCACGGCCAGAATCAGCACTTTCTTGAAGGCCAGCAGCAGCGCCAGCAGCTTGCCAAACAGGCCCAGCTTGCTGGCCACGCCGCCCGCCACCAGCGCCGCCAAGCCATATTCGGCTACCTTGTCCGTCTTGCTGTCGAAATCCGTGTAGCGCTTACCCTCGGTAAATTCCGTGAACGCCGTCACTTGCTGCATCTCTTTCTTGATCGACTCGATTTGCTGCATGCTGGCAATCGCGTTCAGGTTCAGCACGCCTTCACGGCCCAGCACGCGCACGTTGTAGTTCAGCGAGTGCTCGCCGCCATCGACCATCAGATCCTTGGCCCAGTACAGCTTGTGCGTATCCTTGGCATAGCTGGGTTTTTCCGCCCAGCCCATCAAATGGATGCCGGGATAGCCCTGCTTCTTGCGCTCCGCATTGTTTTCCAGCACGGACGCCTGCATCTCCTTGAGCAATTCGTCGTACTTGATGCTGTCCGCATCGTCATCTTTGATATGCCCTTCCTTTTCATACGTGACGATGACACCCCAGCTATCGCGCTCGAGCACGCTGGTCTTGGCGGGCACGATCATGCCCAGCGACTCCATGCCCGATGGGTTGCCCCAGGCATCGACCAGCACGCGCTCGGCGTCCGCCGGCGACAAATAACGGAAATTGGCGGGCAAATCCAGGGTGGCGATGCCGCCTGGCAAAGTGATCTTGCCGCGCTGCAGGTGCAGCTGCGCGAGGAATTGCTCGGCTGTCATTTCCGCTGCGGCTGCCTTCTCCCCGGCAGGGGCGGCAGCCGTCAGGCCGTAGAGGGTCAGGCACAGCAAGGCTGTCAGCAGGCGTTTCAACATGATGGGTCCGAGAAATTGCAAAAGGGGAAATATTTTAAACCAGTTGATTGCCTAATGGATAATTATTTCTGCGCGGCATCTTTTCCATAAAAAAAGCGCCAAGCGGGTTTCCCCGGCTGGCGCCTTTGATACTGCGTGATGGCTGGTCGATCAGGAAGTACGCACCACCATCAGCCCCGCGCGCAAGCCCACGCGCACGTCCGGGTTCGGAAACACCACCAACTCTTCCGCGTGCTGCACTGTGTACACATGGTCGCCATCGCTGGCGATCACGGCATGCTGCGGCAGGGACGTGAAATTCTGCGTGCTGCGATCAAAAGCCATGCGGAACTCATCGCTGTGCTTGATGATTTCCTGCGCCACCTTGAACACATGCGGCGCGGCCTTGACGGCTTGCGCAGGCAAGCCGCGCAGCAAGCCATCCAGCGCCCGCGACACGTCATCGAACAGGGACAAATCGTTCTGCCCCAGGGTGCCCACGCGGCCCAGTTCAACCGTGCTGGCGGCCGCGCCGAAATGCTCGGCCGAGTAATAGCTGTAGGTGCCGGCCGACTGCGGGTTCATGATGATGGCGCCGATGGCCGACTGGCCCAGCCAGGCTATCAGCTGCGCCTTGGCGTCGTCGGCCACCAGGTCCGGCACGATGGCAAACGTGGGGTACACGGAAGGCCGGATGGCCGTGTGCAAATCCAGGTGCCAGCGCACGGGTCCCGCCGCTTCAAAGAACGCTTTTGTCGCAGCGATCATTTCATCGGCGCGTGCGCTTTCCGCCGCCTGCGCCAGGCTCCCCCGCACGGGGCGGAACATGCGATTCAGGTCGGCGTCGATGAAACGCTTGCCGGCCCGGATCGCATCGACATTGCCCACGCAAACAAGCAGGTCGACAGCCAACGTCGACGCATCGCGCGACAGGGCGTCGAGCAGATGCGCCAGCACTTCGATCGGCCCCGTCTCGTCGCCATGCACGCCCACCGAGATGGCCACGCTGGCGCGCCCTTCTCCCGGCTTGACGACTTGCAGCATGCCGGGTGCCGGCAAGGCCACCGTGAAACCGGCGTCGGCGAACAGCTGCGCCACGCCACTGAAATCGGCCTGCGCCAGCGCCTGCACGGCTGGCGGCAAGCCGCCAGCGCCCTGCCCAACTTGTAGTACTTCTTGCGTCATTACACCGCCGCTTCCACTGTCACTTTATTCACAGCCTCGGAGAGCGTCCACACGTCCAGCATGGCTTGCTCCAGTTCCGTCGCCGCCACATAGGCCGACAAGCCCAGCGCGCCCGTCACCGCATCGACGGCCTGGCCCGCATTGCCTTGCTCGGCGCGCGCCAGCACCTGCGTCAGCAAGCGCTGTTGCGTGCGGCGCAGGGCTTGCTGCGCGTAGTTGCGCAACTGCTCCTGCGACTTGCCTTGCGCGGCCAGCTTCAGGCCACGTTCCAGGGTATCGATGCCCGCCTGGCTGCGCAGGGCCAGGCCCACTTGCAGGAAGGCGGCCAGGTCCATCGAGGCAGGACGCGGCACGGACAGGGCCGGGAACAGGAAGCCGGCGACGACTTCCAGCGCGTCGACCGCATCCCACGCCTGCACGAAGGCTGGCGTCAAGCCCGGCACCAGCGCCGCTTCCGACTTGATGCCGACCGCTTGCAGCAGCTCGCGCTTCGATTCCGCGCCAAACAAACGAGTCAGTTCGGCCAGGCCGGCGCCGCGCAACTGCTCGGCAGGCACGGACAGGACGCCGGCGATCATCGTCTGCTGCAGCACGCGCGTTTGCGCGTCGACCTTGATCGACACTTCGCGTGGAATCGTCAGCGCATCGGCATCGAGCGCGTCGAACACGGGCGCCAGGTTCAGTGCCACCCAGGCCTGGCCCCAGGCCAGGATCACGGTCGATTCGTCCACGCCATGTTCCGCCGCCAGGTTGCGGATCATCAGCGGGCCGCAGCGGTTGATCACTTCATTGGCCAGCACGGTCGCCAGGATGGCGTTAGCCAGCGGGTGGTCGAGCGCCGAACGCGTTTCCACCAGCAAGGATGGGAAGTACGGTTTCAGCACCGGCTCGGCCCACGTTTCATCCGTCAACGGCAGCGCGGACAGGATGCGCTTGAAGCGGTTCTTCACGTTGGCGATCACCACCGCCAGTTCCGGCGTGGTCAAGCCACGGTTATCGAGCTTGCGGCGTGCCAGTTCGGCTACCGAAGGCAATTGCTCCAGTTCGCGCGACAGAGCGCCTTCTTCTTCCAGGCTGGCGATCAGGGCGGCATAGCCATCCTGCACGGCGCTTTCGCTTTGCGCCTGCAACTCGCGCACCAGCAAATGCGTCTGCTGCGTGTTGTCGCGCAAGACCAGGCGTTCGACGTCGTCCGTCATCGCATACAGCTCGCGATTGCGTTCGGCTTCCGTCAGCTTGCCCGCATTGACTTCCACGTCCAGCCAGATTTTCACGTTCACTTCATGGTCCGAGCAATCCACACCAGCCGAGTTGTCGATTGCATCGGTGAAGATGCGTCCGCCCGCCAGCGCGAATTCGATGCGACCAGCCTGCGTCGCACCCAAATTTCCCCCTTCGGCCACGACCTTCACGCGCAGCTCATTGCCGCTGACGCGGATATGGTCATTCGCGCGGTCCTTCACCTGTGCGTGCGTTTCCGTCGAAGCCTTGATGTAGGTACCGATACCGCCGTTGTAGAACAGGTCCACGGGCGACTTCAGGATGCGGTGCATCAGTTCTTCCGGCGGCAGAGAGGTTTCTGCGATATCGAGCGCGGCGCGGATCTGCGGCGACAGCTCGATGCTGCGGGCGGAGCGCGGATACACGCCGCCGCCTGCCGAGATCAAGTCCTTGTTGTAGTCGTCCCACGAAGAGCGCGGCAAGGCGAACAGGCGCGCGCGCTCGGCGAACGAGACGGCGACGTCCGGTGTCGGGTCGAGGAAGATGTGGCGGTGGTCAAATGCGGCCACCAGTTTCAACTGGCGCGACAGCAATACGCCGTTGCCGAACACGTCGCCCGACATGTCGCCCACGCCGACCATGGTGATCGGCGTGGTGTTCAGGTCGTGGTCCATTTCATAGAAGTGGCGCTTCACGGCTTCGAATGCGCCCTTGGCGGTGATGCCCAGTTTCTTGTGGTCGTAGCCGTTCGAGCCGCCCGAAGCGAATGCGTCGCCGAGCCAGAAGCCGCGCTGCACGGCGATGCCGTTGGCGATGTCCGAGAACGTGGCCGTGCCCTTGTCGGCGGCGACCACCAGGTAAGGGTCGGCGTCATCGAAGCAGACGGTATCGACTGGCGGGACGATATTGCCCAGCGAGCGGTTGTCCGTCACTTCCAGCAAGCTGGAAATGAACAGGCGGTAGACGGCTTCGCCTTCTGCCGCGATGGTTTCGCGCACGGCGTCCTTCGGCATCATCTTGCAGACAAAGCCACCCTTCGCGCCGGCCGGCACGATGACGGCGTTCTTCACCATCTGGGCCTTGACCAGGCCCAGGACTTCGGTGCGGTAATCTTCCATGCGGTCGGACCAGCGCAAGCCGCCACGGGCGACAGGGCCGCCGCGCAGGTGCACGCCTTCAAAGCGGCGCGAGAAGACGAAAATCTCGCGGTACGGACGCGGTTCCGGCACCAGCGCCAGGCTGCTGGTATCGAATTTGAAGATGATCTTGTCACCGGCTTGATTGTTCTGGAAGTAGCTGGTGCGCAGGGTCGCTGCCATCAGGTCGGCCAGCGCGCCAAGGATTTCCTCGGTGTCGGCGTGGTTCACGGATGGCAGGCCGGCCTTGATGGTGGCAATCGTCTCCAGGGCGGCCGCGTGCTGCGCGTCGGACAGCGAGGGATCAAAGCGTTGCAGGAAGGCCTCGACCAGGGCTTTCACGTGAGCTGGCTGCTTGCGCAGGCTTTCGGCGATGTAGCGCACCGAGAAGCGGCTGCCCGTCTGGCGCCAGTAGCTGGTGTAGGCGCGCACCAGCTGCACTTCACGCGTCGACAAACCACCTTCGATGACCAGGCCATTCAGGCGGCCATCTTCGGCCGTGTCGTTGAACAGCGCGGCAAACAGTTCCTGCGCCACGGCGACGACGGATGGCTGCGCCAGTTTCGCCGCACTGGCGGCATCGACCGTCAGACTGGTGACGAAATAGCGCGTGCCGTCGGACAGCGAAACGGAGTACGCCTGTTCCCGGTCGATGGCCACGCCCGCATTGTGCAGTGCCGGCAGGATGGTCGACAGCGGCGGCACCTTGTTGGCCGAGTACAGGCGAATCGTGGTAACGGCGCCCGTCTCGATGCGCACGGCCACATGCGATGGGTCGGTATTGCGCAAGATGGTGTCGAGGTCGCGGAAGGCGACGGCCGGCGCGGTGGCTGCCACGTAATCGAGCGGCAGGGTAGCGCAGAGTTTACGCAGGCTGGTACGCAGGGACACGTCGGGCACGGCGTCAGCCACGGCGGCAAAGCCGTTATGCCAGCCATCGAGCACGCCCAGCAGCGGCTGTTCGATATCCGTTTCCAGGTCCAGCGGGTAGCGCGCGGCGTGGGCGATCAGGTAGACGCGCGCCAGGGGGCCGTCGGCCACCAGGGTTTGCATGCTCACATGCGTGGCGCCGGAACTGGCTTGCAGCGCTTTTGCCAGGCTCGATGCGACGCTGGCGCTGTAACGCTCGCGCGGCAGGTAGACCAGCACGTTCAGGTGGCGCGCATACACGTCGCGGCGCGCAAAGACCTTGGTGCGCGGCTGCTTGTACAGCGAGACGACGGCGCCGCACACTTGCGCCAGCCAGTCGAGGTCCGCTTCCAGCGCTTCCGTGCGCGGCAAGGACTCAAGGATTTCACGGAATTTCTCGGCGCGGAAGCCTTGCTGGCGCACGCCGGCCAGGCTCAATACCTTGGCCACGCGGCCGCGCGCAAACGGCAGCGCCGCCAGCGGGGTGGAATTACCGGCGCGGGTAAACAGGCCGACGAAGCAATGCTCGCCCAGGATCGCACCTTGCGCATCCATGTCGCGCACACCGATGAAGTCCAGTTGCTGGTCGCGGTGCAGGGTGCCCGCCACGTCGGCCTTGACGATGGACAGCGCCGATTCGCGCTTGGCCAGGGTGTCGAAGTCGCCCGGGATATTCGCCAGGCAGGTGCCGTAGACTGGGTGCGCCGTATCCTGCAGCACGCCGACGCGGCTCGGGATGTCGCGTTCGAGTTCGCGTACGCCAGGCTTGACGCGGTAGTAGGCATAGCCGAACACTTCAAAGCCACCGCTGCGGGCCCACTCCAGGAAAGCGGCCACTTCCGCGCCTTCTTCGCCATGCTGGGAAGCGGTCGTGGCGACAGCGGCCAGGCGCTCGCTCATGGCGGCGGCATCGCGACGCACGACAAAGGCGTCACGCGCGACCGTCTCCAGGGCGGCGACCAGCGCAGCCAGGGCTTCCGGCGCCAGCTCTTCGTCGAGCAGTACCAGCACATACGATTCGAGCGGGTCGCCCGACTGGCGCACCGCTTCGACGCTGCCGTCAGCGGCGCGGCGCACGGGCAGCACGGTATTCATCACTCCACGCACGGCCAGATGCTGGCGGCGCATGGCCATGACGATGGAGTCGACCAGGTAAGGCATGTCTTCGTTCAGGATCAGCAGGGCGCTCGCCATGCCGCCACGGCCGTCCGCATAACGCAGAGTGGCGATCTGGCAGCCGCTGCCCGCGCGCTTGGCCGCTTGCGTGAAACCGTCGACCAGCACAGGCGCCAGGCTGTCGGGCGCGATATCGGCCAGGTCTTCGGCGTCGAGCGAGTCCAGCCATGCCTGCACCAGTTGCACGACAGGCGCTGCCGCCTTGCCTGCATTGCCAGCCGCGTTAATCAGCTCCAGCGTTTGTGTACGCAAATCTTGTGGCGTGTGATTCATCTTGCATCTCCATTACGGTAATGTGAATGTCCAACGCTGTCGTTCGGGCTTGTGGCTGGGCGGCAGCGGTGTCAAGAGACGGGGGTCGCCCGTCCAATTCTATGTTGCGAATAGTCTGTCTCGGATTTTTTCTGTGTATTTTCTATCGCCTACAAGTCATACAATCCCGGTAAGTTGAGGATGATCGTCAATTCTTCAAGCGCCGCATGCACTTCCAGCGCCAGTTGCGGATCGGCCAGGTCGCCCGGCTCCAGATGGTCGCGGTAGTGTTTTTCCACCCACTGCACCAGCCGATGGTACAGCGTTTCAGTCATGATCACGCCCTGGTGCATGGCGCGCGCTTCGGTTTCCGTCAGGGCCACGCGCAAACGCAGGCAGGCGGGCCCGCCGCCGTTGCGCATGCTCTGGCGCAGGTCGAAATGAATCAGTTCATCGATGGGACCTCCGCTGGCCACCAGGCCTTCCAGGTAGTGCGACACGGCGCGGTTTTCCTGGCATTCCTGCGGGATCACCAGCGCCATCTTGCCCCCCTCTTTCGTCAGCAACTGGCTGTTGAACAGATAGCTGCTGACGGCGTCGGCGATCGGCACCTGCCCCGTGTCCACGCGCAGCGCGTCCAGTTGCGCCCCCGTGGCGGCGACGGCACGGCGCAAATGCGACAGGCTTTCCCCTTCATCGGCAAACGCCTGCTCGTGATAGAACAGTACATTGCCATTGCCGACGGCGATGACATCGTTATGGAACACGCCCTGGTCGATCACGTCCGGATTCTGCTGCACGTACACGGTGCGTTTCGCATCGAGGCCATGCAGGCGCGCCACGGCTTGCGATGCTTCCAGGGTCTGGCGCGCCGGGTAGCGCTTCGGCGACGGCGCGGAAGGATCGAACTCCACCCGACCATACACGAACAACTCAACGGATGGCGCGCCGTGGTTCGCACCCAAACGCGTGTGGTTGGCCGCGCCCTCGTCGCCAAAGGCGGGCGTCGATGGCAGCGCGTCATGCACGGCGAAGTGCTTGCCGTCGCTGAAAATGGCGCGCAGGCTGCGCGCCGACTGCGCGTGCTCGAAGGCGCGGTGCAGCTTGTTATTCAGGTTGGCGGCCGTGAAATGCACGCGGCCATCCTGCGTGTCCGCCGACGGGCTGACCGTGGCGGCATTCGCCGTCCACATGGGCGAAGCGGAATACGCGCATGCCAGGATGACGGGCGACTCCTTGTAGGCGCGCGCCAGCACTTCGGCGTCCGTCCCCGTGAAGCCGATACTGCGCAGCAGGCGGAAATTGGGCCGGTCCTGCGGCGGCAGCAAGGCTTGCGCAAAGCCGCGTGCCGCCAGCGCGCGCATCTTGGCCAGGCCCTGCAAGGCGGCCTGCTTCGGATTGGAGGCACTTTTCACATTGCTGAACGAGGCCACGTTGCCGAACGAGAGCCCGGCGTAGTTATGCGATGGGCCGACCAGACCGTCAAAGTTGTATTCGCGCGTGCTGTGCATGAGGATTCCTTAAAAAGTCAGGCCGGGCGACAGCTTGGCCGGCATTTCCAATACGCTGTTCTCGATCGAAGCGACCGGATAGGCGCAGTAATCGGCCGCGTAATAAGCGCTCGGACGGTGGTTGCCCGACTTGCCGATACCGCCGAACGGCGCCGTGCTGGCCGCTCCCGTGGTGGGACGGTTCCAGTTGATGATACCGGCGCGCGCGCGGACCTGGAAGGTTTGCCACAGGGCAGGATCGTCGGACAACAAGGCGGCGGCGAGGCCGAATTCGGTGGCATTGGCAACCTTCAGCGCGGCGTCGAAATCGGCCACGCGGATCACTTGTAGCAGTGGACCGAACCACTCTTCGTCGGGGATGCCCTTGGCATCGGTAACGTCGACGATACCGGCCGTGACAAAGCCCGCCTCGGGATTCAGCTGGCGCATCTGCAGCAGGGTGGTGCCGCCCTTGGCAACCATGTCCGCCTGCGCCTGCACCAGGCGCGCGGCCACGGCGCTCGATACCACAGGGCCCATAAATGGCTGCGGCTGGGCGTCGGAAGCGCCGATGCCCAGTTTCGCCGCCACTTCCACCAGGCGCGCCACAAAAGCGGCACCGGCAGCGTTATCCTGCACCACCAGGCGGCGTGCGCAGGTGCAGCGCTGGCCGGCGGAGACAAAGGCGGAAAAGATCGCGTGGTGCACGGCCGCGTCCACGTCCTTCACATCCCATACGACCAGGGCGTTGTTGCCGCCCATTTCCAGCGCCAGCATCTTGCCCGGCTGGCCACCGAACTGGCGGTGCAGGCTGATGCCCGTCTGGCAGGAACCCGTAAACAGCACGCCGTCGAGGTGCGCATTGGCACCCAGCGCCACGCCCGTATCGCGCCCGCCGTTGACGAGGTTGACGACGCCATTCGGCAAGCCAGCCTGCTGCCACAGCTGCACGGTTTTGATGGCCGTGCGCGGCGCATATTCGCTGGGCTTGAAGACGATGGTGTTACCGGCGATCAGGGCCGGCACGATATGGCCATTCGGCAGGTGGCCAGGGAAATTGTACGGGCCGAATACGCCGAACACGCCATGCGGACGGTGGCGCAGCACGGCGTCGCCGTCGGCGATCTTGCTTTGCGCGATGCCCGTGCGCGCATTGTACGACTGCACCGAGATATCGATCTTGTTGGCCATGGTGGCCACTTCCGTGCGCGACTCCCACAAGGGCTTGCCCACTTCTTCCGAGATCAGCAGCGCCAGTGCTTCCGCATGTTCCTTCAGCAGTTCGCGAAAGCGCACGCAGATGGCGATGCGTTCTTCGACGGGCGTATCGGCCCACGCTGCAAAGGCGGCGCGGGCCGCCTGGCAAGCCTGTTCGACTTCGTTTTCCGTCGCTTCCAGGCTGGCCCAGGTCTGCTTGCCGTTCGACGGATCGATGGTGAGCAGTTCACGGCCCGTGCCTGGCAGCCAGGCGCCGTTGATGAAGTTCGATGCTGCGGTAGATGAATGAAGGTCGGACGATTTAGACATGGGGATGCTTCCTCGGGTTGAGTGACAAGGTGCGCACGGTGTCGCCGTGATGGCAGCGCAGCAGATGCAGTTCATCGTTATCGAGCGCGAGTTTGCCGCTGTGCGGATTCGCGCCGGTGACGATCATGCGGAAATCTTTCAGGTCGGTGTTCGACACCAGGTAAGGCTCGGCCTGGGCGAGGTCGCCGCACACGTCAGGCGCAGCCTCGGCGTCGAGCACGGCCGGCATGCTGTCGCGCATGGCGCGCAGTTCGGAGACGCGCGCCTGCAGCACGGGACCGGCGTCGAAAATGTCGACATAGCCTTCGAAGTGCAAGCCTTCCTGTTCCAGCAGGCGGCGCGCGGGCGCCGTGCTCAGATGCACCTTGCCGATGACTTCCTGCGCCTCGTCGGGCAGGTAGGCCACGTACATGGGCTGGCGCGGCATCAGTTCGGCGATGAAGGATTTTTTCCCCAGGCTCGTCAAGTCGTCGACGTGGTGGAAATCCATCTTGAAGAAGTGGCGGCCCAGGCCTTCATAGAACGGCGAGCTGCCGTCCGGCGCCTGGTAGCCGCGCATTTCGGCGATCAGTTTTTCCGTGAACAGGTGCGGGAACTGGGCGATGAACAGGAAGCGGCTTTTCGACAGCAGCTTGCCGTTGTTGCCGCTGCGGTAATCGGGGTGCAAAAATAGCGAGCACAGTTCCGTGCTGCCCGTCAGGTCGTTCGACAGGTACAGCGTTTCCATGCGCGTAAACACGTCGAGTTCGCGGCTCGAATGGACCAGGGTGCCGATGCGGTAGTTATAGAACGGCTCTTCCAGGCCCACGGCGCCCTTGATGGCGCACACGCCGGCCAGGCGGCCCGTATCCGTATCCTCCATGACAAACATGTAGTCGCGCTTTTCGGGCGGGATGGTTTCGGCGAAGGAAGCGCAGGCAATGGCCAGGCGGTCGCCCAGCATTTTCATGTCCGGCTTGAGGGTGGTCATGCCGGTGCCGACCTGGCTGGCCAAGCCGTACAGGGCGTCCAGGTCAGAAGCGTTGATGGCGCGTACTACTAGCATAATGTTCTCTCGGTTAAATGCGCACGCAAATGACGCTGTCGCCTTCGGCCACGGCCAGCGCCTCGAGCAGGTCGGCCGGCAAGCCGACGGTGTCCTGCGCTTCGAGCGCATCGCAGGTGAAGGTGACGGCGCGGAAGTTGCGCTCCGCGCCGGATGCGACCGCGTAATGCACTTTCAGGCCCGTGCGGCTGGGCGTGACGCCTGCGACGACGCGGCGCGTGAGCGAGCCGGTAAACGAGCGCAGCGCATGCTTGTGCGCTTGCAGGATCGGGCCGCCATCGAAGATGTCAATGTAATCGTCGGCTTCAAAGCCTTCTTCCGTCAGCAAATTGAACGCCAGTTCGCCGCTCGGGTGGATCTGGCCCATGGCCGCCTGCGCGTCGCCGGGCAGCAGCGGCACATACACGGGGTAGTGCGGCATCAGTTCAACGATCAGGGTGCGGTTGCGGGCGCCGCCGATGACTTTTTCGGCATCGAGGAAATCCATCTGGAAGAACTTGCGGCCCAGCGCATCCCAGAACGGCGACTGGCCGTTGGTGTCCGTGATGCCGGCCAGCGGCACGAAGAAACGGTCGCCAAAGCGGTGCGGTGCCAGCACGGCAAACAGCAGCCGCGCGCGCGACAGCAGGGCCGCTTCCAGGCCCGCCTGCTCCATGTTGCGCACGTAGAAGCCGGACAGCTGCGAGTACGCCGTCAACTCGGAACACAGGGTCAGCGCATGCACGCTGTGGCTGATGTTCAGGTCGCGCGAGACTTGCTGGATGACGTCGTTGCGGAAGGAAAAATAGGTGCCGTTCGAGCCGGCCGAGGCGAAAATGGCGGCCGTCCCGAAGATGGTCTTGTCGGGCAGGGATTCAAGCACGAAGAGATACGACTCTTCGCTGGGGATGTCGACATGGGCGGCAAACGAGGCGATGGAGCGCTCGACGGAGGCGGCGATTTTCTCGCGCGTCTTCGGCAGGGTATGGACACCCGGCATGGTTACCGCGGCCAGCGCTTCGAGGGCTGCAATATCCGCAATTTCTACCGGACGGACAACATACATGGGTACTCCTTCAATGCTGACGATGCTGGGGTAGAACCAAGCCGGCCCGCAGCAAAGCGGCGGGCCGGTGATCAAACAGGGAGCGAGGCTAGCCTCAGGCTTTCAGCATGCCGTCAATGGCCGCGCGCAGCAAACGACCCGCTTCGGCAATCTGTTCGTCCGAGACGATCAGGGCCGGCGCCAGGCGCACCACGTCCATGCCGGCGATCAGCACCATCAAGCCTTGCGCTTCGGCCGCTTTCTGGATGTCTTTCGCGCGGCCCTTGAAGGCATCGGTGACTACCAGGCCCAGCAGCAAACCGCTGCCGCGCACGATGGAGAACACTTGCGGGTAATCCGTGATCAAGCCTTGCAGCATGGCGATGGTGTTGACGCTCGCATCTTTCACGCGCGCCAGGAACGCTGGCGTGTTGATCGTTTCCAGCACGCTCAGGGCCACGGTGGCGGCCAGCGGGTTACCGCCGTAGGTGGTGCCGTGGGTGCCGACGGCCAGGGTTTGTGCCAGTTCATTGGTGGTCAGCATGGCGCCGATCGGGTAGCCGTTGCCCAGCGCCTTGGCGGCCGTCAGGATGTCCGGCGTGACGCCATAGCCCATGTAGGCGAACAACGCGCCAGTGCGGCCCATGCCGCACTGGACTTCGTCGAAAATCAACAGGGCGCCGGTCTTGTCGCACAGGGCGCGCAGTTCCTTGAGGAATTCCGGATTGCCCGGCACCACGCCGCCTTCGCCTTGTACCGGCTCGACGATCACGGCGCACACGTCATCGCCGATGGCGGCGCGCGCCGCTTCGATGTCGTTGTAGGCGATGTGGTCGATCGATGGCGGCAGCGGCTCGAAGCCTTCCGTGTACTTGGCCTGGCCGCCGACGGAGACCGTAAACAAGGTGCGGCCGTGGAAGGAGCTGAAGCACGAGATGATGCGCGACTTGTGCGCGCCGAACTTGGTGTGGGCGTATTTGCGCGCCAGTTTCAGGGCCGCTTCGTTGGCTTCCGCGCCCGAGTTGCAAAAGAAGGCGCGGTCGGCGAAGGTCGCTTCCGTCAGGGCCAGCGCCAGGCGCAGGACAGGCTCGTTGGTGTAGCCGTTGCCCAAATGCCACAAATTATTGATTTGCTTGGTCAACACGTCAACCAGGACCGGATGGCAGTGGCCCAGGCTGTTGACGGCGATGCCGGAGGTGAAATCGAGGTAATGCTTGCCCGACTGGTCCCACAGATCCAGTCCGGAACCGCGCACGGGCACCATGGCTGCAGGGGCGTAGGTAGGAACGAGGACCTGGTCAAAGGTTTCCCGGGTGACTGGACGAGCCGTTACGGTCGAATCAAGCTTGGCATTCATAGCATTTCCCCATCAATATGTTAGGTACTCCGCAGCTACGACAGCTACGTGTGTACTGCATTATAAAAAGCGGGATGCTAAAACTCTTTTGAATCTGCGACAAGGATTTTCACAATTCATCACAGCTGCCTGGATGCTGGCTAAACCGGCGGCATCAGCTTGCGCTGTCGCTCTTCGCGTGGGGTATTGCCAAACAGGGTGCCAAAGGCCGTGGAAAAGTGCGAGCCGGAAGAAAAGCCGCACATCAGGCCAACTTGCACGATGGAATAATGTGTATCAAGCAATAGTTGCCTGGAGCGCTGCAATCGCAGCTCCAGGTAATAACGCGATGGCAGGCTACCCAGGTATTGCTTGAACAGGCGCTCGAGCTGGCGCCGTGACAAACCCACCAGGCTGGCGATGTCGTCCGTCGACAGCGGCTCTTCGATATTGGCTTCCATCAAGGTCACCGCCTCGGACAATTTCGGCTGCAGCACGCCGAAACGCGCCTGCAAGGCCACGCGCTGGCGCTCTTCCTTGCCGCGCACCTTGTCCACGCACAGCGCCTCCTTGACGAGCGCCTGCACGTCGGCGCCAAAGATGGTCTCGATCAGGGTCAGCGAAAAGTCGATGCTGGCCGCGCCGCCGCAGCAGGTGATGTGCGGGCCGTCGATGTCGAACAGGTGCGGGGTCAAAATGGCCCGTTCTGCCTTCGCTTCCGCATCCGCGTACAGGGCCCACGGCAAGGCGATGCGCACGCCATCCATGACGCCCGCGTCGGCCAGCCACAGCACGGCCGCGCCCACGCCGCCCCAGAATGGCGCCGAGCGGCAGCGCTCGATCACGGCCCGGCACAGCTCGGCGCGCAGCGGCGCCTCCGTTTCGTCGGCCACCAGCAGCGCGATATGCCAGTTGCCGCCCTGCGCGGCCACCTGTTCCGGCGTGCGCACGTCCAGTTGCAGGGCGTCCGGCCCCAGTGCCCGCGCGCACAGGCGCAGCGGCTGCACCAGGCCGGCCCAGGTGATCGACTCGGCATCGCCGGCATGCACCAGCAGCAAACGCAGCGGTTTGTCGAGGCCGATACGGGAAAGATTAGCGAAGGACATCGGCGAGGCGGGCCTGGGGCAAGGGCTGAGTTGCGCACATGATACCGGACTTCCGCCCCATCGAGCCCCTCATGCAAGGGCGCATGCTGGCGCGGCGGAAAAAAGCGGAGCGGAAGGATATAATCACTCCCATGGGTGAACGATATTTAAAAAGTATCCGGCTGCTGGCCGAATGCATGCAAGGCTTCGAGCGGTTTTCTAGCGACTTTGTGCGCCAGTACGGCTTGACGCATGCGCAATTCGACATCATTGCCACGCTCGGCAACACCTGCGGCATGTCCTACAAGGAACTGGGGCAGAAAACCCTGATTACCAAAGGTACCTTGACGGGCGTGGTGGACCGGCTGGAACAAAAGGGGTTGGTGATACGCGAACGTTGTCCACGTGACAAGCGTTCCTATTACGTGCGCCTGAGCTGCGAGGGCGAACAGGTGTTCCATGACGTGTTCCCCAAGCTGACAAAGCAGGGCCAGCACCTGTTCGACGGCTATACCGAAGACGATTTCATGCGGCTGGAAACCACCCTGACAGGATTGAAACACGCCATCGCCAACGGCCACGGCTGAGCATTCACCAAGCACAGACATTCAAACAATACATTCAAACAAGACAAAGGAAACCAAGTTGAAAACCTCATTGCTCGAAGGCAAAAAAGCCGCTCATTTCGATAAACACATCATCGGTAACCTGCTGCTCAACGCCAGCACGCCGGAACTGGTGCGCCAGGAAAAACTGATCATCGGCGTGCGCAACGAAGACGGCGAAATCTACCGCCTGATCGGTGCGACCAAGCACAACAGCTTCATGAACGCGGTCGAGGAATTGTTCGACCTGGGCTTGACGGATGAGCTGGAAGACAGCGACGAGCTGGTTGAAGGCTGCGACGCGATCTTCAGCGAAGCTGACTGATAGCGCTCGCATTATCAAAAAGGGGCATGCCGCCTACACTGCGGCATGTCTTTTTCCGTTTACAGGGCATTTGCTTGCCTGTTGCTCAGCTGTATGCGAAAAGATCACGCTTAAAAAGTTCCGCACGGAAATATTGCGAGTATAATTTTTTCAATGAACAGACTCGACGCCTTTAAAAGCATCGCCGCACAAGCCGCTCGTGGCGAGCTGACCTTTCCTGCCAATGTGGACGCTTCGCTCAAGCTGCAAGAGGCGCTGGCCGATCCCGACTGCCATATCGAGGCCGCCGCCAAGCTGGTGCAGGCCGACCCGCTGCTGGCCGCGCGCACGGTGGCCATCGCCAATTCCGCAGCGTTCAACCGCTCCGGCAATGAAATCACCAGCGTGCGCAACGCCGTGCAGCGGCTCGGCGTGCGTACATTGCAGTCGGTGGTGGCATCGCTGATCGTGCGCCAGCTGGGCAGCACCATCACCGATCCGGTGCTGCAAGCGAAGGCCAACCAGCTGTGGGAGCATACGGCTCACGTGGCAGCCCTGTCGCAGGTCCTGGCCCGCCGCGTCACCAAGGTCGACCCTGATACGGCCCTGTTTGCCGGCATCATGCATGAGGTGGGCGGGTTTTATCTGCTGTCGCGCGCGGCCGAATTCCCCGGCATCCTCGACGGCGAGCCGGAAGACTGGGTAGAACATGGCGAACAAGCCATCGGCCATGGCGTATTGACCAAACTGAAGGTGCCGGAAGCGGTGATGGGCGCCATCGCTGCGCTGTGGGAAGGCTTGCGCGCCATCCCGCCCGAATCGCTGGGCGACACCCTGCTGCTGGCGAATGACCTGGCGCCGGTGGCTTCGCCCCTCAACGAAAGCCCGGCCGCCATCGCCGTGCGCGCCGCCCGCGCCGCCGGCAGCATCGATTGCGTGATCGGCGATGCGACCCTATCGAGCATCATGGAAGAATCGGACGATGAAGTGCAGTCGCTGCTGAAGGTGCTCGTGCATTGATGTATTCCACGCGCAAAATGCAAGCGCTCACTATCAACAACAGATGCCAGTAACACAGGACAAAAAGCGCCAGACAAAAAAAACCCGCTCGAAAGCGGGTAAAGTCCAAAGCTAGGGATGTCCTGAAAGAGACAGCCCTATCTTATGCGGTGCGCCGCGCTGGCTCCGTGCGCTGACACACTTAGCGCGCAGATTATCCCGGCAACAGCTCCACTTCCGTCTCCTGCCAGGCGCGCAACTGCCGCACGCGGGCAAACCACGCCTGGATATGCTGGTACTGCGCCAGCGGCAGCCGCACCGCCTCGCTGTACATCAGCGGCGCGGCCACGGCGAAATCGGCCAGGGTCACATCGTCTCCGCTGAGCCAGCTGCGCTGCGCCAGATGCGCGTCCAGCACCACGGCGCATGCATGC
The DNA here is from genome assembly GCF_051380795.1 of Janthinobacterium leeuwenhoeki. Classification (NCBI taxonomy): domain Bacteria; kingdom Pseudomonadati; phylum Pseudomonadota; class Betaproteobacteria; order Burkholderiales; family Oxalobacteraceae; genus Janthinobacterium; species Janthinobacterium leeuwenhoeki. The sequence continues at coordinate 224,289 of NZ_JBNYXT010000006.1, forward strand.
AGCTCGTGCTCGCCGCGCGCCTCTTCCAGCGGATCCGCCGGCCCATTGCCCGTCATGCCTTTCCACGCGCGTTCCCAGGCCAGCACGCCGATGGCCGGCGCAAAGTGCTGCGCCGCCCAGAACAACCAGCGGTTGACGTCGGCGCGCGCTTGCGGCGCCGAAGGATAGATCGTCTGGCCCGGCACTTGCTCGGCCAGGTATTGCATGATGGCGCACGATTCCCACAGCAGGAAAGCGCCATCGGCCAGCACGGGCACCTTGCCGTTTGGATTGAGCTCGGCCAGGCGGCGGCGGTCATCCGCATTCATCAGGTCGACTTCCGCCAGTTCCAGAGGCAGGCCGAGGTGGATCGCCGTCATCAGCGCGCGGCGGGCATTCGAGGACATGGGGTGGTGATACAGGCGCATGATAGATAGCTCCGGTGAGTGAAGAAGTCACCATCGTAGTCGCCCTCACTGACAGTTTTTGTCAGGAGCGAATCTCAGGATTCCGGGTCAATATCGTGCGCCTTGCGCCAGGTATCCAACAGCACATGGCGGAGCGTGGGATAGCGCTCCTCATGCCGCTGCACGCTGGCGATGCGGTCGATGCGGAAATGCCGGTAATCGCCGCGCAGCTCGCACCAGGCGGCCAGCAAGCGCTTAGCGTCAAAAAAGGCCAGGGCAAACGGCCATACCGTGCGCGAGGTGACGCTGCCATGCTCATCCTGGTAAGCCAGGGTAAGCTTCTGTTCATAACGGATGGCCTCGCGCACCGGCTGCACGTAAAGGTCGGCCGGCTGCGTACCCTCGGCGGGGCGCCCCAGCGGCACCCACAAGCTGGTCTCGGCCATGCTGTCGCGCAGGTCGCGCGGCGAGGCGGCCGCAATCTTCGCCAGGGCATTGCTGGCCGCCTGCGCCAGACCCGCATCGCCTTGCCGGCGCACCCAGCGCGCGCCCAGCACCAGCGCCTCCAGTTCATCGGCGCCGAACATCAGCGGCGGCAAGAAGGCGCCGCGGCGCAGCACATAGCCGATGCCGGCCTCGCCCTGCAGGGGCGCGCCCAGTTCGGCCAGGGTCTGGATATCACGGTAAATCGTGCGTTCGGAGACACCCAGCTGCTGCGCCAGCTGGGCCGCCGTCACCGGTACCCGCCTGGCGCGCATGGCGTCCATCAACAGGAATAGACGACCGCTGCGGCTCATGGACAGGCCTGCAAAGCCTGGTCGCCCATGACCAGCGCCGACAGGGCCGGCACGTACAGATAGCCGTCAGGCGCCAGGCGCGCCGCGCGCGTGCCCTCTTTCACGCCGGCAATGCCGTAGCAGCGCTGCAGCCGGGCGGCGGCGGGCCACCAGTAGACGGCCGCCTCCTGGTCGGGAAAACGCTGGCGCACGCTATCGGCCTGCGCCGCCACTTGCCGGAAATCGCGATAGAAGGCGGGGGCAATGCCCAGCTCGGCGGCAAACGCCGCTTCCAGCGCCGCCGTGTCGGCCAATTGTGCCGCCAGCGCCGCTGTTTCACGGTCCAGCTCATCGGCCACCACGCCCACCTCGATAAGGCTGCGGCGCATGTGCGCCGGACCAGCCTGCGCGCGCAGGAAAGCCGATTCCTGCAGCGCCAGCACGGCGCCACCGGGTATGCTTTTGTAGCGAGCGGCCGGGAACACATACAGGGCGCAGCTGCCCGCGCACACCGTGTCGACGGCGAGGCGCCACTGCTGCTGGCGCAGATAGCGGCCCAGCTGCATGGCTGCCTGCGGATCGCCACCGTCGCTATTCACGCGCAACAGCGCGGTGCCGGGCGCGGCCAGCAGCCGCAGCTTGTCCACGTCGCCTTCGGCAATCGGGCCGCGCATGGCGATGCTGTCACTGCCAGTGCGGCTGAAATCGGCGGCGCCGGCCGACGCCGTCACGCCCGCCATTACACCTACGCATAAAAAACGCTTCATCGTCATCCACCACAAAAAAAACGACCACCGCAAACGGTGATCGTTCTTCATTCAACCTGCAAAAAGCCCTGCGCTTACACCACGGCGCCGTCGGTTTCGTCTTTTTCCTTGACCGGCTTGATCAAGTCTTCGCGCTTGACGCCCAGCCACATGGCGATCGAGGCCGCGACGAACACGGACGAGTAAATACCGAAGCAGATACCGATGGTCAGCGCCAGTGCGAAATGGTGCAGGGTCTGGCCGCCGAAGATCAGCATCGACAGCACCATCATCTGGGTGGAACCGTGGGTGATGATGGTACGCGAAATGGTGCTGGTGATCGCGCTGTCGATCACTTCATGCACGGTCGCCTTGCGCTGCTTGCGGAAGTTTTCGCGGATACGGTCAAAAATCACCACCGATTCGTTGACCGAGTAGCCCAGCACCGCCAGGATCGCCGCCAGTACCGTCAGCGAAAATTCCCACTGGAAGAAGGCGAAGAAGCCCAGGATGATCACCACGTCATGCAAGTTGGCGATAATGGCAGAGACAGCGTACTTCCACTCGAAGCGGATGGCCAGATAGATCATCACGCCGATAATCACCATCACCAGCGCGTTCAAGCCGTTCTGCGTCAGTTCGTCGCCCACTTGCGGGCCGACGAATTCGACTTTCTGCAAGACAACTGCCTCGTTGCCGGCCGTGTCCATGCACGCGCTCTTGAGCACATGCTCACCCTTTGCAGTGACGGTATCGATATCTTTGGTCGTGCCTTGCTCGGCCTTGCACAGGGCGTCAAACACGCGCTGCGACGTGTTCGCGGCGCTGACGCCCTTTTCCACCGGCAGGCGGATCATCACGTCGCGCGCCGTATCAAAGCTGGTCACGCCCGGTTCTTCATAGCCCATGCCGATCAGGGTGCCGCGTATGCCTTCGAGATTGGCCGCCTTGGGGTATTTCACCTCCATCAGGGTGCCGCCCTTGAATTCCACGGACAGGTGCAAGCCCTTGTGGAACAGGAAGAAGACGGCGGCAAGGAAGGTCACGGCCGAAATCACGTTGAAAATCAACGCATGGCGCATGAAGGGAATATCTTTTTTGATCCGGAAAAATTCCATGAAATCCTCTGAGTTCTATTCTGTGCGTCCGGCGGCTGTGCCACCGGACGCTATCGCTGTTGACGCTATTGGGTGAGTCGGGGCCGTGGCTTATTTGCTGATGCCCGGCACCCACACCGTGCCGATCGACAAGGTCGTCAGCTTTTTCTTGCGGCCATACCAGAGGTTGACCACGCCGCGCGAGACGAACACGGAGGAGAACATCGAGGTCAGAATACCCAGGCAATGCACGACAGCGAAGCCGCGCACGGGACCGCTGCCGAAGGCCAGCAACGCCAGGCCGACGATCAGGGTGGTCACGTTCGAGTCGAGAATCGTGGCCCAGGCGCGGTCGAAACCGGCAGCGATCGCCGCTTGCGGCGTATTGCCGGCGCGCAGCTCTTCGCGGATACGTTCATTGATCAGCACGTTGGCGTCAATCGCCATACCCAGCGCCAGCGCGATCGCGGCGATACCCGGCAAAGTCAGGGTCACCTGTATCATCGACAGCAAAGCGATCAGCAACAGCAGGTTGGCGGCCAGCGCCAGCACGCTGAAGGCGCCGAACAGCATGTAGTAGGCGATCATGAAGATGGCGATGGCGATGAAGCCGTACAAGGTCGAGTGGAAGCCCTTGGCGATGTTTTCCGCACCCAGTTGCGGTCCGATCGTGCGTTCCTCGATGACGGTCATCGGTGCGGACAGGGCACCCGAGCGCAGCAGCAGCGCCAGTTCATTCGCGTTTTCGGCGCCGCCCATGCCGGTGATCTGGAAGCGCGAACCGAGTTCCTGCTGAATGGTCGCAACCGACAACACTTCCGGCTTGCCTTTTTCAAACAGCACGATGGCCATGCGCTTGCCCACGCGTTCGCGCGTCGCTTCGCGCATCTTGCGTCCGCCGTCGCCGTTCAAGTCGATCGACACGGCCGCTTGCTGGTTCTGGTCGAAGCTGGCTGTGGCGCTGGAAATATAGTCGCCCGTCAGGATCACGTCTTTCGCCAGCACGACAGGGACGCCCTTGCCGACAGTGAACAGTTCCGAGTTGAATGGGATGGCGCTCGACAGTTCGGTGCCAGGCACGATGCTTTCATCGACCAGGCGCACTTCCAGGGTTGCCGTGCGGCCGATGATGGCTTTCGCGCGGGCCACGTCCTGCACGCCAGGCAATTGCACCACGATGCGGTCAGGGCCTTGCTGCTGAATCAGCGGCTCGGCTACGCCCAGCTCGTTGACGCGCTTGGACAAGGTGGAGATATTTTGTTTCACACCTTCATCGACGGTCGCCTTCAGGGCCGCCGGTTTCAGGGTGATGTTCAGTTTCAAATCGCTGCCTTCGCCCGCATCGGCGAACGCCAGTTCCGTCATCTGGTCGGACAGGACATTCTTGGCCTTCAGGCGCGTTTCAGCGTCGCGGAAGTTGATCTGCACGCTGTCGCCCACGCGCTCGATGCCGGCGTGGCGGATATTCTTGTCACGCAACACGCTACGCGCGGCGGACTGGACGCCCTGGACTTTCTTGTTCAGTACGGCTTTCGCATCGACCTGCATCAGGAAGTGCACACCACCGCGCAAATCCAGGCCCAGGTACATGGGCAAGGCATGCAATTTCTGCATCCACATCGGCGTATTGGCTTGCAGATTGACCGTCACGATGTACGCGGGATCGCTGGCATCGGGGTTCAGGTCCTTTTCCAGCACCAGTTTTGCCTTGAACTGGGTATCGGGATCGGCGAAACGCGCGCGCACGGAGGCGAGATTGCCGGCGCCATCCATGGTGACACCTTCCGACTTGACGTTCTCTTTCGTCAATATTTGCTCGACTTGCGTCATCAGCTCGCCCGTCACTTTGACAGTCGACTTGCCGCTGGTTACTTGCAGCGCCGGTGACTCACCGAAATAATTGGGCGCCGTATAGAGTGCGCCCAGCAATAAGGCGACGACGATGATGATGTATTTCCAGGCAGGATAGCGATTCATAGTGATTCAGCGTTCAGTGTTGAGCGTCGGAGGCGTCGCGAAGGGCGGCGGGTAGCCGCCCCGGTCATCATTGCCGAAGCAATGACAGCGAGGAATTACAGTGCCTTCAGGGTGCCTTTAGGCAGCAAGGTGGTAATGGAGCTCTTTTGCACCGTGACTTCGGTGCCGCTCGCCACTTCGATGGTGACGTAAGCGTCCACTACCTTGACAACACGGCCCAGCATGCCGCCGGCGGTGACGACTTCGTCACCCTTGGCCAGCGCATCCATCATCGCCCGTTGTTCTTTGGCGCGTTTTTGCTGTGGGCGGATCATCAGGAAATACATGACCACGAACATCAATACCAGCGGCAGGAAGCTGGTCAGGTTGCCGCCGAGGCCCAGGGCTCCGGTTGGGTCTTGCGCATAAGCGTTGGAAATGAAAAACACGGTGACTCCAGTTCTAATCAGTTTGAAAAAACAGCGCTGTATTCTAGCATTGGCAAAAGGCCATCCCCGGAATTGCAGGCATGGCAACTTCAATTGGGGCTAAAAAAGCATTATGCAATGCTTTATCGCCCCAGTCCAAGCACCAATCTCGAAAACATCGGCTCAGGGCCTCGCGGCCCATGAACCTAAGCATTTCTTAAGTTCCCCGTGCGCGTTCCGCATGGAATTGCAGGGTAAACGCATGGAAACGGTCTTCGTCCAGCGCTTCACGCATCTGGCGCATCAAGTCCAGGTAGTAATGCAGGTTGTGGATGGTATTCAGACGTGCGCCGAGGATTTCCTTGGAGCGGTGCAAATGGTGCAGGTAGGCGCGCGAGAAATTGCGGCAGGCATAGCAGCTGCAGGTCTCGTCCAGCGGTGCCTGGTCTTCCTTGTACTTGGCGTTCTTGATCTTGATATCGCCAAAACGGGTAAACAGCCAGCCATTGCGGGCGTTACGCGTCGGCATGACGCAATCGAACATGTCGATGCCGTTCGACACACCGGCCACCAGGTCTTCCGGCGTACCCACACCCATCAGGTAATGCGGCTTGTTGGCCGGCAGGCGCGGGCCCACGTGGGCCAGCATGCGCATCATGTCTTCCTTCGGCTCGCCCACGGACAGGCCGCCGATGGCGATGCCGGGGAAATCGATCTCTTCCAGCTTGGCCAGGGACTCGTCGCGCAGCATTTCGAACATGCCGCCCTGGACGATGCCAAACAGCGCATTCGGGTTTTCACCACGGTGGAACTCGTCCTTCGAGCGCTGCGCCCAGCGCAAGGACATGCGCATGGACTTGGCCGCTTCCTCGATGGTGGCCGGACGGCCTTCGATTTCGTACGGCGTGCATTCGTCGAACTGCATGACGATGTCGGAATTCAGGACGCGCTGCACCTGCATCGACACTTCCGGCGAGAGGAACAATTTATCGCCGTTGATGGGCGAATTGAAATGCACGCCCTCTTCCGTGATCTTGCGCATGGCGCCCAGCGAAAACACCTGGAAACCACCGGAATCGGTCAAAATCGGCTTGTTCCAGCCCATGAAACCGTGCAAGCCGCCGAATTTTTCCATGACGGTGTTGCCTGGACGCAACCACAAGTGAAAGGTGTTGCCCAAAATGATCTGCGCGTCGATCTCGTTGAGTTCCAGCGGCGACATCGCCTTGACAGTGCCGTAAGTGCCCACTGGCATGAAGATCGGCGTCTGCACGACGCCATGGTTGAGTTTCAAGGTGCCGCGGCGTGCCTTGGTCAGGCCGCTCGTGTCGGTCTTGAGTAGTGTAAATTCCAGCATGGTCAGTCTTTCACGGGAGTATCAAGGTTCAGCGCAGCGCGCGATTGCGTGGTGAGCAGCATCGCGTCGCCATAGCTGAAGAAACGGTAGTTCTGCGCGATCGCATGCGCGTAGGCGCTGCGGATCGGCGCATAGCCGGCAAAAGCCGACACCAGCATCAGCAGGGTCGACTTCGGCAAATGGAAGTTGGTAATCAGGCGCGTCACCGTTTTGAAGGCATAGCCGGGCGTGATGAACAGGGCCGTATCGGCGCTGCCCGCCACCAGCTGGCCGCTTTGCGAGGCCGATTCCAGCGCGCGCAAGCTGGTCGTGCCGACGGCGACCACGTCGCGCCCGGCAAGTTGCGCGGCGCGCACGGCGTCGACGGTGTCCTGCGGCATGGTGTACCACTCGGTATGCATCTTGTGTTCGGCCAGCACCTCCGTGCGCACGGGCTGGAAGGTGCCCGCGCCCACGTGCAGGGTCACATAGGCAAAGTTGACGCCCTTGGCCTTCAGTTGATCAAGCAGGGCCTGATCGAAATGCAAGCCGGCCGTTGGCGCGGCGACAGCACCCGGCACCCTGTTGAAGACAGTCTGGTAGCGCGTTTCGTCGAATGCGTCCGCATCGTGCTCGATGTAGGGCGGCAGCGGCAAACGGCCATGCGCCTCGATCAGCTCGAACACGTCGGCTTCGAAATGCAGGGTAAAGAATTCACCGGCGCGCTGGCCCACCGTGACGTCAAACGCGTCTGCCAGGCGGATGCGGCAACCGGGCGGCGGCGACTTCGACGCGCGCACCTGGGCCAGCACGGTACGCTCATCGAGCACGCGCTCGACCAGCGCCTCGATCTTGCCGCCGCTTTCCTTGACGCCAAAGAAACGCGCTTTCAACACGCGCGTATCGTTCATCACCAGCAGGTCGCCCGCTTGCAACAGCCCGACGATGTCAGCGAACTGGCGGTCGACCAGGGTATCGCCGTCCAGATGCAACAGGCGCGAGGCGCTGCGCTCGGCCAACGGAGTTTGCGCAATGTTTTCTTGCGGCAAATTAAAATCGAAATCGGAAAGCGAATACATGCGTTTTGCTTCAAAAGTACGTCAAAAATGATTAGGAGTGCGCAATGGAACATCTGGCACTATACTGTGCGCCTATACAGGCATTACAATAATCCGCCGCAATACTATGACTGCGGTACGCACAGGGTGTGCCGGACAACCCTCTATTTTACGCTAGCGGCACCAAAACCTTGCATATGTCCGATCCAAAGCCTGATCTTCCTCCCGCAGCCAAGCTGCCCACGAAGCCGAAAGCCGCCAAAAAAGTGGTCAGCACGGAAAGCCGGCTGGCCAAACTGGGCCTGCGCACGGATATGGATCTGGTGCTGCACCTGCCGATGCGCTACGAGGACGAGACCCGTGTCTACACCATCCGCGACGCCTGCCTGCGCGGTGGCGAGTCTTGGCAAGTCGAGGGCATCGTCACCAAGTGCGAAGTCAATTTCAAGCCGCGCAAGCAATTGCTGGTGACGATCGCCGACGAAACGGGCAATTTGCTGCTGCGTTTCATGAATTTCTATGGCAGCCAGGTCAAGCAACTGGCCGAAGGCACGCGGGTACGCGCGCGCGCCGAACTCAAACACGGTTTTTTCGGCGCCGAGATGGTGCACCCGACGTATAAAGTGGTCAACGAGGGCGCACCGCTGCCCACGGCCCTGACGCCCGTCTACCCGTCCGGCGAAGGCCTGTCGCAGCACGTCCTGCGGCGCGAAATCGCCGATGCCATGCGCCGCATCGACTGGCAGGATACCTTGCCTGACGATTTGTTGCGCCAGATGCAGCTGTCGCCGTTCCGTGCCGCCGTACACCTGCTGCACTACCCACCGCAGGAGATCGATGAAAGCGCGCTGATGGACCGCTCGCACCCGGCCTGGGTGCGCATGAAGTTCGATGAGCTGCTGGCGCAGCAGCTGTCGCTGAAACGCGCCCAGCGCGCACGCCGCTCGAAAGGCGCCGCCTCCTTGCCCATCGTCGGCACCCTGTCGCATGCCTTTGGCGCCGCCCTGCCCTTCAAGCTGACGGGCGCGCAGGCCCGCGTGCTCGAGGAAATCCGCGCCGACCTGCACCAGCCGTATCCGATGCAGCGCTTGCTGCAAGGGGACGTCGGCAGCGGCAAGACGGTGGTGGCGGCGTTGTCGGCAACGCAAGCCATCGACAGCGGCTACCAGGCCGCGCTGATGGCACCCACGGAGATCCTGGCCGAACAGCACTTCCGCAAGATCGCCGCCTGGATGGAGCCGCTGGGCGTGAAGGTCGCCTGGCTGACGGGCAGCCTGAAGAAAAAGGAAAAGACGGCGGCGCTGGCCTTGATCGAATCGGGTGAAGCGCAGCTGGTGATCGGCACGCATGCGCTGATCCAGGATAACGTGCTGTTTGCCAAACTGGGACTGGTGATCGTCGACGAGCAGCACCGCTTCGGCGTGGGCCAGCGCCTGACCCTGCGCAACAAGGGCGACAGCGCGGCCGTGCCGCACCAGTTGATGATGTCGGCCACGCCCATCCCGCGCACCCTGGCCATGACGTATTACGCCGACCTGGAAGTGTCGGTGATCGACGAGCTGCCGCCGGGACGCAGCCCCATCGTCACGCGCGCCATCGACCAGAACCGGCGCGACGAAGTCATCGCCCGCGTGTACGCGGCCGCCTTGGAGGGCCGGCAGGTGTACTGGGTCTGTCCGCTGATCGAGGAATCGGAAGCGCTGCAGTTGCAGACGGCCACCGACACCTACATGATGCTGGCCGAAGCCCTGCCAGCGCTGCAGGTGGGCCTCGTGCACGGCCGTTTGAAGCCGGCGGAAAAGCAGGAAGTGATGGATGCTTTCATCGCCGGCGATATCCATGTGCTGGTGGCCACCACCGTCATCGAGGTAGGCGTCGACGTGCCGAACGCCTCGCTGATGGTGATCGAGCATGCCGAGCGTTTTGGCCTGTCGCAGCTGCACCAGTTGCGCGGCCGCGTGGGTCGCGGCACGGCGGCCAGCGTTTGCCTGCTGCTGTACCAAGGCCCCTTGGGCGGCGTGGCGCGCCAGCGCCTGATGACCATGCGCGAAACGACGGACGGTTTTGAAATTGCCCGCCGCGACCTGGAAATCCGCGGCCCCGGGGAGTTCCTCGGCGCGCGCCAGTCCGGCCAGGCCATGCTGCGCTTCGCCGACCTGGAAACGGATCAATGGTTGGTCGACCAGGCGCGCGACGTGGCGCACGATTTGCTGCACGCCACCACGGCGGCCGCCGCCGCTACCGTGGAAGCGCACCTGGCGCGCTGGCTGGGTGGGAAAGAAGAATTTTTGAAGGTGTAAATCTGGTATTGCATGCTTCAGGGTGTTGTCGGATTACGCGCTGTGCGCTAATCCGACCTTGTATTATTCCCTTCATGCCGTTCGTGATATTGCGAACGGTATCGACCGCTGTCAAAATCTTGGTAGGCATATCAAGACCGGGTAACTGGATGCCGTATCCGC